>NZ_AMSS01000066.1 GCF_000313935.1 Acinetobacter sp. WC-141 | reverse complement strand
CTGCAAAATCAATATATTCTTTATTTTCTTGATCCCAAATACGTGAACCTTCACCACGTACCGGAATGAAATTTGCCGGTGCAAAAACTGGAACCATCCAGTCGTTAAAGTTGCTTCGAGTTACAGAAATTGGCTGTTCCATGCTTACCTCAGTATTTATTTAATATATTCGATAACACTTAAATTTGAATAATTCAGAAAAAGGGGCTGAACAAATAACCCTATAACATCCTTAATATTTGCTCAGACCACTTTTCCTAAAAGTAATTTCCGCAGATTAGCCTGGGAAAATACCACGCTCTTTACGAGCTTTTAAAATACGCTCACATGCCAAGATGTAAGCTGCTGTACGTAAAGTACAAGCGTTGCTATTCGCTGTGTTCCAAACGTCATCCATAGCTTGAACCATCAATTTGTCTAAACGCTCATTGATTTCTTCTTCAGTCCAGAAGTAGCTCGCCATGTCTTGAACCCATTCGAAGTAACTTACAGTTACACCGCCGGCGTTACATACCACGTCAGGTACTACAACAATGCCACGCTCAACTAATACGTCTTCAGCTTTAGGATAAGTCGGGCCGTTTGCGCCTTCTAAAATCAACTTAGCTTTAAGTTTTTGAGCACGCTCAACAGTGATTTGACCTTCCAATGCAGCAGGAACAATAATGTCAACTTCTGCTGTCCAGAAATCTTCATCAGCAATTGATTGCGCGCCAGCGAAGCCGCCAATACCGCCTTGATTTGCATTTACGTGATCACGTAAAGCTTCAAGATCAATACCATCCGCATTGAAAATAGTGCCTGTATGGTCTTGAACGTGTGTAACTTTCGCTTTTGATTCAACAAACAAGAAAGCAGCTTCACTACCTACGTTACCAAAACCTTGAATAGCGATTTTCGCACCTTCAATTGGTAAATTGATTTTTGCAGCTACTTCACGACCTGTAACGAATACACCACGACCAGTCGCTTTTACACGACCTAAAGAACCACCTAAGTGAACTGGTTTACCAGTTACAACACCAGTTACCGTGTAACCTTGGCTAGTAGAATAAGTATCCATCATCCAACCCATGATATTGGCATTTGTACCAACGTCTGGAGCAGGGATATCTTTTTGAGGCCCGATAATGTGACCGATTTCAGTCGTATAACGACGAGTCAAACGCTCTAATTCACGATTTGACAATTTACGTGGATCAACACGAATACCACCTTTCGCACCGCCAAATGGCAAGTTCAAAACAGCAGTTTTAATTGTCATCCATGCAGACAACGCCATAACTTCGTTCAAATCAACATTTGGATGGTAACGAACACCGCCTTTACCAGGACCACGAGACAAGTTGTGTTGTACGCGGTAACCTTCAAAGTGCTGGATAGAACCGTCGTCCATTACAATTGGCACATCTACAATAAGTGCACGTTTTGGACGTTTTAAAGTGTCGATAAACTCAGCTAAGTGGTCTAAGTACGGAGCAACACGGTCAATTTGTGCCAAGTAAGTTTGCCATGCATCGCTGTGTTCGTTTACATATGAAAGATCTGACATCTTTTTTCCTATATACCTTCATAGATTCAGATTTGATAAATCTGCAATCTTTATTATTTAGCAACTAAAACTCTGAAATAACAGTGCTTTAGTTTATTTACTAAATCTTTTGCTCTTCTAAAGCATCAGATTTTTTAAATTCCATTTGTTGATACTAAAAGTACGATCTACTTTTACATACCGATATCTTTAACAAGTTTTCTTTTGTCTAAATTGCTGTTTATAAAGAGAGCTTTATAAAAGCAAAAAACTAACCACAACCCACTAAAACCAGCCGGCTGAAATATAAATACAAAAGAAGTGACATAACCGTTTGGGAGTTAAAAAGAACTATGATTCACAAAAATCATGAGTCCATAAAATTATTTTTGACTAATCGATAGATCCCTCCATTAGTCTTTTTAAAAATAAACTTTGTTCAATAATCCTACAGATTAATTATTTCTACACATACTGCTTAAAATCAAGCCGCAACATAGATATAAAATCTTCCAATAAATATAGCATAGAGCACACTCATTTAGAACATTTTAAAATAAATAAGCAGAGAAAAAATAATCAAATCGAACTAGATTTTATAATAAAAAAACAACAAATATTAAAAAACCCTTAACTCTAATAAAAAAAACTTATAGGAAATAAATATTCATAAATATAAAAAATGCAAATATTTTAAATGTTATATAACAATAAGTTAACACACCTAATCTTTTAAAATAACATTAAAAAATTATCTAATCTCCACAATAAATCCATATAAAGTCTATTCTACTCTTCTATTCTAAAAAACCAGAAACAGCTCTTTATTAAATAACAAGACTAAACATAGACTTAATTAAATATTTATAATAAATAAATATTAATAAAATCCGATAAAAGGTGAATTCATAAAACAACATTTGTTTCTATGATTAAAAATAAAAATTCATTTTTAAAAAAAATATATAAAATCTAACCTTTTTTAATTTTCTTTAGACCATAAAAAAGGCCCCAAATGGGACCTTTTGACTACGCCTGTGAAAGCTTACATTGCTTCGCTCTGCGCCACATCTTTCTTGTGATAGAAGATGAAATAGCTCGCATAGCACAAAATAATAAAAACAATACAACAGATAAAGCCCACCTGCATCGAAGGATCAAACACCATACTAATACAGGTAATAGCACAAAACAGACCGCCCACAATTGGAGTCAAAGGAAATAAAGGAGCAGCAAAACGCAAATCTTTTGCAGTTTTACCTGATTTATACCACTGTCTACGGAAGTTGAATTGAGATACGCAAATTGCAATCCACACTACAACCATGGTGAAAGCAGCAACACCCAATAAATTCTTAAAAATAGTTTCAGGTGCAAATTGCTCTGAAAGTAAACCTGGTATAGCACCCAGCATTGTGACCACAATAGCTACAATAGGTGTTCCTGAAGGTGTAAGTTTAGAAAAGATTTTTGGTAATTGGTTTTTTGCAGAAAGCGACCACATCATACGTGAAGCAGCAAACAAACCAGAATTTGCAGCAGAGAGTAAAGCCGTAATAATCACAAAGCGAATAATATCTTCGGCATATGGAATACCAATATAATTAAACACAGTCACAAATGGACTATTACTCACTTCATTACCACTCAAACCAGCAAGCTGGAATGGTAACAATGAACTAATTACAACAATTGTGCCGACAAAGAAAATCAGTAGTCGCCAAATAGCAGCATTAATTGCTTTAGGAACTGTCTGTGCTGGGTTCTCTGCTTCTCCAGCTGCCACACCAATTAATTCTGTACCCGAAAAAGCAAAATTAACAATCAGCATGGTTGTAAAAATTGGAAATAACCCGTGTGGGAACCAGCCTTGGGCGGTTAAATTGCTAAACAACGGCGCAGTTTCGTGTCCGTGATAAGGAATAAAGCCAAAAATAGCCAACAAACCCAAGCCAATAAAACAAATAATCGTGACAACTTTCACAAGTGCCAACCAAAACTCTGACTCGGCAAATAATCGCGTTGAACTAATATTAATGAAAAAAACTAAGGCACCAAAACATAGCGTCCAAGCCCAAACAGAAGTAGAGGGAAACCACTCACGAACCAGCAAAGCTGCTGCGGTAAATTCTGTTCCTAAAGTCGCGGTCCAAGTTAACCAATAGAGCCAAGTGATCATATAGCCTGTACCCGGACCGATATAGCGACGAGCGTACTCACCGAATGATCCTGATTCTGGTACATGTACCGCAAGCTCACCAAGACATAACATCACGGTATAGGCAATTAAACCGCCTAAAAAATAAGAAATAATTGCGCCAATTGGGCCAGCTTGGGAAATTACATCACCCGACCCTAAAAAAAGACCTGTACCTATGGCACCGCCAAGGGAGATCATCACCAAATGTCGAGTACTCATTGCTCGTTTCAAAGGTGCAGAACTTCCATGTTGCGATGCATCATTATTCCGATAATTTAATGATTGCATATAAAAAACTGTAACGACAATTTAGTAAAAAATCATTTTAGGAGAAAAAAATAAATATGCAATTATCTTTGAATAGTGAACTTATTTTAAGCAGCCCCCTCTTCCTTAAATAAAATAAATAACAAAAACATAATCTTATAAAAAAACATCATTATTTATGTATTTTAATTAACCTGATACTATTTCTATAATTTATATATTAATAAAACCCATTTATTTTAAAATATAGTATTTATATTCACCAGTGGCTATATCTACTTTTAATACAATAAGTATTCGCAGAACAAACACACTATTTATTTAAATAATGAACTTCAAATTAATATACAAATAAGTTTATGAAAAAATATTTTTTAAGCAAAAAATAAAGCCCAAACCTAAAGGCCTGAGCTTTATTTAACCACTATAAAATTTTAATAGCTGATTGAGACTAGTTGTTCAGTCGGCTGGATTGAACCTTCTATAAATTCACACATCCCTTGTTCATCACAAGATAGATTTAATTGCTTATAGCTGATTGCGAAAAAGTCGGAATATTTTTTGATTACAAATGGGCTCATGTCAGACGTTAAAGGCTCTTCGCGCTTGAACAATTTAATGACTTTGCGATCATTCATCCCTAACAAATAAGTTTCATTATTTAATTCAATGTGAACTACACCAGTGTGTTCAGCCACAATTGGAATTAAATAAGACTTATTTGCCAATAGAACATCTAGAGCATAACTCTCAAACTTTGAATTGATGAGGTTGAACACCAAAATTGAGCCAAAGCTGGTCTGTAATCCTTCGTTATAATTTGCAGTGTCCTGAATTCGCTGTACTTTAATACCTAACTTTTGAAAGTCTAGCTCAGTTGCTTGCTGTGTCTTTATCAGACTACGAGTAATAGCCTGTTTAAGGGGGTTATCAAAATAACGCTCATCAAGCTGAAAATCATTTTGGCGTAATATTTTTAACAACATGTCATCATGATGCGAAAGTACATGCGCAAGTACATTACGGAAGTAAAACTTACTTTGCTTTTTGACCTTGCGAACCTGCTGATAAAAATAAATTTCGTCAAATTCATGTTCAATAAAATCATGCAATAAACTTGAGCTTGCCAATACAGATAATGCTTCATGACCAGTAAATGGCAAATGAATCGTATGTAAGCTTGGCAACAGCTCTTTTATTTTTAAATAATGTTCGCGGTCAGTCGAAAAATAAGGATCATAAACAATGACATATTCACGCCCCGCATCCACATCTTGTGGCTGAATCTGCATGTCTTTATTTGCTTCAGCATCGAAAAACTCAGCATAGCGTCGATCTTCAACCTGTTCAGGATCAATTGAATATTGAGGCACAAATGCAATCACACGATTCATATTCAATAAATTAGAATATTTGATTGCTGCATAGCCGCCCATCGAACCGCCATAACCCACAATATTTTTAAAACCCTGAAGAATAGGCGAAATCGCTTTTGCCAGCTCAATCATGCTCGCTTGAGGAAACCATGATTTTTGTTTTGGCATTATTCCAATAACATTGTATTGGTATTTAATTAGGGACTTTTCAGCATTGATAGATAAGCCACTCGCTCGGGTAATCAAATCGCCAAAAGAGAGAACTAATGTATTAGAATCGCCGGGTAAAAAAATGGCTCTAATGTGTTCGTCTTCAAAAATAATTTGCTTATCCATGCTCACACCGAAAGAAAATTTACTCCCACATACAACGTCAAAAATGAAACAAAATAGGTGTTTTGCCAATTTATGATTGCGGAGTATCTTATTTTATAGATGCCAGTCAGATTAAAAAGCGCAAAATATGACACAATCCTTACATCCTGCCGCTCAAAAAGGCTTCAGCTCAGCTGCTGAACTATATCAGCAAGTTAGACCCAATTATCCCGCAGAAATAGTAAGTTGGCTGCAAAATTGCCTACAAATACAGGAAAATTCTACTGTTATCGATCTTGGATCGGGTACTGGCAAATTCTTACCCTACTTAAAACAAACACATGCAGATGTTATTGCAGTTGAGCCAATTGGCGAGATGTTACAGCAGCTTCAACAAGTTTATCCTGATATCAAAACATTACAGGCTTTTAGCAATTCAATTCCTATAACAGACCATGAAATTGATGCCATTATTTGTGCTCAATCTTTTCACTGGTTTGACAACCTCGATACCCTAACAGAAATGCACAGAATCTTAAAACCACAAGGACATTTAGGGTTGGTTTGGAATCAACGCGATGAGCGGACAGATTGGGTCAAAGCTTTAGCTGATTTTCTACTTCCCCTTGAAGGGGACACGCCTCGTTATCATAGTGAAAAGTGGAAACGTGTGTTTGAAGGCCAGAATTTATTTTTATTTGACAGCCTCCAAACATTTATACAGTCACAACGTGGCTCTGTTGAACAAGTGGTGAGTAAACGTTTACTCTCAACGAGTTTTATTGCTGCAATGACTGAAAAAGATCAGTTACGACTCAAAGCACAGTTTGAAAAAATTGTTTATGATTTTACCGGACTGGGTCCTCAAGATCAGATTGATTTTCCTTATGTCACATATGCATATCACTTTCAAAAAGTACGTTACCCGTTAAATAATCAGTGAATAGGTTTGGTTGAAAGTTATGAAGAAAAAAACTCCTCAGGTCATATTAATGTCTTTGCTTTGCTCTAGCCTATTACTTACTGCTTGTAAAAAAGCGGATGAGCCGGCAAAAACTGAGCAACACTCGGCGACATCCTCTACCGATCAGGTCTTAGAAAAACTGAATGAAAGACCTGTCAAGACGTTCCCTGCCACTACTGATGATGCACACGATATTGCGCTATTAGAGGATTATGACCGTCGCTTTACAGAAATGAGTGACGAGATGGAAAGTGAATTAGCAAAAATGCATGAAGCTGGAACCCTCACTACAGAGTTTGAGCAACAGCGTACTATTGATAATGTGCGCTCTGCACTGACCATGTTAAAAGACTTAGATTTAAAAACTGAACAAGGCCGTTATATACAAGGTCTAATTTATCAATATTGGGAAAATCAAGAAAAACACTATAGTGATAAGCAAGCCAATAAAGATGAACAGATCAATGATCTTGCCGACTATTTACAAGCGCAAAATCAATTAAAATATTGGAAAGCATCGCAACAGAAGTAATTTCGAAAGACCAATAAAAAAGCCTTCATATTGATGAAGGCTTTTTTTAAATTATATATTTTGCTTTTCAACCCAATGAATAGATTGCACACGGAATAGTTCACAAGCCCCATCACCCGTATCGGTTGGCGTAAGTGAAGATTTCCAGACTAGGTTTTTATCCTTAATCTCGACAAGGTCACCTTTAAGATAGACCAGATCACCACGTTTAACCTGTTTAATCTGCTGAGCAATTTCAGGGTTTGCAGGAATGATGTGCATGTTAGACACCATCTGCATTGCTTGCTCTGCCGGAACAGGTAATTTAGGAATTTTCCAGTTTAAATAACGATCATACTGTTTTACTGAAATATGGCGTGCAATTTCAGGTTGTGCGAACAATCCCCAACTTACAGCATAGTCAATAGGTGAAAATTTAGCTTGCTCATCACTGTGATATATTTTTGAACCCAATATTCTGAAATTCCCCTGAAAAGGTTGCAATACAGAAATGGACTGGTCTTTTTCAACAGGATTCAGTCCTTTGGCAATATTATATTCACTTGAGGTCGATGCAAATGCTGAACTCATGCCAATAGCAGCCAACAAGCACATCATTAAACGTTGTTTTTTCATCGCGTTACACCTCGAATATTGCTAGATCAAATTAAAAAGATCCTCAATTTATAGTAGTCTTAAGCCATGAAAAAAATATCGGAATTTAGTAACAATACAGCTGAATTTCGTCTATTTTTGTGCATTCAAATTTTTGTTTAATCTTCCAACTGAATTCTTAAAGTTTCAAAACGAACATTGCCTTGCTGAACAGCTTGCGCAATTGCTTGTTGGCCTTTAGTGAGTCTTGCCCCCCCACTTTTTACATCTAGTAAAATAATATTAATGTCTTCTGCCGTACCATCCCCATCACGAAAATCGGTATATCCGTCAAAGATAATATAATCCACCGGGTCACCCATGAATTTTGCATCGCTAGGTAAATACTGAAATTCTGGCAAAATTGGGGCGAATTGTTCTGCCATCTTTCCTTTCAACACAGCACGGCTTGTATTTACACTTCTCTTTTGTGCTTGAGTAAGAGCTTGTTGATGCTCGAGTTCAAGTTCAGCAATGTATTGCTCATATTCAGCCTTAATTCGTCCATTCCGAGTGTTTGATAAAATAAGAGTAGTGATAATGATGCCAATTCCAGCACCAATAAGCATGGCAAGCCATACAGACATAAATTTTCCTTAAAAAAGCGCGAATCAAGATTACAGATCTAATCATATCTAAAATCACGATACAGCTTAAACTTTTGTCAAATGTGGTCATCTCCTTCACATAAAAAGATGCTAAGGTATAAAACATAAACAAATGTGCTGCTGAAAATAATTGGATTTATGAAAACGATACTTATTGCAAATCAAAAGGGCGGATGCGGAAAAACCATGACGGCCATTACGTTGGCAACGGCATTGGCACAAAAAGGATATAAAGTAGCATTAGCAGATTCAGACAATCAAAAATCGGCTTTACAGTGGTTAAAACAGCGCCCCGATAGCGTCACAAAGATTCAAAGCCTCGACTGGCGTCACGAGAAATCAATTGGTGATGCGCCTAAAAATCTGGATTATTTAATTATTGATGCGCCTGGTGCACTTTCAGGTGAGCATGCCGAGCAACTTATTAGTGAAGCTCATGCCATTATTACTCCACTTCAGCCTTCATTTTTTGATATAGATAGTACTCGTCGCTTTTTGAAGCATTTACAAGATATTAAGCGTATTCGTAAAGGCAAAGTACAGATTTTACTTCTTGCAAATCGTGTAAAACCGAACAGCGCCAGCTCAAAGGATATTCAACAATTCTTTGAAAAAATTGAACAGGAACCAGTTGCATGGATTGCTGAACGTAGTGCTTATGGTAGCTTAGCGATGCAAGGTTTAAGTGTTTTTGATAAACCTCAAAAAAACTTTATTAGTATCCAAAACCAATGGCAACCAGTTCTAAATAAATTAATTGAAGATAAAGCAGAGTGGTTCTAAATGACTTTAGCCGCTTAAAAGAGATGTATAAGGTTTTTTACAATGTGCCCTTAAAATTTGCCTCATATTATTTTTCAGTTAATATGACTTTATTCTATTTAGAAAATTAGAGAAATATTTTTCGTGCATCCATACGCTCCTAATTTACAGCGCGTTTTATTATTTGGGCTGTTTTTTATTTTGATTTTTTTAGGATTTAATATCCTGAAATACTTTATTGTACCTGTACTTTGGGCTGCCATCATTGCTTATATGACTTGGCCTATTTATTTAAGAATTCAGCGTTTTTTTGGAGAAACCCGTAATACGTTAAATGCAACTCTAATGATTAGTTTGGTCATTTTGGTTGTTGGTGTTCCTTTTACATGCGCTATTTTTATTTTGCAGCATGAAGGCCGCAACTTATATTTTGACTTACAACGTCAGGTTTTTTCAGGTCATTTAAGTGTTCCTGATTTTATTCGTGATCTTCCTTTTGTTGGAAAAGAAATTTCTCGTACACTCAATGAGCTAAATAACGACCCTAATAGCACGATTCAAAATGTTGCAGCTTGGGTACAAAGCCATTTAAGTTATGGCCGTGTACTGCTCGGTGAAATTAGTAAAAATATTGTCAAACTTGGCTTTGCCGTATTTAGTCTATTTTTCTTCTACCGTGATGGTCAAATGATTTTATCTCAGGTGAGTAAAGCCTTAGAAATGGTTATAGGCCCTCGTATTCACCATTATCTCGATACGATCTCGGAAACGACTCGTGCTGTAGTCTATGGCGTGGGTTTAACTGCAATTGCTCAAGCTGTTTTAGCTGGATTAAGTTATTTCGTAGCAGGTGTCCCAAACCCAATGGTACTTACCATTGCTACTTTCTTATTGGCTTTAATTCCATTTGGTACACCAATTTCCTATTTAGGCGTCGGCCTATGGTTGTTCTCTCAAGGGCAAACCATGGAAGCAATTGGTGTGGTTGTTTGGGGTGTTGTGATTGTGAGTAGCTCAGATAATGTGATTCGACCACTTGTGATTTCTGGCGCCACAAAAATTCCATTCCTATTAATTATGTTTGGTGTGTTAGGCGGTATTGCGAGCTTCGGATTGGTAGGTTTATTTATTGGACCTGTAATTCTAGCTATTTTACTGGCAATTTGGCGTGAATGGTTACATGAAACGATCGAACCTGAACCTATGCCAAAAACAACCATGATTTATGATTCTGAAAGTGAATCTTCGAGCAATAAAGAGTGACATATTTATTTAATTTAAAAATGTTTCAAGATACAAAGTGACTATTTAAATTAACTTGTAGGCTAGGCCTTCCTTTGTTTGAATTAAACGATCATATATATTTATAAGGACATCCAATCATGCAGATGTTTAATAAAATTGGCGCAGTCTGTGCGCTTACAGCTTTTTTTACGGTTGGCTGTAGTTCAGTCACAAAAACTGTGTCTGATACAGCTCAAGCATTAACGACAATGCATATGAAAAAAGTGGTTGATGTAAATGAAGTGACTGCCGCTGGTATTGGTAAAAAATTAGGTACGATTAGCTTTCAAGATAGCGACAAAGGTTTAATTATTACTCCAGCTCTAGCAGACTTACCAAGTGGTACACGCGGCTTCCATATTCATGAAAATGCCTCATGTGCGCCTGCCGAGAAAGATGGGAAACCTGGCGCTGCGTTAGCTGCGGGTAGTCACTATAACCCGAACCAAGCTCCTCATCACGGTACTCCAACAACTGGTCACTTAGGTGATTTACCTGCATTAGTAGTCGATAATACGGGTGTTGCGACGACTGCCGTAATCGCACCTCGATTGAAACTTGCTGATATTCAAGGCCGAGCTATCATGATTCATGCGGGTGGCGACAATTATTCAGATTCACCTCTTCCTCTTGGCGGTGGCGGAGCACGAATTGCATGTGGTGTAATTAAATAATTTATGTCTTTTTCAAATTGTGGGTATCTAAAAAGATATCCACAATTTTGTTAATTTATTGACCGTTACAACTTCGTTTCACCCTAATAAAACCTTAAAAAGTGACTGACTTTTGTAGATAAAAAGAATAATATTTTTGAAGTAATAAAAATTTAAAGTTACATACTGCTTTCTCACGTATTCTCTAATTTAGAACAAAAGCCGTGAATTATCTGACCCAAATATTTAATAGTTTTAAGACAAACTCCATTTTAATTTATTGCCTGCAAATTTTGATTGTACTCACAGGTACAACTTTAGGTTTGCTTTGGCTAGGCCATAACGAACTCATCGTTCCCGTAACTTTAGGTGCGATTGCAGCAGCATTAACCGACTTTGATGATCGCTTAAGTATTCGATTACGAAACTTGATTTACGTCTGCCTCCTATTCTTTACAGTCAGTACTATTCTTGGCTTTTTAGCCCCTTACAAAATTTTCTTTATTTTATATCTTTCTCTTTCGAGCGCTTTTTTCATTTTATTAGGGGCTTTAGGGCAACGTTATGCCACGATTTCTTTTGGCACGATTCTGCTTTCCATTTATAGCATGTTCGGTTTGGGCGAATATGCTCATTGGTATCAGCAGCCCACCTATTTTGTTTATGGAGCTCTGTGGTACGGTTTCACTTCTATTTTATTTTTTATTATTAAACCGACACTTCCCTTACAAGATAAACTCTCACAAATTTTTAAAGAAATTTCTGTTTTACTTCAAGCAAAAGCACGTTTGTTTGATCCCGATAATAAAGAGAATGTTGAACAGCTTTTATATGAATTATCCCTACAAAATACACAAGTTGCTCAAAGCCTCAATCAGATACGTAGCTCCCTACTCACTCGGCTCAAGGCTTCACGTGTTAGTAATAAAAGTATTTATTGGTTAAATCTGTATTTTTTTGCGCGAGACATTCACGAACAAGCAACCTCTAATTATTTACATTACGAACGTATTCAACAGAACTTTAGCCGTAGCGATCTTATTTTCCGTTTCCAGAAAAACCTGCACCTACAGGCACAAGCATGCCAAGATCTAGCACAGTGTATTTTACATAATCGACCATATCAGCCTTCACAAGAAAGCCAAACCGTACTAAATCATTTAGAAAGTTCTTTAAAGGACTGGATACAGCAGCATCCACAAAATTTTGAAGTTAAAAACTTAAAACTTATTTTTGATAATTTAAAAGGAATGCATGAACAGTTTGAACAACTACAATATGCACAGCCCTTCCCTGAAAATAATACTCAAACAAGACAGGAACACTTAAATTTACTTGATGATGATATTCAAGGATTTTCAGATCTGATTTTGAAACTTCGGCAGCAACTTACGCCGCAGTCAGCCCTATTTAGGCATGCCATACGAATTGCCGTCGTTTTCGCAGCAGGTTATGCCATTTCATTATTACCATTTGCTCAGCATGGCTATTGGATTTTACTGACTAGTTTATTTGTTTGCCAAATCACTTATTTTGCGACTAAAAGCCGTCTTAAACTAAGAACTATTGGCACCTTACTCGGGGTTTTATTAGGAATACCTATTTTATATTTTGTACCGAGTATTGAAGGCCAACTCATTCTTACCATTATTTGTGGAGTTAGCTTTTTCTACTTACGCCAGAAGAAATATGCCCTAGCAACACTGATGGCCACCCTCATGGTGCTATTAATTTTTAACTTAAAAGGTGCAGGTTACAGCATTATTTTACCTCGCCTAATCGATACCTTATTAGGCTGTTTGATTGCATGGCTTGCCGTAAACTTTATTTGGCCCGACTGGAACTTCCGCAATATTCCTAACAATATTAAGAAAAGTAGCAAAGCGACGCTAGATTATTTCAATGTGATTGCTCAGCAATATCAATATGGTAAAAATCAGGATATAGAATACCGTCGAATTCGTCGTGCTGCCCATAATGCTCAAATCGAACTATCTAACATGATCTCGAGTTTAAGTGCTGAGCCGAATCCAAATCCTCAACTCATTCATTACGCTTTTCGTTATCTGGTTTATAGCCACAGCCAACTAAGTTACGTGGCAGCGTTAGGAAGCCAACGTCAGAAAATTGATGAAGAGCAGGTTTTACAGTTATTACTACGTTGCCAAGAAATTTTGAGCCAAAGCGTACTTGAACAAACCCGACCCGACCAGATGCTTATTTCTCAAATATTAAAAGAAATTCAAGACTTAACGGCTCAGGAACAATTAGCTGAGAAATACACTTTGGTCTTGAAACAAATCAGTTTATTGTTAGAAACATTACCAGAATTGCTCATGCTTAAAGACAAACTTTTAGAGCAAGAAATTACCTAATATTGAAAAAATACCGGAATATCGATTCCGGTATTTTTAATTTAGTCATTTCCTTCGAGCTTTCTTTCTTGCATTTCCTGCTTTAAAGCACTTCGTGGTTGAGTAAACCAAAGAGCAATAAAGGTAAATGCAGATAAGACAAAGGCCCATAAATGAAATTGCGTGTAGAGATAACGTACAAGTTCAATCATTGCAAAGAAGCTCATCATCAGTAACATCGAAACTGCTGCGGCAACCGTTCCTTTTGATACCTCAGATGACATGAGTGCAAAGCGATATAAGACTGAAAAGCTAATTCCTTCACCAAAACAGATGAGCGTCATGCCTGTAAGCAAACAAGGAATTAAATAAGTTTGCCAAACTACACCTAATATTAAAATAACTGTACCGAGGAGCATAATCGGTAAACCAATCAGGATGGTTTTACCTAAAGCGAGACGGTCAATAATTTTAATTAAAACGATGTTGCCTACAATCAAACCTAGAAATACTGGAAATTGAGCCAAGCCATATTGCACACTGGTCAGCTTTAACTCATCTACCAAAATGATTGGAGATAAAGCAATCCACAGCATTAAAGGCATGCCCACTAACGGTAAGGCGAGACTTAAACCTAAAAACCGGCGGTTAGTGAACACCTTTTTAAAATCATCAAAAAGATAACTAAAAGGTTGCCGAGTTACACTGGCCTGCTGGCTTGGCATTTGTTTTTTCAAACCTATCCAACTCAGTAAAGCTAATACGGCGATGCCTACAAATCCCCAATGCCAAGACACATAATCAATTAAGAAAGCGCCAAGTACAGGTCCGAGCAAGGGCGCAAGCAGAGAAATATTTGCCATGAGTGCCATAACTTTAATAGCATCACGCTCAGCAAAGCTCTCTTGAATGGCAGCATAACCCACTGCGGAGATTACAGTTAAACCAATTCCCTGCAAAAATCTTAATGCTAGAAATTGTTCTATTTGCCGCGTTAGTAAAATTAAAAAGCAGCATAGAGCAAAGAATAAAACCCCTGCTAACAATACTTTTTTACGTCCGAGACGATCCGACAACGGCCCAAGTAACCATGCAACCGTAGCACCGCCTAATAAATAAAATGACATTGAAGACGGTGCCCAAGTAGCACTTACACCAAAATCTTCAGTAATTGCCAACATCGCTGGCTGAATAAGGTCATTACCAATATAAACCGCAAATTCAAATAGCACTAAGGCCAAAGGAAACATCAACGTTGTACGGTTCAACGTTGCCGTTTGAATATTTTTCATGAGTTGGACACTTCAAAATAGCGGCCATATGTCTCTATGACTACATATTAAATAGGATGTAGTCATGATGACAGTATGGTCAATCAATCTTTAGATAAGTTTTTATATGCCGTGAGAGTGCATGTTTAGAATGTGAAACACCGTATTCACAAGGTGTTTAAGAAAAGAAAAATATGATGTGAGATTCGGTAATTCTTACCAATTGGCACAATTGCCGAGCGCAACAATAGCACTTTTTAAATTGCTCATCAATCATGCAATTTCAAGAATCTCAAATTTCAGTTTTTTGCTCTAAGAAACCTACAAATTTCTGTTGTGTACAAACTCAAAGTTATCCACATATTCGATAAAAAATTAAGCATCAAGGGCAAGGGTTAACTTGAAAGTCTGAGGTTTCCTCTCCTTTTGTACATTGATAGCTTTGCTTTTTATTCACAATTTTCCAGACTTGCTGGTCTCGCTTTAATAAATATTCTGTACGGACTTTTGTTATTGCATCATCGCTAGGCTCTGTCTGTAAAATAGTGACTTGAGCATTAGAGGGATCATCGGCAGCATTCATTTGCTGTGAAATATCCAAATTGTTTGCAGCATTTAAAAGATCGGGTTGATCAAGTAATACTGCTTGGATCGGGCTATCAGCAAGTTGAGCAGAAGAATTTTTAGCTGGTGTACAAGCCGTTAGTGCTGCTAGGCTAAAAGCAATCAGCAAACTCATTTTTCTCATACGTGATATCTCCGATTTACCCAAATTTAATGCTAAAGTCTACAAACAATTTATTCCGTTCAACATTGTAACCGTGTTTATAAATATAAAGCTCTTCTTCAAAGCACCTAACTCAGTGTGAGCTAGCAAGCCAATATTACTGACTTTTAGTCAACAATATTTTTCCAATTCATGCATTTTTCAACAAGAGTAAATCCCGTAGAGTACACATCAAATTTAGGAATTTAATTAGAGTGACTCCCATGAGTAAGATTTTAGTGATTAATGGTGCCAAACAATTTGCACATTCAAATGGTGAATTAAATGACACATTAACCACGCTCGCAACCACCCATCTCAAGGAACTTGGCCATGACGTTCAAGTGACTCGCGCAGATAGCGATTACGATGCAGAAAATGAAGTTGAAAAATTCTTATGGGCAGATGTCGTTATTTACCAAATGCCAGGTTGGTGGATGGGTGCCCCTTGGACTGTAAAAAAATATATTGATGATGTATTTACTGTAGGCCACGGTTCACTTTATGCAAATGATGGTCGTAGCCGTTCTGATGCATCAAAAAAATATGGTTCAGGTGGTTTAATTCATGGCAAAAAATATATGCTGTCATTGACTTGGAATGCACCAATGGAAGCATTTGAAGATGCAGATCAATTTTTCCATGGCGTGGGTGTAGATGGTGTTTATTTACCATTTCATAAAGCAAATCAATTTTTAGGTATGAGTACATTACCGACTTTTATTGTTAATGACGTGATTAAAATGCCTGACGTTGATAGTTATGTTGAAGAATATAAAGCACACTTAAATAGTGTATTTGCAGCAGCTTAATAAGGAGAAATCCATGCTAACCATTATTGCAGAAATTCGCACCAAATCAGCTGGACAGCATCGTCAAAACGTACTGGATGCTTTTCAAAAAATTATTCCAACGGTTTTAGCAGAAGATGGTTGCCATGGCTATGAGCCTTTGGTTGATCACAAATCAAATGCGAGCTTTCAGACTCAAGAACCTGACACAATTGTGATGTTAGAAAAATGGGCAAGCGTTGCCCATCTTGAAGCACATTTGGCTACACCTCATATGCAAGCCCATCATGCAGCAGTTAAAGATGATGTAATTGATGTCAAAATTAAAATTTTAGAAAGCGGCGTATAATTTAGCCCATAAAAAAAGACGATATATTTATCGTCTTTTTTTTGTTTTTATGAGCAAAGCTGTGTTTGGAATCCTCTAGAGCCTTTCCCTCTCGCACACTGATAGCTTTTTTGCTTATTTTGTAATTGCCATTTTTCATCGACTAATTTAAATGCATATTCTGTTCGAGTGGCAGAGACGGAATCATCCATTAAACCGGTTTGAATGACAACAATACGGGAAACAGTTGGAGATTCTACTCGGTTAAACACTTGCTGAACTGAGGTGTTATTGTGCTCTTTTACAATCTCAGGTTGAGCTTTAAGTACTTGTTGCATTGGGGTTTCGGAGCCCACAAAAGGAATTAATTTACTGGTCGTTGCACACCCAGTGAAAAGTCCAGCACAGAGCGCTGAAATTAAAAATAAACGTTGCATTTTTATCACCAAAAACAAAAGGCATAGCTTTATCATGCTATGCCTTTGCTGGTTACTCTGTAGAAACTATGTAGTTCTAAAGATTGCTGCTCTGTTACAGATCAAATAATTTGCCTGGGTTCATAATCCCGTTCGGGTCAAACGTCAACTTCAATGCCTTCATATATTCAATTTCTTCAGCTGAACGTGAATATTCCAAATATGGTTTTTTCGTCATGCCTACACCATGTTCAGCAGAGATTGAACCGTCGTATTTTTTAACGGTATCGAACACATATTTATTGACGACCTGACATTTCGCAAAGAACTCATCTTTAGTTAAGTTTTCAGGTTTTAAAATATTTAAGTGCAAGTTACCGTCACCAATATGACCGAACCAGCAAATTTCAAAATCAGGATAGTTCTCTTGAACAATGGCATCAATCTCGCGAATAAATGCAGGTACGTGAGTAATTAATACTGAAATATCGTTTTTATATGGAGTGAACGGCGCGATTGATTCAGAGATATCTTCGCGTAAACGCCATAAACTTTCGACTTGGTCAAGGCTCTGGCTCATTACGCCATCAAGTACCCAACCCTGCTCCATACAATGCTCAAAAATCTCCATCGCTTTATCGATAATCGGCTCATACGGTGCTTCAAACTCAAGCAATACATAGAATGGACATTCAGTTTCAAATGGACGTTGTACATGACCATTGTTTAAAACTTTTTGCATTGCAAGTTCACCAAAGAACTCAAACGCAGTTAAATCAATATCTTTTTGGAAAGCATGTAGTACAGGCATTACTGCATCAAAATCAGGAACACCTAAAACTAAAACTTGTAAGTTTTGTGGTTGACGCTCAAGTTTAATTTCTGCTTCAGTCACCAAACCTAATGTACCTTCACCACCAATAAACAAATGCTGTAATGCATAACCAGTTGCATTTTTAACCATGCCTTTGTTTAAACGTAAAATATCACCTTTACCAGTAACAACGGTTAAACCAAGTACCCAGTTACGTGTCATGCCATATTTAATGACTTTAATACCACCAGCATTGGTTCCGATATTACCGCCAATCTGGCTAGAACCCGCTGACGCGAAGTCAACCGGATAATACATCCCTTGTTCTTCTGCATAATTTTGCAATTGTTCAGTCACAACACCAGCTTGAACACGCACCATACGGTCTGCCGGGAAGAACTCAAGAATCTGGTTCATTTTGTCCATGCTAATGACAATTTCACCATTGGTTGCTACAGCACCAGCAGAGAGACCAGTACGACCACCTGATGGTGTAATCGCAATATTAAACTGGTTCGCAAGCTTCACAACAGCTTGTACTTGCTCAGTAGTCGATGGAAAAACGATGACCGATGGGTTCGGATTAAAATGCTTGGTATGATCTTTACCCCAGTTTTCGAGACTATCAGCATCGGTTTTAATACGGTTTTCACCGACGATTGCTGTTAATTGGGTAAGTAACTCAGGTGTTAAAGCGACTGGAGCATTCATCGTTTGCAGACCTAGCAAGAAGTAAACTGTGGTGGGACTATGACCTCATATTTCTCAAGGTTTTCACCTGAGCAAAGCCATAATGTTCAAGGAACAGCTATATTCTACATGCAACAGCTCAAGCGATAAAGTTCAGAATAGAGATACTGTCACTACAAAACATGTTTAACGTTCATAAATAGCGTTTTATAAAGCCGCCAAATAACAATCTTTCAGAAGTTATATGACAAGCATATTTTCAAAAGATCGACAAGCCATAAACAGAAGTGATTAGCCATAGATAAAATTGCCATAAGACGAGGGCGCAAACGAAATATCTATAGCACCGCCCAGTATGTTATTATACCGCCACCAAATTTGGCCTTTGTAGCGGAGCCGTAATGAGCCAACATCTTTCACTACCTAAAGATAAAATCCGTTTCCTTTTGTTAGAAGGCGTTCACCAAAACGCAGTCGATACTCTAAACGCTGCGGGTTACACCAATATTGACTATCGCAAAACTGCTCTTGAAGGCGAAGCGCTAAAAGAAGCTGTTAAAGATGCTCACTTTATTGGTATTCGTTCGCGTACCCAATTGACTGAAGAAGTTTTCGAAGCTGCAAATAAATTGATCGCTGTAGGCTGTTTCTGTATCGGAACAAACCAAGTTGATCTTAAAGCAGCAATGGCACGTGGTATTCCTGTATTTAACGCACCGTATTCAAATACGCGTTCGGTAGCAGAGCTTGTACTTGCTGAAACGATTCTTCTTCTTCGCCGTGTTCCTGAAAAATCGGCGGCTTGTCATCGTGGTGGTTGGGATAAGTCTGCTGTCGGTTCTTTCGAAACTCGTGGGAAAACTTTAGGTATTGTAGGTTACGGTTCCATCGGTTCTCAGCTTTCTGTTCTTGCTGAAAGCTTAGGTATGCATGTTATTTATTATGATGCAGTGACTAAATTACCAATGGGTAATGCTCGCCAAGTGGGTTCATTAGACGAACTTTTAGCGACTGCTGATGTCGTTACATTACATGTGCCTGATGTTCCATCTACACGCAACTTCTTCACTAAAGCACAATTTGCAAAAATGAAAGAAGGCGCAATCTTCCTAAATGCTGCACGTGGTACATGTGTAGTTATTGAAGATTTAGCAGATGCAATCAAGTCTGGTCATATTGCTGGTGCAGCAGTTGACGTATTCCCTAAAGAACCAAAAGCAAATGGTGAGGAGTTTGTTTCTCCACTACGTGGTTTAGACAATGTGATTTTGACTCCTCACGTTGGTGGTTCAACCATGGAAGCGCAAGCAAACATCGGTTTAGAAGTTGCAGAGAAATTTGTTGCTTACTCTGACAAGGGTATGACGCTTTCTGCCGTGAACTTCCCAGAAATCGCGTTACCATTGACTGCTGGCCAACATCGTTTATTGCACATCCACAAAAACGTACCGGGCGTATTGTCTAAAATCAACAACTTGTTTGCTGAACAAGGTATCAACATTTCTGGTCAATCGCTTATGACTAAAGGTGACATCGGTTACCTCGTAATGGACGTTGACGCTTCTGCTTCTCATGAAGCTTTAGATATGTTGCATGAAGTTGAAGGTACAATTCGCGTGCGCGTATTGTTCTAATACGAACTGTAAATTTAAAAGCCACAGCATTGTCTGTGGCTTTTTTATGGGTATTTACATTATCATGTGAAAAGTATACCAATCGATCTAATAATAAAATGTCCATTTCAAGCCAAAGAACTCAGCTACACGCTTTGGGCTTTCTCATTCTTGCCATGTTAAGCGTTCAAAGTAGTGCATCCTTGGCTAAATTTCTGTTCCAGAGCTTTCCTACCCTTACCGTTTCAGCAATGCGCTTATGCTTAGGTGCAATTATTCTTGCCTTTATTTTTAGAATTTGGCGAATTAATTTTAGTCAGGTCCGTTGGAAAGCTATTTTAGCGTATGGCTTTGCTCTTGCAGGAATGAACGCACTTTTTTATCTGTCAATTGAGCGATTACCGATTGGTATTGCAGTTGCTTTTGAATTTATTGGACCCTTAAGTGTAGCCTTATATCACGCACGCCAAAAATATGACTTCATTTGGGTCAGTTTAGCGATTGTTGGCCTCATTTTACTTTTTCCTTTCAATCAGGCTCATAGTCTTGATTGGATCGGAGTATTATTTGCAGTTAGTGCTGGTGCATGTTGGGCACTTTATATTATCGCTGGACAGAAACCTTCAGGTATATCAGGGAACCACACCGTGTGTTTAGGAATGAGTGTGGGCGCATGCATACTATTACCCATTACTTTTTTCTCAGGCTCAATAGGGCAAGTGATAGAGTTCCCCTATATTTTTTATTTTATTGGTTTAGCAATTTTAGCCAGCGCATTACCATTCTCTTTAGAAATGCTAGCACTACGTAATTTAACACCTTTAAGTTTCGGGACATTGATGAGCCTAGAACCTGCGGTTGCCGCACTTTCTGGTTTTATCTTTTTAGGTGAATATTTGTTATGGAATCAATGGCTGGCACTCGCAACAATTATTGCAGCTTCGGTCGGTTGTACCATAACCACCCAAAAAGCACGGCTAGAACGTGAAAAAACAGTAAGTTAAATCGGCTAAAACTGCGAGTTAAAACGTGGCATTCGCTATAATTGACCATTGTTAGTTTTAAATAATATTAGATGAGGCTCTACGGTATTTCCATGCAGAATCTTCCCATTATTGCTGTGCTATATATGATTCTGTCGATGGTTTCATATCAAATTAGTGCTTCATTTGCTAAGCAGCTCATTGCAACATTAGATCCTCTCACCGTTACAATTTTAAGGCTGAGCTTTGCAACGTTTATTGTCGCTATCATGTTCCGCTCATGGAAAATCTGGTCACGCTTACCTCATTTAAAATGGCGTGATTTATTGATGTATTGCGCGTCTCTAGGCCTCATGAATATTTTATTTTATACGTCGCTTGGAAAGTTACCTCAAGGAATTGCAGTGGGTTTAGAGTTTATTGGCCCGTTAGGACTTGCTCTACTTTCCATTAAACAAAAGAGTGACTACATTTGGGTGGCACTTGCGATTTTAGGTATTGCACTCATGGTTCCTTGGCAAGATCCAACCCAACATCACTTTTCATATGTGGGCGCTGCCTGTGCACTAGGCGCGGGGCTTTGCTGGGCATTTTATATTTATTTTGGTCAAAAAGTCGTGACCCAAAATATCGGGATGCATGCGTTAACTATCGGAATTGGATTATCCGCACTAACCTTATTACCAATCGGGATCTGGCATAATGCTCCTGCATTACTTGAGACCGAGTACTGGGGTAAAGCTTTAATTATTGCGGTTTTAGCAACCGCTATACCATATGCACTTGATTTGATGGCGCTCAAACAACTCACTAAATTAACTTACGGCACCTTGTCGAGTTTAGCACCAGCATTAGCAGCATTAACGGGTTTCTTATTACTTCACGAAGAAATCAGCATGCTGCAATGGGTAGCTTTAGCTTGCGTAATGCTCGCCTCTATAGGTGTTACTTTAAGAAGTACTAAAAAAGTAGCGTAGTTAAATACTATTGCTGTTTTTTATACTTTTTATATTCCTTTAAATATTTATTACCGAGCGTTTCTTTTTCACTATCTTTAAGAATTTTTCCCGCCTGTTGGAAAAACTTATGCTCTTCTTCTTTTAAATGGTGATGGACTTTTTCACTCAACTGTTTGGCGGTTGCTAACCAGCTTGGGCTACTCATATCCGTTTTTTCGAGCTGCTCGACCAACTCATCCATTTCATGATGCTCAGATAAAGCATGTCTTGTAATATCTAAACCGACATCATCAAACATTAAAGGGATATATAAATAACGGTCTTCAGCAACAGAATGCGCATACAGTTCATTTTTTAATGCATCAAATAATTCTTTTCTTTCTTCGGTTAAACCATGTGTCTGAACGAGTTGTTCAGAAAGGTTGCGTTGATTTTCGTGGCTTTCTCTTAATGCTTCGAAAATATTCATTCTCTTCCTCATTTTTTAGCTAAAAAATCTTTTTTATTTCAAGGATTATCATACGTTGAAATTTATATTGTCTAAGTAGCTTAAAATGAGACTATTTTTTACACAGTTTTATTTCTAGTAAACTTCTGTAATGATTTTTATACTTCTAGCTTTAAATGATACATAAAAGTATGAACTGCATTTTAGGGACAGTTCATACTTTCAATTTTATTTAACCCGTAACAAACATTTGATAGCCCAAACGGCAAATCAGAATACTCACTAAAATTAAAAAGATAATACGGACAAAACCACTACCGTATTTAAGCGCGGTACGTACCCCAACAACAGAACCAAGCACGTTTGCAACAGCCATCATTAAACCAATATGCAAAATAGCGTGACCAGTTGGAATGAGGAAACTCAGCGCGGCTAAGTTCGTCATAAAGTTACCGATTTTTGACAACGCTGAAGCATGCAAGAAATCAACTTGTAAAAAACGAATAAAGAAGAAGATAAAGAAACTACCTGTACCCGGCCCAAAAATACCGTCATAAAAACCGATCGCTAAACTACCAATAGCCGCTAAAATTAGCATCTTATTGGTAATTTTTTGCTCAGTATGAACCTGTCCGAAGTTCTTTTTAACTAGCGTATAAACTGCAATCACAATCAACATCACGAACACGAAAGGACGCAATACAGATTGAGGTATAAGTGATAAACAAGCTGCGCCAGCAAAAGAGCTAATCAAAGCACAAATAGCAATAACCGCTAATAGTTTCCATTGCAACTTTACTTTTTTAGCAAATGTATAAGCCGCCGACGCCGTACCAAAAATAGATGAGACTTTATTGGTACCAATTACCGTAGCAGTCGACATGTTGGGAAAAGTGCTCATGATCCCAGGAATCTGGATGAGTCCACCACCGCCAACAGCAGCATCGATGGCTCCCGCAGTAAACGCAAAAAAGATCAAACTAAGGATAACATCCCATTCCATGCCCATGCTCTATACTCTACATCTACTACAAATTTAAGATACGTTTCGGTACCAACCGTTTTTTATCGGTAATCTCAGCTAAGCCTAAACAGCGCTCAGCCGAAAAAACCAAAACTTCTGCTTCTGCAGAATGCTCAATATTGCTTTCTAAACCGTTGCAAAAATATTTTTCACGCCCTTCAGGCACCTGAATTTTTAAGAAATGATCAACTGGAGCATAAACTGGAAGCAGCAAAGCTTCTCTTTGCTCTTCTGTTAAGCTTTCCAGATATTCAATGGTATAACTCGGAATAAGCTCAAAATGTCCTGTTTGAGTTCGGTTTAGCATCGTTAAATGCCCACCACAACCAAGTGCTTCACCAATATCTTCACCTAATACACGGATGTATGTTCCTTTAGAACAGGTTACATCTAGAGTGATACTATTTTCGGTAAATTCGATTAACTCTAAAGCATAAATGGTGACTGGGCGTGCTTCACGCTCAATTTCAATACCTTTTCGGGCAAGCTCATATAACGGTCTGCCTTCTTTTTTCAAAGCCGAGTACATCGGCGGAACTTGTTGAATATCACCTCTAAATTTTTCTAAGGTTTGTTCAATAAGCTCTTGGTTGAGAACAGGAACAGAGCGTTCTTGTAGAATCTCCCCTTCCACATCACCTGTTGTTGTGGTTTGTCCCAATCGAACGGTGGTTTGATAGCGCTTTGTTGAGTCCAGCAAATAATGTGAGAACTTGGTAGCTTCTCCCAAACAAATCGGGAGTAAACCTGTCGCCAATGGATCTAAAGCTCCAGTATGACCTGCTTTTTGGGCGCGATATAACCAACGCACTTTTTGCAAAGCCGCATTTGAACTTAAGCCTAATGGTTTATTTAATAGAAATACACCACTGATATGGCGACGAGAAATTTTTTGATTTTTTGTCGTCATTTTTACTGGAACACAAAGCTAGAAAAAAGTGCCGACATGTTAGCAAATTCGGCAAGATATTTTCATAATATTTAGATGCCTTTTCACTTATTTTATGGCACATTAATGATCGAGTAAAAAAACAACAAATTAAAACTTAAGGAAGATATCTTTATGCAAGGAATGCAGAAGAAGGTATTGTGGTGTGTGCTCGGATTTTTTATTTTGAGTCTCATTGCATGTGTATATTGGCTAAGTCCTGACTCAAAAAATACCTCAGCTCATATCAATGAAAATAAAGCTCAAAATTTAGTATCAGCTCCTCAGACAAATCATTCATCGCTAAACGAAGATGCGTATCATAGTAAAAGTCAGCAAGATACAGAAGTTAACTGCCAGTTAAAAATTGATAGTTCTCAACATTTGGTCGTAAATAGTCAAACCCGCGACTGTTTTGAATATTTTATTACCCAATATGGGGAAAATGATTTAGAACAAATCAAAAATCACTTTGGGAAATTTATTCAGGGCCAATATTTAGAGCCAGCTCGCTCACAAATTATGGACTTATGGACCCGTTATTTAAAATATCGTGAACAGCTTGCCCAAATCCAGCCACCTTCAGCAAAACAACAAGATAAAAATTATTTTCAAAAGATTTTTAATTCAATTCAAGATATAAGAAAACGCTTCTTTTCTGCTTCTGAAATTGAAGGACTTTTCTCTACTGAAGATATCTATCAGAACTATACGCTTGATCGTATGCAAATACTTGAGGACTCTTCTTTAAGCGAAATTGAAAAAGCAGAAAAGCTTAAAGAGCGTTTTGAAGAACTTCCAGAAGACTGGCAACAAAATCTACAAGAACTCTCTAAACTTGATGATTTACATACGCTGACCAAACAAATTAAAGCTCGTCATGGTTCAGCAGAAGAACTTCGACAAATGCGTACAGCACTTGTTGGAGCCGAGGCGACTCAAAGATTAGAAACGTTAGATAGCCAGCGTAGTGCTTGGCAGCAAAGAGTCACCAGTTACCTCGATAGTCGAGATGAAATTATTAAAAGCAATATGAGTGATAGCACCAAAAATCAAGCTATTCAGCAGTTACGCCAACAACAATTTAACTCATCACAAGAACAACTAAGACTTCGAACTTTTGAAACGGTCCATGATCAGGGAGGTGAACTGCCATTTAATTATTAAGCCTTTTCTTTTAGGAATAGGCTAAACATTCACTAGCAGTAAGAAGCTGCTTTTCATACAAAATAAAAATAGTGAGTAAAAAATGAAAAGGAAGTTAATGTTTTTCTGCACTGCAATGCTCTCAGGACTGAGTATTTCAGTGGCCCATGCTACAAATGCTGAACAAGTTAAAAGCTCGTTCGTCTATTCATCTTACGCACAAACCAAATACCCAATGGTTTTTAATCACGGTATGGCGGGTTTTAACAGAATTGGAACAGATACGCTTGGTCTCGATTACTGGTATCAAATCCTTCTGGATCTTGCTCGTAATGGAGGAAATGTCTGGGCTACAAGAGTGTCACCTTTTAACTCTACAGAAGTGCGTGGAGAACAACTTGCCCAGCAAGTAGAAGAAATTATTGCCATTACAGGGAAACCTAAGGTCAACTTAATCGGTCATAGCCATGGGGGCCCGACAATTCGCTATGTAGCAGGTGTCATGCCAGAAAAAGTAGCGTCACTCACCACGATTGGTGCACCTCATAAGGGATCACCAATGGCAGATGTCATCCTGAACGTTGAGGGTACCCCTCTGTCTGGACTGGCAACGTTAGTAAACTGGTTTTCAGCAGCTATTACTTGGGCAGGAGGCCTAGATCCAACAAGCTATCCGCATGACTCTTTAGCAGCTGCTCATAGCTTATCAACTCAAGGCTCAGCTCAATTTAATGCTCAATTCCCTATGGGTCTACCAACCACTTCTTGTGGCGAGGGGACATATCAAGAGAAAGGCATTTATATGTACTCTTTCTCAGGAAATAAAGCACTAACCAATCCATTAGACCCATTTGATATTGCCCTTACTGGCAGTAGTTTAGTGGTTGATCCATTTGGTGATAATGATGGGCTTGTTTCCCGATGTAGCGCCAAATTTGGTAAAACAATTCGTGATGATTACAACTGGAATCATTTAGATGAAGTGAACCAAGTACTGGGGATACGCTCTATTTTTGCCTCAGATCCAGTTTCGGTTTACCGTCAACACGCAAACCGTTTGAAGCTCCAAGGACTATAATTTTTAAACAAAAAATGCGCCAATTGGCGCATTTTTTTACTCGCTATAAGCTTACGCTTTACGAGCTGGTAATTTTTCACGAATACGTGCAGCTTTACCAGACAAGTCACGGAGGTAGTAAAGTTTAGCACGACGAACGTCACCACGACGTTTCACTTCGATTTTAGCAACAACTGGTGAGTGAGTTTGGAATACACGCTCAACACCAACACCGCTAGAAATTTTACGAACTGTGAATGCAGAGTTTAAACCACGGTTTTTCTTCGCGATTACAACACCTTCAAATGCCTGAAGACGCTCACGCTCACCTTCTTTTACTTTAACTTGGACAATAACAGTGTCACCAGGAGCAAAAGCAGGGATATCAGTTTTTAACTGTGCATTTTCAACAGCTTGAACTAAAGGATGTTTACCACTCATTGTGGGAATCTCCAATATGTGCGGAGTCAGAAGAGGTCTGAGGTTCCGCTGGGGATAGAGGCTAAAGCGCATATCACCCGTTTATCTTTCCCTTTACGACAATATGTCTATAAAGAGCCTTAGAATATACATAAAACTATTCATTAAATAGAATCATGCTTTAACTCGAAGCATTGCTTCTCGTCTTGTTGCAGAACTTTCGTTCCTAAGAATAGTGGTTAAGAATTACCACCATTCCCTTGTGCATCTTTTAGCCATTTTTTTTGCTGCTTATTCAACTCTACTTTTTCGGCCAACTCTGGTCGACGTTCTAAAGTTCGTTGATACCGCTGCAAAAAGCGCCATTTTTCGATATTGCCATGATGTCCAGATTTTAAAACGTCTGGCACATCCAGCCCCTCAAAATGGTCTGGCTTTGTATATTGTGGACAATCTAAAAGACCATCAACAAAAGAATCTTGTACTGCTGACTGTTCATCTGACATTACATTCGGCAAACGGCGAATAATACTGTCAAGTAACACCATAGCGGGCAATTCACCACCAGATAAAACATAATCACCAATTGACCATTCCTGATCAACATAATGCTGGATCAAACGTTCATCCACTCCCTCATAACGTCCACACAGTACAATTAAGCCGTCGTAATCTACAAACTGCTGTACTGCCTGCTCATTTAAGGTTTTGCCTTGTGGAGACATATACACCACAGGAACATGAACATGTCCTGCTTGTGAGGCAAGCTGTTTGGCATGTGCAATTGCTTTCGCCAAAGGCTCAGCCATCATCACCATACCTGGGCCACCACCAAATGGACGTTCATCCACTCTTCTGTAGTTACCCTCAGCAAAATCACGAGGATTAATACAAGTGACTTGTACAATATCCCGTTTTGCCGCACGTCCGCTGATGCCGTAGGCTGTAATCGCTTCAAACATTTCAGGAAAAAGCGTAATGACTGCAAAAAACATCACAGACTCCTCTATTTTCCTGCTGTATTAATCCTAAAAGGATTAATAATCTACGCCCCAATTGACGTAAATACGACCAGCTTCAAGATCAACACGTTGTACTACATCTTTATGCCAAGGAATCATGCGTTCTTCTGAATCAATGCTGTCTGGGGTCGCATGTACCACCATCACATCATTAGCTCCAGTTTCAAACAACTCATGAATTTTACCTAAGTTTACTTCCTGCTCTTCATCGTCTAGGCCAAACACTGTTAAGCCTTTTAAATCTGACCAGTAGTACTCATCTACATCTGCTTTTGGCAGTTGAGACTTAGCAATCCAGATATTAGCGCCAACCAAGTTTTCTGCTCCAGTGCGATCACTCACACCTTTCAAAGCAACAACCAAGCCTTTGCCATGTGGTTTCCAACGTTTTACATCTATTGTTTGCCAACCAGCCTTGGTCTCAATGTACCAAGGCAGATAGTCAAACATGTTGCTCATAGGTTCTGTATTTGAATACACCCAGAGCCACCCATTCAATCCATAAGCTGAACGTAACTGTCCAATCTGAATACGATCTTCTGGAACATTCTGTGTTGATGTCATGGGTTACCTACTACAAAAAATTATGCAGTAGCTTTTTTAGCTTGAGCAGCTAAAGAAGCAACACGTTCAGAAGGTTGAGCACCTTGTGAAACCCAGTGAGCAAAACGGTCTGCATCTAAACGAAGTTTTTCTGCTTGACCTTGTGCAGTCGGGTTAAAGAAACCAATACGCTCGATGAAACGACCATCACGTGCATTGCGGCTGTCAGTCACAACGATTTGATAGAATGGACGTTTTTTTGCGCCGCCACGTGCTAAACGAATAACAACCATGATAAAAGCCTTATAATTCTTACGGATTATCCCTGCGCCGACCATCGGCAACACTTCAAACCCCTTTCATAGAGGGCGACATTCTACGTGATTTTCGCCCTGAAAGAAAGATTATTTTTTGAGTTATCCGCAGTTTTGAATTTAAAATTACTGTAGCCAATTTGATGTGGCAGATAACGCACAATTCGTTGCCCCTTTTGCCCAAAATTTTTGCCCTTGATCATTAAGACAAATGATCCCATCCCCAGCTTGAGAAGTAGTAGGAATAGGCGTAGCAGTTAACACCCAGCTTGAATCAGTTATGCTAGCAAAAGCTAAGTTATATAAGGCTTGGCCTTGTTGAGGACTTACATTTGAGCCATAAATCGAAGTAATGGTCGCATTTGATGGGTAACGATTGTGAACCATTTTTTCTGATTCTAATGTTTGGGCAATATTCATCATTTCAGATTGAACAGCTGCACGATGTCCTTTACGTAAATATTGCAAATATGAAGGGGTAGCTATAGCTGCTAAAATCGCAATTATCGCTACTACAATCATGAGTTCTATTAAGGTAAAACCATTCTTCATTGCCAATTCTCACTGTTTGTTTCACATACATTGCAAGTGGCTGTTCCGCCACAGTCATTATCAACAGCAGTAACTGTTAAACTTTGGCAACGTAAGCCTGAATTCTTAGCAATAAAATTGAAGTTTTTTGAATCTGTAGTTGTCGCTTTAATGACCCATGTCTGCCCATTGGCAGCGCCATTCGTCAATAAATTTTGTGCCGTCGTATCATCGCTAATTTCAATCGTATAACCACCCCGTGGCAACGTTACAGATGTGGTCGTAAATCCTCTATAAGTAAAGTTCTTGGATTTATGTCGTTCTAATTGTTCCGCCAATTTTAAAATTTCACCTTTGGCAGCAGAGGCAGTCGCTCTGCGGCTATAACTTTGATATGAAGGGATAGCAATCGCAGCAAAAATAGCGACAATCACAATGACAACCATGAGCTCAATCAAGGTAAAACCCTGATTGAACCGTAAAATGTAGTACTTATTCATAAGTCATCCCTTCTAGCGATAACGTTCATACCAACGCGTAGGAACTAAATGACTCGTACATTGCCACTGTCCAGTCCCTTGCTCATTACCAGACAGCTTTAATTTCCCACAACTATTTGTCGCAGGTGGGTTATCCTCCGTTGGTACAAATGTTACGCTACGAATACCTGCACCTATGACGTTTGTATTACATTCAGAGGCCCCTGCTGGGCAGTTACTACCAGTTTGTGTTTTAAATCCATTACCATTCTCTTTATTCTGATCAATTGATCCATCAGAATTAAGACAGGCGCCAAATGGTAGGCAGTAAGTCTGCTGGTCTGTTTCACCGACTACACGTGGTAAACATGGGTCTGCCGCTACAATACCTGTTCCCTGCGGATCATAAACAGGCACAATTAAAGTCCCCGTAACGGCCATAGGCTCTTCAAAAGCTTTTAGCCCACCTTTAATACGAAAACTATTATTAGCTTTCTCTGTGCCATCGCTCATACTAGAAAGTGAGCGATACCAACCACCTTGTCCCGTCCCAGTGTTTGGAAAGAAAATCTGGGCTACTCGTGTTTCTCCAGATCTTAAAATTTGTGGATTTTTTCGAAGCGTTGATCGAGTAATATCTTTCGTTTCAAGCTGGCTATCCGTTAAAGACATTAAATTCTTTTTGATAAAGTCTTTATCAATAATTCCATAGACGTTGTTTACAGGTCTTCCGCTTAATGCCGTGCTAGGTGACATTCCCTCACGGCCTGTAAGGGGGTAAACATCTAACGGAGTACTGCGGTCCCCTGAAGCAATGCCTACAGTAATAAAAGTGCGGATTCCATAATCGTGAATTGTCACTGTGGGCGGTTCATAAAAACGCGGCGCATTCCCAGCGGTATAATCGTTTGAGCTATCGTAAGTTGAATCATTCGTTGCCAAATTCGCTAATCGAACAACTCGAACACCGAAACTGCTATAAGTCGAATTTGTTTTTGTCTGATTATTATTAAGATCGATACGGAAAACTTGTCCCCCTAAATCGCCAAAATATAAATGGTCTACCAAACCATCAGCATCTCGATCTAAAGTACTAATGCGACTAACAATACTGTGCTTCATATTAGAGTTATCTATATTAGAGCCTGTATCACTAGTCCACCATAAGCGCTCCCCAGTTTTAGCATCAATAATATAAACAGCGTTTCCTTTTGCTTTTCCATTCGTAAAGCAAGAATTACTCAAGGTAATAGTGGGGTTTTCATAACACTGGTCGTAGCCACCACCAACAATCATGACCCGTTTAATAACTCCGTTATAACGAATATTTGCAAGTACAGGTTTAGACCAACTCTGCCCCATACGACTATAATCAGTTTGATCTGCACCTACTCTAAAGAGGAGCTTAGGTGAAGCAGGATTTAAGATATTTAAACCATAATAACTGCTTCCCCCCATTCGCATACCGCCATAAATATTCATTTGCTTTGCAGTTACTTTTGATACTGCTGAGCTACCGCTTCCCGTTGTAGTAATACTATATGCAGGGTCAGATACCCAAGCCCCATCCATACCGTGAGCAGGAGCTGTAGCATCACTTTGCCCAACAACTAAAGCTTTTGAAGCGACTGGATCATTTAATATATCAGCAGGGACGAAAGCCATTTGTTCTACACCAGTTGAGGCATCCACAATATGCAGACCACCTTCCATCGTTCCATAGAGAATGGATTGTTCACGCGCAGATGTTAAATTCCCACTCTCATCTAATGTTCCATTATAGGTAAGCTGTACTGGTAAAGAATGAATACTACCACCCATCGATAAATAGGGTTCATTCGATGTAACTAATGACGAAGGTAAAGTCGTAGCGCTAATATCAGTTGAGTAACCTAGATAATTTAATATTTTTAATTTCAAGCTAATAGGGAAAGTTTTTAAAATATCTTGTCCAGTTGAGGCATCAAATTTTCCTAATACATAGCTTGCTGTATTACTTGCGCTATCAAAAGGATTAGCTCCAGTGGCCGGAGCAGCTGGGATCTTTAATAAATTAGTGCCAGTAGTCGATATTTTGGTGAGACTACCATCTGCTGCAACAGCAGAAACATCGGTAAATAAGTTCCGGATTTTATTTTGTACTGCATAGTAATATTTAGTGATATTTCCTACGCTATCCACTACTTCTGATTGTCCCGCAATCGGTAAAGGTACGTTCGAATATGAGCCACCTAAAAAGACTTTACCTCCGTCATTGTAATTCGAGCTATTCCAATAATCTTTCGTACCCGTTCTAAATGCCCCAGTTGCGTTGTAAACCAACCCACCAGTGTTAGCTTCAAAAGCGCCCGCATTTGTTCCCGATAAAACAACATGATATTTTTTTAAATTGCCACGCCACGTTAAATATGGGTTGGCAGGATTGGGCTCTAAAGCACGTAAATAACCATATTCCTGTAAATTTTTAGGATTCAGTGCATCATAAGGAACTGAGATAGCACCTGTGGTTAGTGGTTGTAAAGGAACTTTATTCAAATTACCAATAAATGCAACTACACTATCTGTTACCCCCTGAGCACTTTGAGTTGAAAAAAAACCACCATTCCCATAGCCAGGTGTTGTTACCGCATTTGTAGCTTGATTTGGCGAACATAGATCATCCCCCCCACGGTCGAATTGGGTTCTCGAACTCAAACGACAGGCATTTTTTACATCAGAAGAACTTAAACTAGAAAAGTCACTACCAAAACCAACAAATGCTGTTTGAATAGAAACTCCGGCAGGATTCTTTGTTTTATCAAATAGTCGTTTTGCAAACTCCCCCATACAGGCCCAACCAGAGTCTGCTGTAGTGTTAGATAAACCTCCAGAACAATTAAAATCAGCTCCAAAAGTACTACCTAAAGCAGTCGACATCACGGTTGCCGAACGTGTATTTGTTGTATTGTTCGGCTCACCATCTGATAAAAAGTAAATACCCTGCCCGTCACAGCTTTGACGATTGGCCACTGCCGGCAAAGGAGATTGGTAAATGGCATTTAAGTTAGAAGCATTTCTATCTAAAACAATATTCGGATTGCTTGTCGTATCATTTGTTTTTGATTTTGGAGTTCCGCTATCTGCGTTTGCTATCGCATAGTTAAAAGTGGTGTAGTAATAAGTATAAGAATAGGTTGAATCAGAGGAAGTATCATAAGCAATTGCCGTATTTACACCTGGATTAGATGTCGACCAGTTACTCCAATAGCTACTAGAGCGACAGGGCTGCCATAAATTTGCCGTATCAATCTGTGAATCGCGATAATTCGTACAATATGAGTATTCTGTTCTATTATCAAATTTCCGAACACGTTTTATATAACTATCTTTTCGAATAAGATAATTTGTTTCTGAATAGGTCGTTGTACCCATCAAGTAAGCCGCAGCTTCCGCATAAGCATGTGCTGAGGGCGTTGATCCACCAGCAGTTAAATTTGCAACAGCCTGTTTTAATTTATAACGCTGAGAACCTACCGTATTTAAAGTACTTGCATCCCCTAAAGGAGCAGCGGCCACCAAAATTTGTCCACTTCGACTATCACCATTTGCAGAGAAATTCCCTAAACCCACACGGGTATCATTTAGAACAGGATTATTGCTAGCTAAAAAAGCATTCATACCATTTTTAAGCATAGCCAAACGATTTTCGTTATAACTATTAGATGTCATACTTCCCGAAGTATCTAACATCATCACAATGGTTTTTTTTCCTGCTGTAGGTGATGCATAGATTTGTAAATCACTCGCCTGCGCGACGGAGCTTGTTACCAGCCATGTAAAAGCAACCGAACTCGAACAAATGGCATACCATAAATTATTTGGTTTAAAATTCTTCAATTTTAGTTTCACGATATTCCCCATTATGAACCTGGTGCCGCAATTTGAGTGAGCTTATTGGTATAGTTAAATTCTTGAACTTGAGCACTAAAAGGCACGTTATGATTTGCCAAACACTCCGCTAGTGTTTGTTTAGCCGTTAACGCGGTATCAAAATTGTCACTAATTTTTGCTGAACTCGTACTTAAGCAATCACTTTGTAAAGTTTCGATAGAGGTAGAAGCGTAGGCTGGCAAAAAAGCAGTTGTAATCACTCGAATACGTTGCGTAGACAGCATGCTTTTAGGTAATTGTGTCCCTTCAGAGGTATTTGTTCCCCTCGGTAAATTTGAACCTGGAATATCGCTTGCAGCATCTGTTGGAATACTTACAGCGACTTGGGTAACTACTGCTTGGCGATTACTTCCATAGTCACTTGTTAAGTCACAAAAACCTGCTACCCCACCATCTTCAACAACTGCATTATTAGCGCTTCCTGCCCGAAGTAAACTTGCACCTCTTGTCTGAGCAAAATTTGTTGATGTAGAAATAGGCTTATAACAAAAGTTATATTCTGCGCCTGGGTTACTTTCATGCTCTTTGAGCGCAGCACCAATCACATTAGTAATATTAGTCAGAGTGTTAGGATTCATCTGCACAATGAGTTCTAAAGGTGTGTCAGATGATTGAAAATTTAATTGACTGACTTGGCTATTCGTAGCAACTTTTAAAGAAACAATAGCCACTCTTATTGCTAACACACCTACAGAAATAACAACCAACAAAATAATAAGCACAACAATAAGGGTTGCCCCTTTTTCTTTAGGTTTACTTATATGAATTAAATGGGTCATAGACTTTCTCCCATCGCATTACGCAAAGCAATTGTTACGTTATAAACGCGGCGTAAGAAACGAGTTGTATTGTCAGAAGCATGCACGGTTTGATCTAACATAAGAAAAGACTGTGCGGGATCTATTGCTTTGTTTTGGGCATTGTTAGTAGAACGGGCTAATACGGATATTTGTATTGAAAGAATCCGCGGTGCCATTACAGATGGTGTGGCATCTCGAGCAGCCTGTGCGGCAGCCCGATATTGGGGAATCGTATAATAAGCAAAATTGCCAGCCGCATTTTTTGCACCAAATAGAACATGAAAATGATCAATTCGCGGTAATACGATTTGGCCAGCATCCCCTAACCCAGCAATACTGGCAGGCTGAGCTGTGGCAACACCAGAGGGTGTATTTGCATCACATGCAAGTGCATAATCTTGCTGGGAACTACCATTACTATCCAGACGTAAAAAATAACGCTCTACAATTAAATCCCCTGCAAGTACATTCACACCTTCGCAATTGGTCATATTAGTAGGAGCAATAAATTGAATCGTCAGCTGATCACTTTGCACAGTAGCGTTTGAACTATTCTGTATATTTGAAAGGCCTTTCCAGTGATTACTAACGGTACTTACCGTATCCCCTGCACCACGACTTAATAATGTGTCAGCAATATAGGTATTTGTTCCAACATTAGAGACGAAATTGACACTATCATTATTGGTTGCAGTTGAGCCTGTTAATACAACACCGCCCCAAGGGGTTGTATCAGTTAAAATCGGGTTGGTTACATTTCCATAATTTAGAAGGCGTATATCACGTGCGATATATTCCAAACCAAAAATACCGCTATCTTGTATTTCAGCATTTGCTTTTTGTAGACGACTTGATAGAAGTCCGCCAATAAACAATTGAGTCGCCGCAGCTACTAAAATTAGGCCTAAAGCCAATGCAACCATAAGCTCAATTAATGTAAAGCCTTGTTGCTTCCACGATACAAATGAGTGAGTCATTAATATGCCTCCATCATTAAACAATTCGAATTATTGGTATAAACGCCATTCGTACTCATACAGCTCGACACATCCGCACTAGTGGTACCCCCATTTGTTGTAATTACTGGAGAGGTTTTCCCCCAAAAAACAAATAGACACTGCCTCTGCTGGGCCATTGTGCTTGTAACCCCTGGACAATTTGACATCGTGATTTTCATGCCGAGTTGATCTGCATTTCTTGCAGCTTGATAGGCGTCAAATTGGGCAAGTTGAGAAGGTGTACATATAGCGTTAAAACATAATGTCGGAGCTGTGGTAGTAGATGAATAATTGCTATAACTACGGACAAATGCAGGATATTGATTAGCTTGAGAACTATTTATGCGAATATTTTCTGCTAATCCTCTCATAATCATAATAGCTTGAGATTTACTTAATGCTTCTGAAGAAGCATCCATAGCCCGAACTTGCAAAGCAACATATCCTAAAATTCCTATTGCAAGTAAAATTAAAGCGACCAACACTTCTAATAAACCAACCCCAGCTTGAGCTTTTTGCTTAGAGCTCTGCATTAACATGTCTCCTCAGCTTTAAAAATTAATGTGCCAAGCTTTGTTAAAATAAGAATTTTCTTTTTATTTATTTTTGAATTACAAATAGATAAAAGCGTATCTTGGGTGATATTGGTGCTCACCCCATTCGCATTAAAAGTTAAAGTCGTCGCTGTTAATGAACTCTGCGTACCATCAGCAGCTATATTTTTGAGCTCAAGAGTGTTATTGGAAGCAGCTTTCCAATTGAAAGAAGTTGGTGTATTTGAGGCTATTGAATTCAGATTAATGGATACATCTTGACGACCAAGTATGGCTTGGCTCTTCGACTCCGACAAAATATTGATTAAGTCTCGTTGATTTTCATCTAGTCGTTTGCGTTCTAATAAATTCGACATAGACGGCGCAGCCATCATTGCAATAATAGCCATGACCGCAATCGTCACCATAAGCTCAACTAAGGTGAACCCTTCTTGCGGAATAACTCCCCTCATCCCCAGAACCCCAAATAAACTTAAGAATTTTTTATTTATTATTTAAATTTTACGGCTTAGATTTACAAAACAAATACAAAGCAGATAAAGGGTATAAAAAAACAGATAATCGTCACATCAACAATTATCTGTTTAACTATTTTAAAATCAGTATGTTAAATAAGTCACACTTTATGCTTGAGTCACGTGAATGCGTAATTCTTTAGGAAGGCTAAAGGTTATGTTCTCTTCACGTCCATCTAATTCTTTAGGTGCTTGCGCGCCCCAGTCTTGTAAACGTTGAATCACTTGCTTAATTAGAATTTCCGGTGCTGAAGCACCCGCTGTTACACCAATTTTGCAAGTGTCATTGAACCATGACTGTTCTAACTGATCAGCATTATCTACAAGGTAAGCAGCTTTGCCCATACGCTCTGCAAGCTCACGTAAACGATTTGAATTTGATGAGTTAGGTGAACCTACGACCAATACCACATCACACTGTTCCGCCAAGTCACGTACAGCATCTTGTCTGTTTTGAGTTGCATAGCAAATATCATCTTTACGCGGCCCCTGAATATGAGGAAATTTTGCACGCAAAGCATCAATAACTTTAGCCGTATCATCAATAGATAGAGTTGTTTGGGTCACAAATGCAAGTTTTTCAGGATGTCTTACTGCAAGTGCAGCAACATCAGCCTCATCTTCAACCAGATAAATGTCACCACCTTTCAATTTGTCATATTGACCCATTGTTCCTTCAACTTCAGGGTGTCCTTCATGACCGATTAAAATGGCTTCTGTACCTTCTCGCGCATATTTAGTGACTTCAATATGAACTTTAGTAACCAAAGGACAAGTTGCATCAAACACTTTTAAGCCTCGACGCTCAGCTTCTTGCTGAACTGCTTTTGAAACACCGTGAGCACTAAAAATTACAATTGAGTCATCCGGAACCTGATCTAGCTCATCAACAAAAACCGCCCCTCTTTGACGTAAGTCATCTACAACAAATTTGTTGTGTACAACTTCATGACGTACATAAATAGGAGGATTAAAACATTCTAAAGCCCGATTGACGATTGCTATGGCTCGATCAACACCGGCACAAAAACCACGCGGATTAGCTAACACAATTTCCATAACAGCCTCAAAATTAATAAAACAGGGGAATTTCTCTTGAATATTTGCAATTAAAACTATTCAGTTTAAACGCACGGTACACTACAATAGCGAAGATATTTTATCATATCAGGAAAAATATCATGTCGGGTCTATTGTTTGTCGTTTCTGCTGCATCAGGAACAGGCAAAACATCTTTGGTGAAAGCCCTGCTTGACCGTGTGAGCAATTTACATGTTTCAGTCTCGCATACTACCCGAGGTCAACGTCCCGGTGAGTTAGATGGTGTTCACTATCACTTCACCACAAAAGATGAATTTCTAGACCAAGTCAACCATGAAGGTTTTATTGAATACGCTGAGGTATTTGGTAATTACTATGGCACTTCTCAAGCAACTGTAAAACAACAGTTAGCTCAAGGACATGATGTTCTACTTGAAATTGATTGGCAAGGCGCAGAGCAAGTACGCAAACTTTTTCCTGAATCTAAGCAAATATTTATTTTACCGCCAACACAGTTTGACCTACGTCAGCGTTTATCTAACCGTGGTACAGACTCAGTTGAAGTCATTGAACATCGTTTAAGCTGTGCAGTTGAAGATATGCAGCATTACACGAATTTTGATTACATCATTATTAATGATGACTTTAATAAAGCTTTACATGAGCTTGAAGCGGTAATTACAGCAAACCGTTTAGTATTATCTCAGCAAGCGAAACGTCATCAAACATTAATTCAAGACTTGATTACTCCTCAACCAAAACAGGAATAACTTGAGTCTAGATCGAAAGCCTTTTATACTGTTTAGTCTGTTCAAATTCACCATTCCAAAACGAGAACTTTTATGGCACGCGTCACCGTTGAAGATTGTTTAGATCATGTAGACAACCGTTTTGAGCTTGTGCTCGTTGCAAGTAAACGTGCTCGTCAATTGGCACGTCAAGGCATGGAGCCAACTGTAGAATGGGATAACGACAAACCGACTGTAGTTTCTTTACGCGAAATCGCGGCAGGGCACGTTACGAAAGAAATTCTTAAACAACGTGAACAAGATTATCAAACTTCTAGTCTTGATCTTGCTCTTTCTACAAACAGCTTGAATTTAGAAGGTTTTTCTTTCTAAATAATTCTGTTTCATAAAAAAACCATCGTTTTTCTGCGGTGGTTTTTTATTTGGCTTTGTCTTGTATTTAAAGATATTGAAAAAAGCAATTATTTTCATTGAAAAAAAAATACACTTTTTCAAATGAAAAAATTGACAAGTTCCGCAATATGCTTTTCATTAAGAAGTAGATAGATTTAGTTTTTCAGCATTAGGAAAAAGGGTGATTTATGCCAGGCGAAGAGGTCAGCCAAGCCAAGCAACAGCTCAAATTGATTATCGACCCTTACTTATCGGTAAATGAGGTCGAGAAAGTGCTTGCTGCCTGTGATTTTGCCGATCTAGCACATACTGGCATTACACGTAAAAGTGGTGAACCCTACATTTTGCATCCGATTGCTGTCAGCTGTATTCTTGCCAACATGCGTTTAGATGCTGAAACCTTAATGGCTGCACTTTTGCATGATGTTATTGAAGATACTCAATATACAAAAGAAGATATTACTGAAAAATTTGGCCTGACAGTTGCAGAACTAGTTGATGGTGTAACCAAACTTAGCCAGTCAAGTGATAAAGAATTTAACAAGGCCGCTTCATTCCGAAAAATCTTGCAAGCGACCTTACAGGACCCACGTGTCATTATTATTAAATTAGCCGACCGCTATCATAATATGACAACGCTAGGTGCTTTACGTCCAGATAAACGTGCCCGCATTGCTCAGGAAACTTTTGATATATTTGTGCCAATGGCAAGATTAGTCGGCATGAATGAAATGGGCGATAATCTAGAAAATCTTTGTTATCAAAACCTTGATCTTGATATGTTTGATAACGTGCAAAATGCACTACGTCTAACCAAACCAGAGCGATGTAAATATCAAAGTATCTGGGAACAAAATCTTGCCGAACTTCTCCATAATTATCATATTCACGGTCGCATTAAAAAGAAAAACAACAATATCGAATTATTACGCCATTTCGTTAAAAATGAGATGGATTTACAAGAACTTACTCATAGTCATGCGTTTGAAATCGTTTTACAATCAATTGCCGACTGTGACCGCCTAGTTGATGCTTTAAGAGAAAACTTTCAGGTCATTCAATATCAGGACCATATTCGTCGTCCGTTACCTGGTGGTAACCAGTCTTTATTAATTAAGCTCAAAGGCGAAAAAACCACACTATCTCTTACCATTCAAACCGAGCTTATGCGTAAAGCTGCCCGTTTTGGGGTAGTGCTTGGTGAAAATGCACCACAAACTTGTCGTTCAGCCATTCAGGCTTCAATGCAGAACTTAAATACATTGATTGATGGAGAATGTGCAAAAACGACTTTTAATGATTTATTAGATTACTTACACCAAGAAAAAATTTGGGTTTACACACCACATGGTCAACTCCATGAGTTACCACAAGGTGCTACCGTAGTTGATTTTGCTTATTCAGCAAGTTTATTTTTAGGTAATCATGCAGTTGGTGCAAAAGTAGATGGCGAGATTAAACCACTATCGACCCCATTAATTAGCGGTCAGGTTATCGAAGTTATTACAGATGTTTTAGCAACACCAAATCCAGACTGGTTGAGTTTTATTAATACTCAAAAAGCTCGCCGTGCGTTACAGCATGTTCTTAAAGACCAAGACATTGAAGAACAGCGTTTAGTCGGTGCACAGGCACTTTCTCGAGCACTAAAACTCTTTAACCGTTCAATTAATGATCTCTCTGAAGCCGACTGGTTAGATTTACTACAATGGCGTCATATCGATAATAAAAATACATTATTTGAACAAATTGCGGTTGGTGACTTACTTCCTCAACTTGTAGCTAATCACCTATTTGCTCATGACAAACATCCACAAATAGAAAATTCGGATCGACTCATTCAAAGTACTGAAGGTGTCGACGTTAAATATGCGCATTGCTGCAATCCAGTTTTAGGTGACCCAATTCAAGGACATTTAACACGTCGTGGGTTAATTGTGCATCGCATCCGCTGTCATAACTTACTACATGAACAACATCTGCATCCTGAAAATATTATGCCGCTTCAATGGAAAGCAGATGATGTAGATGATGTACGTTTTACAGCCTACCTTGCTATAGAAATGGCAATGAATGATGAGCAGGTATCTGACCTGATCTATCAATGTCGTAAAAATAATGCAGGGGTAGAAATGGTTCACTCAAATGAGCAAAGAACTTTTGTTAATATTGTAGTCAACAACCGTAAACATATTGCAAAAGTCATCCGTGACTTACGTATGCATTATGGTTTTCCACGTATTGAGCGTTTGGATGCGCCTAATCCACAGATGGAAATTTCAAAAGTAAGCTAAGTCTTTACAAGGGCTATTGGTCAGATTCATGTTTCTTTAACAAAATCAAACTTTCCAAATCCACTTAATCATTTAAATCGATGATACTTTTGTCCAAACCTATCATCGATTATGATGGAAAGAGATTTAATCAAGGAGAACCAAATGTCCCGCCAAGTGATACATACTGAAAATGCCCCTGCTGCTATCGGCACATACTCTCAAGCTATTTTAGTAGATAATACGTTATATCTTTCAGGGCAAATTGGTTTAGACCCATACAGTATGGAACTTGTAGAAGGTATCGAAGCTCAAATTCGCCGTGTGTTTGATAATTTAAAAGCGGTTTGTGAAGCTGCTGGCGGATCACTTGCAGATATTGCTAAGCTCAATATTTTTCTAACTGATTTATCAAATTTCCAACTTGTAAATCAAATTATGGGTGAATATTTTGCTCAACCATATCCTGCCCGTGCAGCTCTTGGTGTAGCAAGCTTACCAAAAGGTGCGTTAGTAGAAATGGACGGAATAGTAATAATTAATCAATAAGATATAAAAAATTTAAAAATCTATATCTCAATAATTAGCTTTTAAAATATGAACCATCTTTGCATAAAAATCTAAATTCTTCTTAGATTTCCGCTTAGGTGGTATTTTTTTATCCAAAATCCCAATGATGATAAATGAGATTTTAAATGAATTTCATTGACAAACGATAATAATTATCAATAATATCTATTATCGCATTTATATTTGGGGATCACTCCCATGTACGTTTGCTTGTGTCGTGGCATTACCGATCAAGATATTAAAGACGCTGTTGAAAATGGCGCTGAAAGCTATCGCGAAATTCGTGATTTGCTTGATCTTGGTACATGCTGTGGACGCTGTGCACCAGAAGCACGTGCTATCATTAGTGAAGAATTAGCAGAAATCGCTGCTCGTATTTCTGTAGCGGCGTAAAAAAATTATAAACATTTAACAGTATTTTATGAGCTCCTCCACCGCTTTTTGCGGAACATTAATAGTTCCTCATTCAAGCGGTTTTTTTTGGCTGCAAAATCTCCTTTCCTAATATTGTGTTGTTTTTGATTGCGATTTTCATTTGCTGTTCCATAAATTACTCGCCATATCTATGATTGTTCACTAAAATGGTTTTTTATAGATTGCCTTAATTAAATTGAGGCAGAAATTGTTTTGGAGTAGCTACAATGAAAGGCAATCGTGATGTCATTAATCAGCTTAACCAAGTGCTGTATCATCATTTAACTGCAATTAATCAATACTTTTTACATTCACGCATGTTTAATGATTGGGGAATTGAGCAACTTGGTTCTGCCGAATATAAAGAATCAATTCGTCAAATGAAACATGCAGACAAAATTATTGAACGTATTTTATTTTTGGAAGGCCTACCTAACCTTCAACATTTAGGAAAACTTTATATCGGCCAACATACAGAAGAAGTTCTGCAATGTGACATTCGTAAAGTGAAAGAAAATATAGAAGCGATTCAAAAAACAGTTGTACTCGCTGAAACAGAACAAGACTATGTGACTCGTGATCTCGTGCAAGAAATTTTAGAAAAAGAAGAAGAATATTGGGACTGGTTAGATACTCAAATTGATCTTATTGGCAGCGTAGGCATTGAAAATTATATCCAGAGCCAAATGTAATTTTTCATAAAAAAATCCCCTTGAGCACAAGGGGATTTTTTTATTACTTTTCTTTTAATAACTCTGATAGCGTTATTTTTTGCTTATAAAGATGCTGCAAAATAAATATTTGTTGCTCTGCCTGCTCTACTTTTCCATTGTAAGCTAACAATTTTGCATATTTACGTAAGTTATAGGGAGTTGCTTTATTCTTTACTAAATTTCCCCATTGGACTAAATCAGCTTCAGGTAATGTAGTTTCTGGATTAAGTTCAATCCATTTTAAACGTTGCTCAAACTGAGTTAAAACAAAAATTTTACTGCTTCCCATAAATTCTGCATTTGGTCGCTTATTACTAAAAAGCAAATTACTATTCAGAACATAGACATTGTAATCACGTAAAATCGCAATAATCAGTAGTAAACTTACACCTACTATTAAACGAAGAAGACGTTTATTAAGTACCACTCCCTTGAGTACTGGAGTTTGCGCCTGAACAATACCGAGCAAAAAACCACAGGCAAGCAAGAAATAAGCATAGCGCTGTGGGAATTCCAACATGGCATGAATAAGTACGGTACACACCATCATAATCGCTACAATCGAGATGGTTTCTTTAGCTTGTTGATTTAACCAAAGAAACCAGCAAGTAAAGTAAGCAATGATTATAGTCGCTAATGGAATGCCATTCCAAATAATTAAATCAAGTAATACGTTATGGGCACTGGTGGTCCACTCTCCTGTCGGAAAAGCATGATAAACCGTCATTTGCGCCACACTGGTTTGATTCCAGCCATACCCTAACCAAGGATGCTGCTGCACCGCCAGCAACATTTGTGACCAGATGTTAAATCTTAAATATCCAGAGCTTGCTCGCTCTACTAAAGTACTTGCTTCAGTTACATTTGTATTTGACCATGCTTCAATTAGGCTTGTTGCAAAGGGTAGAATTATCCCTGCAACCACAAAAAAACCTACACACCACAAAAGGCTTTGAATAAATCCAAAACGCTTTTGCTGTCTAAATTGCTTAAACACCCAATAAGCGAATAAAAATGGGAAAACAATCCATGAGGTCCGTGATTGACTCAATGCAACCGTAAATAAAATTATGAGTGCCGAAGGTAGGAGCAACCAGACCGTAGCCTTATTCTTTTCATATAAATACAAACAACCTAACAACCCAATAATTAAAAAGGTTGCCATATTATTAGGTTGACCGAAGTTCCCGTAAGGACGATTACCAATCAGATTGAGCATGTAAATAAAATCTGACTCTAAATTTAACCATTGGCAAATCGCGATAAAGCTTGTGCCGACAGAGACTGCTAATACTAAAATACTAAAACCAGAAAAAATTTGGTCGCGCTTTTGTGGATCTAAAGATAAGTTGTAGCCAGCCAAGACCATAAACCAAAAGCCAAGTAAGTAAAATGCACTCAGTAAAGCTGTACTTAAATCAAAAACTAAACCAAAACCCCATTGTATTATTGGTATTAAAGTAAATGGCAACAATAAGAGCTGTGCTCTAGGAATTTTAATATCTTGCTGAACTAGAGTAACCAATACACACAACCCAGCCCCAAAAGTACTCACTTCACTTGAGAACATCACCCAAGGACTATAATGAAATGGTGACAACCATGCAAAACCCAACAGAATTGCAGCGAAGAATAGAAAGAATACTTGCATAGCAGAAGCTAGTAACTATTAAGAAAATTATAGAAATTATACACTTTACTGATGAGCAAATTTGTTGTTTTAAACTAATCAAAAGTTTAATAAAAAAGAGGGAACTAACCCTCTTTTTTATTTACAATAATTTATTAAGAAACTGAACATGACTTCGGAGCAATAGCGGCTGTAATTTCTGATGAGCCAGCGTTTGCAATCGAACATGCCCAACCACCTGTATCAGTAGTTGCTCCTGAAGCATCTGTAGCCTCAGCTGTACGTGTTAATGTAATAACTCCACTAGTAATTGTCGCGGAACCTTTTAATGTACAGGTAATAGTTCCAGTAGTACCTGCATTTGAAGCTGCCGTAACCGCACTACAATTATTAGTAGTCGAATTTAAGCCAATATTAGCAGGAGTTGTAACAGTTGTGCCTTCTGATAAAGCTAATTCGAACTGAGTTTTCCCTGGACTGATTTCTGCTAATGCCGCTGTGATTTGAGAACGAGCAGTATATTTTTGATATTGCGGAATCGCAATTGCTGCCAAAATACCGATAATCGCAACTACGATCATGAGTTCAATTAATGTAAAACCTTTTTGTGCATTCATAGCCTTTTCCCCAAAGATTGTATGTATGTTTTTATATAAGCTTTTTCAGCTATCAACTATATTGCAGCATCCATGCCAACTTTTCTTTTTATTAAAAAACAGAAACTTATACTAATTTTTTAATTTACTAAATATAAAATCACTGTAAATAAATGACAAAAATTGTCATATTACTTTTCGTTAAAACATATCACAGATCAGAATAAGTAAACAAAATCTATCAAACTTTATATTTATTTTTGTGAACAAATTCTCTTTAAAAATAAACAAATAGGTGACATTTTTTGTCAGTCACCTTTAAAAGTAAAATTATGAAAATTAGCTAATATAGGAATGTTCAAGGCGAGTTAATTAAGAATAATCGGAGTATTACCCAATTCATTGGTTTGATCTGGCATGTTTTCATCATAAAAACGTGACATCACCTCTCCAATTTGCTGCACACCAATCACTACAGCTTGTTGATATTGTTTTTGTGTAAGAAGTTGAACGATAGATTCACAAATCTGTTGCCAGACCTGATCATTGGTGGCATTTCTAATACCACGGTCAAATATAATTTCTACCGTACGTTCACATAAATTTAGGTATAACAATACGCCACTATTTAATTCGGTGTCCCAAACGCCTAACTCTGCAAATAACTGCTGTGCTCTTAATCGTGTATTTTGTCTATAAGCTTGTGAACATGGAATATGGCCTTCAATTACAACCTGTATTTCTCCAACATGGCCATGTTCTGCTTGCTGTACAGCATCGGCAATACTTTGCTTATCTTGTTTCGAAAAATAACGACTACTCGCCGGAAAATAGCATAAATGTTTAAACCAACGTTTTAGGCTTGGCTCTACAGATTCCTCAATTTTGGGATGAGTAATAATTTGTGTTGTTTCTGATGTTGTTACCATGAGCCTGAAGCACCTCCACCACCAAAACGACCTCCGCCGCCGCCATAGCCTCCGCCACCACCGCCGAAGCCGCCTCCACGGCCACCGCCGCCAGAACCACTCAGAATGGCCTGTAAAATAAGTTGGGCAATTGAAGTAATGAGTAAAAAGAAAATTCCAAAACCAAGTAGTAAGCTAGTTACTAAACCTGCGCCATTTACAAAACCTGCCACTGCCGCAGCAACACCAGCAGTAGATGCACTAAGAGGTCGCCCTACAATGAATGATCCTACAATTCCGGCAATAAGAATAAATAAAGCCATTGTGAGCGTTGTTTGCTTGGCTTGTTGTTCTTCTGCAGCTTGATGTTGTCGTTCTTTTAAATCTTGAGCAGCTTGCTGAGCTACTTCTGGATCAAGGTTTAAAATTCTTCCAATTTCATCGAGGCCTGCATTTAAACCCTGTGCATATTGGGCTTGTTTAAAATAAGGAGTAATTTGGTTTCGAATAATCCGACTTGCGATAATATCGGGCAATACGCCTTCTAAGCCATATCCGGTTAAAATTTGTATACGGTGGTCATTTACTGCAACTGCAATGAGTAATCCATTGTCTCGCTTAGCTGAGCCCAATTGCCACTGTTCACCTACTCGTAATGCATAATCAAAAATATCTTCTTGACCAGTAGTGGGAACAATGACAATACCAATTTGTGTTTTGCCTTGTTGATATAAACTTAGAATTTTTTGATTGAGCTGCTGCTTCTCTGTCTCGCTTAAAATGTTAGCTTGATCAATAACAGGCTGGTTTAAAGTTGGCAAACCACGAATTGATTCACCATCTGCCATATCGTTAGAAACTTGAGGCTGAGCAGCAATACTTGAAGCAGATTGTTCATCCGCTTTAGAAGCAGTGGTTTGATTTTGCTGCTTTTGAATAATTTTGCCAGCGACTACTGCATCGGTCTCATCAGTAGCAGTTGCAATATTACTTTCACTCCATGCCGTATTCTGAAAAAGAACACTACAACAGAGCAAAATTAAGGTCCCAATAAAGGCCTTAATTTGCTTAGACTGAAGCAATATAGTATTTCTCATATGGCACTCCTTTGATTTATAAGACTAATCAAAAGAAACTTTTGGGGCCTGTTGTGCAGAAGCTTCTGCAGAGAAATTGGCTTTTGGATGCATACCAATTACTTTTGCTGTCACTGCTTGCGGGAATTGGCGTACATATCCGTTGTAATCTTGCACTGTTGTAATATAACGATTACGTGCAACTGCAATACGGTTTTCTGTACCCTCAAGCTGAACTTGTAATTCTTGGAATTGAGTATTGGCTTTTAAATCTGGGTAATTTTCAGACACAGCAATCAGTCGAGATAAAGCTCCAGTTAATTGACTTTGAGCCTGTTGATATTTTTCAAGTAGAGCTGGGTCTTCTAAGACTTCTTTATCAACTTTTAAACCAGCAACATTTGAACGTGCCTGTGTCACTTCGGTTAATACTTGTTCTTCATGTTTAGCATAACCTTTTACCACATTCACAAGGTTCGGTACCAAATCTGATCGACGTTGATATTGGTTTTGTACTTCAGACCAAGCTGCTGTTACAGCCTCATCTTTTACTTGTAACGTGTTATAGCCACACCCCGAAAATAGTAAGGTACTGGCAAGTGTCGTTGCGATCGCAAGTTGTTTCAAATTTTTCATCGTCACATTATCCTCAAGTTTTTCTTTATATTTTTAACCTCTTTATTCGATTGTATGATGAATTTGGCATTGTTGTGTTGCTTTTATTTTATTGATTTTTAAAAAACCGGATTTTTAAATCCGGTTTTCTATTAACTTAATCTTTGGTCTTTTTCTTGTTGGAAACTTGCCATTTGATATTCGTCTGCTAAAGAACTTTTCCAGTAATCGACCATTTTGCCGTAATCCTTTTGGCTAGGATGAAAATCTTTTTTGTAATATGCGAAGTATTCAGGCATTAATTGCACAAGCATTTTTATGAGTAAATATGACCCAAATAAATTACCTCCGATCTTAGGTAAGCTATTCCACTTATCTTGCCAAAATAAGCGGGTTGTCCCATAAAAAGCGAGACTGGCAAATCCTGTCGTAACACTGCGCATGAGTAAACGACGCACACGATCATCTCCATATACATGCTGATAGACATCGAATGCGACTGAACGATGTTCAATTTCTTCAATCGCATGCCATACCCAAAGTTTTAGTGCATCTTCATCTAGTGTTTTTAATAACTCAGGATGCTGTAAAACATATGCTCCAAGTAATGCAGTAAAGTGTTCAAAAGCACAGGTAAGAGCCAACTGTAATTTAGGCGGAATCGTTCTTAAATATTTATCACGCTCATTTAGCCAGTTTTGAAATCTGTCCAGATTATAATCATCACGACGCCAAGCTTCATTAAACTCACTATGCGCTTTGGAATGCATAGCTTCTTGCCCAATAAAAGCTGCAATTTGTGCTTGTAGTTGAGGATCTGAAACCTTATCACGTACATTACGTACGCTATTTACGAAAAATTGCTCGCCTACCGGAAACGTTGATGAGAGTGCAGTTAAAAAATGAGACATGAGGGGAGAATTGGCAAAATAGTGCCGTTTAATCGCCGTTGGATTAAATTCAAGACGACGCACGGTGATACCCAACGCTTTTCGACGATTTAAATATGATTTTTCTGTCGTCATACCTGCGATGTTCATATTCAACACCTATTGCATTGAAGAAGGAAGTTTCGAGTATGTCGCGAGCTTAAAAAGCTAAAAAGGGCAAAAAAGCTTATTGTATTTGCCAAAAACATCAAACTGACTAATGGTAGACAGTAAAAAAGCCTACTTGAAGTAGGCTTTTTTTGAGTCTTTTAACACATGGCTTTATTAAACGCCAAGGTAATCTAAAATACCTTCGGCAGCTTGGCGGCCTTCCCAAATCGCAGTCACGACAAGGTCTGAACCACGCACCATATCACCACCAGCAAAGATTTTCGGGTTTGATGTCTGGAATTTAAATTCTTGCTGTTCAGCTGCGACAACACGACCTGAACCATCAAGATTAATATTCGCGTTACCGAACCAATCCGCTGGGCTTGGACGGAAACCGAATGCAAGTAAAACCGCATCGGCTGGCAGCACTTCTTCAGAACCCGGAATTGGCTCAGGGCTACGGCGGCCACGACTATCTGGTGCACCCATTTGTGTCGTTACCACTTTTACGCCTGTCACTTTGCCATTGTCGCCAACAATCTCGATCGGTTGACGATTGAATAGGAATTTCACACCCTCTTCATAGGCATTTTTTACTTCACGTGCAGAACCCGGCATGTTGCTTTCATCACGACGGTATGCACAAGTTACATCGTGAGCACCTTGACGTAAAGAAGTACGGTTACAATCCATAGCGGTATCACCACCACCAAGAACAATCACCTTTTTACCATCTAAGCTGATGTATTCACTTGGATCTTTTTCCCAACCTTGGCAACGGTTCACGTTAGAGATTAAGAAATCAAGTGCGTCATAAACGCCGTCAAGATCTTCACCCGGGAACCCACCCTTCATATAGGTATAAGTTCCCATACCCATGAATACTGCATCGTATTCTGCAAGTAATTCATCGATGGTTACATCAGTGCCAATTTCAGTATTTAAACGGAATTCAATGCCCATACCCGTGAAGATTTCACGGCGGCGTTTCATCACATCTTTTTCCATTTTAAATTCTGGAATACCGAATGTAAGTAAGCCACCAATTTCAGGACGCTTATCGAACACAACTGGTTTAACACCGCCGCGAGCAAGAATATCCGCACAACCTAAACCAGCAGGACCCGCACCAATAATTGCAACTTTTTTGTCAGTCCATTTTACGCCTGACATATCTGGACGCCAGCCCAAAGCAAAGGCTGTATCGTTGATATATTTTTCAGCATTACCAATAGTTACTGCACCAAAACCATCATTTAAGGTACAAGCACCTTCACATAAACGGTCTTGTGGGCATACGCGACCACATACTTCAGGCAGTGTGTTCGTTTGATGACAAAGCTCAGCAGCTTGGAAAATTTGGCCTTCAGCGATGAGTTTTAACCAGTTTGGAATGTAGTTATGTACAGGACATTTCCATTCGCAATATGGGTTACCACAACCTAAACAACGGTGAGTCTGATTAGTGACAGTTTCCGATGTAAAAGGCTTATAAATTTCCACAAATTCTGCTTTGCGGACAGTAATATCTTTTTTCTCTGGATCTTGGCGTGGTACATCCAGAAATTGAAAGTCATTATTTAGGCGTTCTGCCATGTCTCTCTCCGTGGGTAGGCGCGGATTTCATTGTTGCCCGCACCTGCCTATGTCTTTGCAGTCGTGGAATTATTGTGGGTCAGCTTGTGTTGTTTTCAAAAGCGTTTGCAAATTAGCAGCTTTTGGTTTCACAAGCCAGAATTTACGGCTGTAGAAATCGAACTCATTGCGGATTTTATAAGCCCAAGCACTACCAGTTTCTTTGATATGCTCATCGATAATACGCAATAAGAACTCTTTATGATCTTCCATAGATTCTGTTGAAATACGATTTAAATCAATCAATTCGTGGTTGTAGTAATCTACGAAGTCATTATCAAGGTCAAGTACATAAGCAAAACCACCGGTCATGCCCGCACCAAAGTTATGGCCTACTTTACCAAGTACAGTCACAACACCACCTGTCATATATTCGCAACAGTGATCACCAGCACCTTCGATTACAGCAAATGCGCCAGAGTTACGAACTGCAAAACGCTCACCCGCTGTACCTGCTGCAAAAAGCTTACCGCCAGTTGCACCATACAAACAGGTATTACCAATAATTGCTGTGTTTTGGGTTTGGAAAGGTGAACCTTGTGGTGGGAAAATCGAAATACGACCACCAGCCATACCTTTACCTACATAGTCGTTTGCATCACCTTCAAGACGGATGTGTAAACCACCAGCATTCCAAACACCAAGTGACTGACCAGCAGTACCCGTTAAGTTCATCACTACTGGGTGTACTTCCATGCCTAAGTTGCCATAGCGGCGAGCGATTTCACCTGACACACGAGCACCGATCGAACGGTCACAGTTCACAACAGTAAAGTTGAACTGACCGCCTGCACTTGACTCAATTGCTGGAAGCATTTCTGCAACCATTCTCTCAGCCAATACGCCTTTATCAAATGGTGCGTTGCCTTGTACTTCACAGTACTGCGCTTTACCTTCAGCAGAAGGATGAGAAGTTAACAATGCGCTTAAATCAAGATGAGCATGTTTTTCAGTTTCACCCGGTAATACTTCAAGTAAATCAACACGACCGATTAAGTCTTTCAACGAAGATACACCTAACGCTGCCAACCATTCACGAGTTTCTTCCGCGATAAAGTGGAAGAAATTAATGAGCATTTCTGGCTCGCCAATGTAGTGCTCTTGACGTAAGTGATCTTGCTGAGTTGCAACACCGGTTGCACAGTTGTTTAAGTGACAAATACGGAGGTATTTACAACCTAACGCAATCATTGGTGTTGAACCAAAGCCAAAGCTCTCAGCACCTAAAATTGCTGCCTTGATCACATCAAGACCAGTTTTTAAACCGCCATCAGTTTGTACGCGTACTTTGCCACGTAAGTCATTAACTCGAAGTGCTTGATGCGCTTCACTTAAACCTAACTCCCATGGAGAACCCGCATGGTGAATTGATGAAAGTGGAGATGCAGCAGTACCACCGTCATAACCAGAAATAGTAATGAAGTCTGCATATGCCTTCGCAACACCAGCTGCAATTGTTCCTACACCCGGCTCAGATACCAACTTCACAGATACCATTGCTTGCGGGTTAACTTGTTTCAAGTCAAAAATTAACTGAGACAAATCTTCAATTGAATAAATATCGTGGTGCGGTGGAGGTGAAATCAGTGTTACACCCGGCACTGAGTAACGTAAACGTGCAATTAAACCATTTACTTTACCACCTGGTAACTGACCGCCCTCACCCGGTTTTGCACCTTGAGCAACTTTAATCTGTAATACTTCAGCAGAAGTTAGGTATGCCGGAGTTACACCAAAACGACCAGATGCGATTTGTTTGATTTTCGAGTTACGAATTGTGCCGTAACGAACAGGATCTTCACCACCTTCACCAGAGTTTGAACGGCCACCAATCGTGTTCATCGCAATTGCAATTGCTTCATGTGCCTCTGGAGAAAGAGCACCTAAAGACATACCAGCCGAATCAAAACGCGGCAAGATATCTTCAACTGATTCAACTTGCTCAAGTGGAATTGAATTCGTTGTTTTTAATTTAAACAAGTCACGAATAGTTGCCACTGGACGGTTATTCACCAGCTCAGCATATTCTTTAAAATGTTCGTATTTACCAGAGCGAACCGCTTTGTGTAATGAGTTAATCACATCCGGGTTGAACGCGTGATACTCTTTATCAAATACGAATTTAAGCAGACCACCTTGATCAATTGGTTTACGATTTGACCATGCAGTAGCCGCTAATTTTTTCTGGTCTTTTTCAAGATCAGCAAATGTTGCGCCTTGAATACGACTTGGAACACCCAAGAAGCACTGATCTACCACTTCTGACGATAAACCGACTGCTTCAAAAAGCTGACCACCACGATACGAAGCAACTGTAGAGATACCCATTTTTGAAAGAACTTTTAATAAGCCTTTCTCGATACCTTTACGGAAGTTCGCTTGAGCATGGATTGGATCACCTAAAAGCTCACCTTTAGCGATCAAATCATTTATCACGTCATATGCAAGGTATGGGTAAACTGCTGTTGCACCGAAACCAAGTAATACCGCAAATTGATGCGGATCACGTGCGAAACCAGTTTCAACCAAGATATTTGCATCAGTACGCAAACCAGTTTTAATGAGGTGATGGTGTACCGCACCTGTTGCAAGTGCTGCATTTGCAGGCAAGAAACCTTGGCGAATATTTTTATCAGTTAAAACAATTAAAGTTTTACCATCACGAACAGCTTGTGCCGCTTCTTCGCAAATACGTGTAATCGCTGCTTGTAAACCTTCTTCTTCAGCATAGTTCAAATTGATATCAACAGACTCATAGCCTGCACGATCAATACTACGGATTTGCTGTATTTTTGAGTTAGACAGAACAGGGCTCGAAATAATGATTCGATCTGCGTGCTCTGGGCCCTGCTCAAATACATTTTGCTCACGACCCAAACAGGTTTCGAGCGACATAACAATCGATTCACGTAGTGGATCAATTGGCGGGTTTGTTACTTGCGCAAATTGTTGACGGAAATAATCAGTCACATGGCGTACTTGACGAGACAATACAGCCATTGGCGTATCATCACCCATAGATCCTACAGCTTCCTGTCCGCTTTCAGCAATTGGACGCAACAACTGATCACGCTCTTCAAATGTCACCATAAACATTTTTTGAGCTGCTTTTAAAGCATCGCCAGTTAAACCTTGATCAACTAATTGTTCTTCAAGTTCAGGGTTTGCATTTAAGCGAATTGCATGATCACGTAACCATTCACGGTACGGACGCATATTTTTAAGATGTGTATTCACATCTTTCGTATCAAGCACTTTGCCAGTTAAAGTATCAACTACCAAAATTTGACCTGGTCCAACACGACCTTTAGAAACCACGTCTTCAGGTTCATAACCCCATACACCAATTTCAGATGCTAAGGTAATGTAATCATTTTTGGTAATTACCCAACGTGCAGGACGCAAACCATTACGGTCAAGCATACAAATCGCATGACGACCATCTTGAATAACCAATCCCGCAGGACCATCCCAAGCTTCCATATGCTTAGAGTTGAACTCATAGAATGCGCGTAAGTCTGCATCTAAAGTTTCAACGTTTTGCCAAGCTGGTGGCACGAGCATGCGCAGTGCACGGAACAAATCCATACCCCCACCCACCAAAATCTCAAGCATATTATCTAAGCTTGATGAGTCTGAACCCGTACGGTTCACGATTGGGTTAAGCTCAGTTAAGCCTGGTAGCAATGGGTTTTCAAATTTAGGCGTACGTGCCAATGCCCAGTTACGGTTGGCTGTAATGGTGTTAATTTCACCATTATGCGCAAGATAACGGAAAGGCTGAGCCAACGGCCAACGCGGTAAAGTGTTAGTAGAGAAGCGTTGATGGAATACAACGATGTGTGATTTTAAACGTTCATCTGCTAAATCTGTATAGAACTCAGCAATCGCAGCTGGCATCATCAAGCCTTTATAGCTGATTACTGTCGAACAAAGCGTAGTCACATAGAATGACGGATCATTTTGTAATTGTTGTTCTGCACGGCGACGTGCCAAAAATAGTTTACGGTTAAACTCAACTTCGGTTACACCCATTGGACAGTTCACAATGACCTGTTCAAAAGCAGGTAAAGATTGAAGCGCAATCTCACCTAATGCATCGTTATTTGTAGGGACAACACGCCAAGCCAGTACGCGTAAGCCTTCTGCCTCAATTTCTTTAGTTAAAATATTTTTAGAATGTTGCGCTAATGCCAGATCAATATTTAAAAATACAGTACCCACAGCAAAAACTTCGCTCAGTGTAATATCACTCAGTTTTTTTGCTTCATCACGGAAAAATTGCTTTGGCATCGCCAACAATAAGCCGCAACCATCTCCCGTCTTGCCATCTGCGGCAATACCACCACGGTGCGTCATGCAACTTAAACTGTGAATAGCGGTTTCTACAAGATGATGACTTGATTCGCCCTTCATATGGGCAATCAGTCCAAAACCACAGTTATCCTTAAACTCATCAGGTTGATATAAACCTTGAGCGGGAGCTACAGTATTAGGCGATGGCATGTGCATAGCGTACCCTTCTTTCAATAAGGCTCTTTCGAGCGTCAAACAAACAACTTATTTCTGCGATATTGCCTATGGACGATAGTTAGCTCAATGTTTCGCAAAAAAAAATTTTGGGCTGATAAGCCAATATACGCTGTTCCATTTTTACGTACACTGGTTTTTGCTAGAAAAATGTTTTGACTTATTTCGCACTCTTTTAAAGCAGTTCGACCCCACGACTCTGCATAGAATTCACTCTTTAGAGCGCTAAAATAGTTAGCAGTACATTAATAAGCACAAGAATAAAGCAAAAACTATGCCAATATGGTTTTTATTACTTAAGTGTTTATATTTCTTAAAAATAGATCGATTTTATTCAGGTTATCATTTTAATAAATGACTAAATATGCACCACACTTGATCAAAAAGTGTATATATCTCTTATTAATGCACTATATTTGTGCAAATTATTCTTATCGTTAGTTCCCTCTTGTGCCCTCATTTATGGCATTTTTTGGAGAAGCTTCAGTTGCACGATTTTGTTGAGTCCTTTTAGCAGTATCAGCTGCAGAATTAGACTGGTGTACATCTACAACATTTCCTTCAGCATCTCGACGAATAATAGTTGTCCGAGTTGTAGAGTTTGTTGCTGGGGCAACCGTTTTAGGTTGTGTACTTACAGCCCCATTTACACCTGCGCCCATAAGCAAAGATTCATCTATTTTAGGCAATGGAGCTGGACGTAAACGTACTTCATAAGTTTGGCTAATTCCACCTTTCATTTCATCCGCACCCAAGTCATTGACTAAAGGTACATAAGTTGAAAATTGTTGTGGTTGCGGCTTAATTGATTCAGGTAAATCAAGATTCAGTTGTGTTAACTGCTGAATCGCATCTTCAGAACGTTTAAATACACCATATGTCAAAACATATTGTTCAGATTGCTTATCTCCACTTAAGCGGAAATAAATAAATTTATTTCGGTCTGAACGACTCTTTAAAAAGTTTTTAATAATATCTTCATCAGATGCACGGAACAGCTCAAGCGTCCACTGTTTCTTATTTTCGTTAATAAATTTTGTACCACGGAATTCTGCTTCATGTTGACCAGATACAACAGTCCGCGTCGTTAAATCAAGAGGCCTAACTTCATCAGCCAAAGCCCCTAAGTTAGCCGTTGTTGCCACTTTTTCTGGCTGAATTTGTACTGGTGTTTCTGAATCGGCTGCTTTTTCTACTTCGACAAGCTTTTTACTATCAGTCATTACCCAGAAAAGAAAAGCCAGAAACAAGCAGACGATACCACCCACCAACCAGATATATTGTTGAACATTCTGCCAAAGTGTACGTGATACAGTCATGTGTTACCTTAATTTATTATCCGTGTTGATTTGCCAAAATAGCTTGTTTCATGAGTTCAACATCAAAGTCTTTAGTAATTACCGCTTGTCCAAGTTGCTTTAACAACACTAAGCGTAATTGACCATTGAGGACTTTTTTATCATGTGCCATATATCCAAGGAATTCATCCAATGGAATTTTTGGACATGATATCGGCAAATTAGCGCGTTGAATAATTTTTTTTGTACGCTCTACATCATCGCTTGAAATCCAGCCTAAACGCTGTGATAAATCAGCTGCCATCACCATACCGGTAGCCACCGCTTCGCCGTGCAACCAAGTACCGTAACCAAGGTAAGATTCAATCGCATGACCAAACGTATGACCTAGGTTGAGCAAAGCTCTCTCGCCTTGCTCTTTTTCATCGTTTGCAACAATACGGGCTTTATGAGCGCATGAACGATAAACAGCTTCTGCTAAAAGATGAGCATCTCGTCCAATCAACCCATCCATATTCTGTTCTAACCAAACTAGAAAATCAGCGTCGCCTAACAAAGCATATTTAATAACTTCCGATAATCCAGCAGACAACTCTCGATCAGGCAAAGTGTTAAGTTGAGCCATATCAGCCAAAACAACTTGAGGCTGCTGAAATGCGCCAAGCATATTTTTACCCAGTGGATGATTAATTCCAGTTTTACCACCTACACTTGAATCTACTTGTGAAAGAAGTGTGGTCGGAACCTGAACAAAATATACACCACGCTGGAAACACGCTGAGGCAAAGCCAGCCATATCACCAATAACACCGCCACCTAAAGCCAGAACCGTACAATCTCGGTTAAAACCAGCTTCAAGTAATGCATCAAAAATTAAATTTAAATGTTGAATATCTTTATATTTTTCACCATCCGGCAAAATACAAGTCGCTACCGTTTTACCTAAACTTTTTAACGCTTCTTGATAGTGAGATAAATATAAAGGAGCTACCGTTTCGTTACTTACAATCATGACCTGTTGACCATGAATATAAGGCTCAAGCAACTGCTTAGGATCAAGTTGACTGCCAATAAAAATAGGGTAACGGCGTTCGCCTAATTCAACATGTAAAGTTTGCATGAGTTTATTAAACCACGAGTAAGTTTGGCTATTTTAGCGTGTTAGACAAAATAAGTTGCAAAATCTTTTGAGCAAGATCGCGTGCAGCACCCTGATTGGTTTCAATCGTGTAATGAGCAACTTCACGATATAAAGGATCACGTATTTTTAACAAATCTCGTAATTTTTGTTCAGGGTTTTCAACTTGTAATAGAGGTCTGTTTTTATCACGATAAGTTCGTTGTAATTGTAGTTCCACGGGAGTGTAAAGATAAACAACTATACCGCGCTGTTTTAGAAACTCACGATTAGGGGCTTGAGTAATCGCACCTCCCCCTGTGGCTAAGACCAGAGCCTTACGGGAAGTCAACTCATTCAACACGATGGTTTCACGAGCACGAAATCCGAATTCCCCTTCTTTTTCAAAAATCCAAGGAATAGTAGCGCCTGTTTTGCGTTCAATTTCATGATCACTATCTAGAAATTCACGCCCTAATATTTCGGCTAAATGACGTCCAACGGTTGTTTTTCCTGCCCCCATGGGCCCTACCAAATAAATATTTGGCAGGGTTTCAAACGCTTTGCTTGGCAAGGCGCCACCTATTTCAATTGCTTTCATTAAAAAATATATTAATGATTTCTCACCAAAGTGTCATTAACAATTCGTGGCGTAACGAAAATCAGTAACTCTTGTTTATCATCAGATTTCACATCTTTTCTAAATAAATGCCCAAGTACAGGAATATCACCAAAGAAAGGAACCTTGGTTTGTGAGTTAGATGTGGTCTGCTCAAACACCCCTCCTAAAATGACTGTTTCACCGTTATTGACCAATACATTAGTGTTAATCTGATTTTTATTTAAAATTAACTCTCCATTAGGTGCAGCCCCCGCAACAGAATCTTTTGAAATATCTAATTTCATTTGAATTTTACCGTCAGGTGTAATACTTGGAGTAACATCTAAACTTAAAAGTGCATCTTTAAATGATGTGCTTGCCGTTGAACCCGCAGCAGAATTAGTCGTGGTTTGATAAGGAACTTGTTGACCAGTTGCAACTTTCGCCGATTGTTTATCTGCTGTCATCACTTTAGGCGTAGAAATAACCTCACCATAGCCATCGGCTTGTAATGCAGAAAGTTCAAGATCAAGCATAAAATCAGACATACTAATCAAACCAAAGGCAATACTTCCAGCCGGATTGGTTACACCTAAATCGACATTCAAGTTATCTGGACGTTCAATCGTATATTTATAGCCACCCGTGTTACTGTCTTTTTCTGGCTTTCGCAAATTCCATAAGGTTGTTTCACTACCACCAACCAGTAAGTTATTATTATTGGTAATCCCTTGGGATAATATGCCCCATTTAACACCAAGTTCTTTGGTGAAAGATGTAGATGCTCTAACGATACGCGCCTCAACCATGACCTGTTTAACTTGCACATCCAATAAATCAATCATTTTACGGATTTGATCAATCGACTGAGCCGTATCATTAATAATTAAGGTATTGGTACGATCATCTTGAGTAATCGTTCCACGCGGACTTAATAAACTTCCTACGTTATTACCCAAACTATCAACACCCGTATTTAAATTAGTAGATGTTGAGGTTCCACCACCAGAAGTTCGTTGTAAACCATTGCTATTATTTGAGCCTTGAGTAATTAAGCTCATAATATCCTGAGCTCGCGCATATTTAAGTTGAATATATTCAGTTTGTAATGGGGCCAGTTTGACACTCTGTGCGACAGCTTTTGCTTCTTCTTCTTCAGCCTTAATCAATTCTGTAACAGGAGCAATCCAAATGACGTTACCATTTCTGCGTTTATCCAGATTTTTAGTCTTTAAAATAATATCAAGCGCCTGATCCCACGGAACATCTTTTAAGCGCAAAGTAATATTACCCTGAACACTATCGGCAGCCACCATATTAATGCCCGTAAAGTCGGCAAGTAACTGTAGAACTCTACGAACTTCAATATCTTGAAAATCGAGCGAAAGTTTATTCCCAGAATAATTTGGCGTCTTATATAAAGAAGTTACATTTTTATCCTGAGGACGCTTTAAGCTAATGGTCAATTTATTTTCCGCTTGATAAGCCATATATTCATAGCTACCAGTGGATTGAATCGTAATAACGCCATTGCCTTTTTCGTTATAAGACTCGATTGTTGAAACAGGAGTCGCAAAATCATTTACATTTAAGCGTTTAGCTAAATGTGTAGGAATTTTAGAGCCTAATGTTCTTACTACAACTTTACTGCCTTGCTGTTGCACATCAACAGGCGTATTACTGCCCAATAAATCAATAACAATCAGTCCTTCGCCTTGACCACCGCGTTGAAAGCCAATATTTGAAACACCTTGGGGTTGTATCGTACTTGTTGGTAAAGGTTTAATCGTAGCTTGAGCTGAATTAATCTTTAAAATAAAAGTATTGCCTTCAATGCGTGTTGTGAACGCACCTGCTTCTTTTAAATTTACAGTTAAACGTGAGCGCTGGTCGTCAGAGCTTACATCGACTGAGCTTGCTTCATTTGTACCAATTGCCACTTTTGACTGCGTTAAAGTCTGTTGAGCTTTATTAAAATCCAAAATCAAACGTGAAGGATTTTCAAGTTGATATGCCTGTGGTTGCGGCGGCAAACCATTAAACATAACTCTAATTTCCGTACCCTGACCTGCAATTTGTGTCGGTACAATATTGGTCATGCTGACCTGTGCAGATGCAACCTGCATAAGTGCAATGGTTACAGCCCCCATAGAAAACTGACGGAATACGTGATTCATTGTCTGACCATCCCCAATTAAATAATCTTTAAAAATACTTTTTCTTTGTTATTCCCTAAATTTTAGGGTGCGGGCCCAATTAACACTAAGGTTCTTGGTCTCTCCACATAGCCTTCACGCCCATCAGGGACAATTTCTACTAAATCAATCTGGGTTGGACCAATATGGGTAATACGCCCTTGATTCATCCCGATATAGTTCCCCACCTGTACTCGCTCAATTTGCTGGTCAGGTGATTGGATAAGAGCCAGCACTTGCCCACGGTTGTTACGTATGCTTCCTTTCATGTTTAAGGATTCTAATGCATAACTTTCTAGTGGCTGAGGTGCACGTGAGAAATTCGGATATACCCGTTTTCCTGCCATAATTTTGAGCTCAGCAGCAAGTGAGCTTGGTAAAAATGGACTCTTTAGCTGATGAGCCGCATAGTTAAATTGTGGCACAGGCGTAAAAACAGGTGCTGGATCTATCGGCTGTGGTGGCTGATTACGTATATTGGCCATTTGCTGATTTACAGCGTCAATCCTCGAGTCACATCCAACTAAAACTAAACATGCCAAAATAGAAAGAGAAATTTGCTTAAGTTTCATTGTAATGCTCCTATTTCGACTGTGTATTAGCAGTAGAGGAAACAGGTGCTACTGAGGCCGAAGCGTTATTTTCCGGATGTTCAGCATTTTCTACAGCGCCCATATAGCGATAAGTTTTTGCTTTAATAGAATAATTAAGTACAGGAATATCTGACTTGCTATCTTTAACAGGTGCAGCTTCTACAACAAAGTCATGCATTGTCACAATACGTGGTAATGCCGCAATACTACTAACAAAAGCACCAAAAGCGTGATAATCGCCAGTTGCTTCCATCGTAATAGGTTGTTCAATAAAAATTTCCTGCTTCACTTCATCTTCTAAACGGATATTTTTAAACTTCAGACCAGAGTTCACTCCAGTTAAGTTGATATCTTCAACCAAGCTTGGAATTTCGGTTTCTTTTGGCAATTGTTCTAATTGCTGATTAAAGTTTGCTTGCATGTCTTGAAGTTGAAGCTGATATTGCTGCAAATTACGTAATTTTGAATCTTTTTCTCGAAATTCATTTAACAAATTACTTTCTTGCGCTTGTGCATTATCAATCGCTTGTAGCTTTGGCTGAATAACAACAAAATAGCCCAAAGCCAACACAGCAAAGAAAATAAAAATCCAGCACGTAATTTTCACAGATATTGGCCAGCTGCCATAACTGTTCATATCTAGTGTGTTAAATTGCTGAAGAAATTTCTCTAAAGTAATCTGTTTTTTCTTAGATGGAGCTTGCTCTAACGACAACTCATGAAGTTCATCCGGACTCATTTAACCGCCCCCTTATCCGTACTTACAGACGTATTGGCGGTATCATCTGTTGTAGTCACCCCCACTTCGCCCAAATCAACAGTCACAACAAAACTTCCATAACTATCTTCCACTCTAGGAAGTAGTGAACTCGCGGTTTTATCTTTTTTCTCTTCAGTCGCTAAAAAAGAGTTCATAAAAGCGTTGCGATACCATGGTGATGCTTCGAGATTGCGCAATAACTCTGCAACCGTATTTGGACTTTCTGCTTTACCTTCAATGGTAAATTTATCCCCAGTTCGGCTAAATTTAGTTAAATACATCGCTGCCGGAGTCACCCGTACCAATTCATCTACCAAACGCACGACAACAGGACGCTGACTTTGCAGTCCCTGAATAAGTTTCATACGTTCGATAATGGCGTCGCGCTGTTCTTGCAAACCATTTAAAGTTTTAAGCTGCTGATCTAGCCCCTGATTTGTACTGGTGATGAGTTGATTAGCTTGTTCTTGATCATTTAATTTTTGATTCAAATAAAACCACCCAGAAAATACAGTGGTGATCCCCAAAACAACGACCCCAAAACATAAAATAATAAATTGTTTTTTACGTTGCTCCCTAAGCTCATCACGCCAAGGGAGTAAATTAATTGTTGCCATTAATCAAAACCCCTTAAAGCCAAGCCACACGCCACCATTAATGATGAGGCATCATTTTCAATTTTTTGAATGTCGACTTGAGGAGAAAAACCCATTTGTAAAAACGGATTGGCAATGGTCACACGGTAACCAAGTTTTTGCTGCAATAATTTGGCAAGCCCAGGAATATTGGCATTCCCGCCCGCTAGTAAAATATGGTCTATTTCATTGAACTGTGAGGAAGAGAAGAAAAATTGTAGAGATCTGGCTGCTTGCTGCACGACCGCATCTAAAAATGGCTCTAAAACTTCGATGTCATAGTCATCTGGTAAAGAGCGCTCTTTTTTAGCTCGTCCTGCTTCTTCTAAAGACAAACCATAACGACTTTGAATTTCCAAAGTAAGCTGTTTGCCACCAAAGACTTGTTCACGGGTATAAATGATTTTGCCATTTTGCATAACCGATAATGTGGTCATGGTATGGCCGATATCTAAAATACCAATAGTATTTGCACCCATGGGCAAACTATCAGCAAATACACTAAAAGCACGCTCGACAGCATAACTTTCGACATCAGCAAGCTTAGGCGTTAAATCCACCAGTTCCAGTACTTCTACTCGTGTTTCAACATTTTCTGTTCGTGTTGCCACTAAAAGAACATTTACACGATTTGGATTAGGCAGTCGATCTGGTAAAACCTCAAAATCCAGACTCACTTCATCCAAAGGGAACGGTATATACTGCTCCGCATCTAATCGAATCTGAACTTCTCGTTCATCATCATTCATATCCGCATCCATTTCGATGGTTTTATGAATAACCGTCGATGTTGGAACAGCAATTGCAGTGTTACTGGTTTGGGGATTTGCTAAATTCATCGCCCGCTCCAAAGCTTCTGCAACTGCCTCTGGATTCAAGATATTTTTCTCAACTACACTGTTCTCGGGTAAAGGCATCAAAGCATAGCTTTCCACCCAATATTTACCGTTCTTAACAGAGAGCTCTAACAACTTAACAGAAGTCGAACTAATATCGACACCCATTAACCCCTTATTCGGTTTACGATATAACCTGAGCACACTATTGTCCTATTATTTTTTTATCCCCAAAAAAAATTACAAACCAATAATCTAGGTCTTTATTTTTACACGGATACAATATCTCATCTAACAATCCGCATGTCTAAAGGCTATACTGACCACAATTAGTTTGTATTCGATCTTATTAAAGCTTACTTATCATGAAAAAGCTATCCAGTTTGGGCTTCGTGCGTCCAATTTTTTTGATCATTATTATTATCTTAGTCTCACTTCCGATGGGCTTTTATGGCATGTATCTCTATATCGCCCCATCGCTCCCCGAAATGAGTTCACTAAAGAAAGCTCCGCTTTTAAAACCACTACAGGTCTACACATCAGATAATCAACTGATTGCAGAGTATGGTGGTAAGCTTTCTATTCCGGTTGAATACAAACAAATTCCTCCTGCTTTTATTCATGCATTTTTAGCAGCAGAAGACTCTTCTTTCTTTGAACATAGCGGGATCAGTTTTAAAGGTTTAGGGCGTGCTTTAAGTGAAAGTGTGACTGGTTCTGATGTGCAAACTGGTGGTTCAACCATTACCATGCAGGTTGCCAAGAACTATTATTTGAGCCCAGAAAGAACATTAAAACGTAAAATAACCGAAATCTTTTTGGCTCGAAAAATTGAGCAGAATTTAACTAAAGAAGAAATTCTCAGTCTTTATGTGAACAAAATCTTCTTAGGAAAAAATGCCTACGGTATCGCAGCAGCAGCCAAAATTTATTACAACAAAAGCATTAATGAGCTCAGCATTGCTCAAATGGCAATGATTGCAGGTTTGCCAAAAGCACCGTCTAAATACAATCCTGTGGTTAATCCTGAACGTGCACTTGAACGCCGTAACTGGATTTTAGGTCGTATGTTACAGCTGGGTTATATCTCTCAAGCAGAATATCAAAAAGCTGTAGCTGAACCGATCAACCTCAATATGCCCAATCGGGAACTAAATAATATTCACCCGTATGCAGGCGAAATGGTTCGTTCAGAACTAGTCAAGCATTTTGGCGAACAAGCAATTGACTCGGGTTATAAAGTCTATACAACCATCAATGCTAAACGCCAAGCGATTGCAGAAAAATCTGTGCAAGATGGCCTTGAAGCTTATGACCGTCGTCATGGCTGGCGCGGTGCAGAAGCGCACGACAAACCATTAAGTGAATTTAGAGCATATGCCAACACCTATCCTGCACAAGTCACTAAGGTAAATAGCAGCTCTTTTGACGCATTAATGCAAGATGGCACAACAGTTACTGTACAGTGGTCAGGTATGTCATGGGCCCGTCCCTATCGCAATGCAAATAGTGTAGGTGGTGCCCCTTCCCGTGCCTCTCAAATTGTTAAAGTTAAAGATATTGTTCGTTTACGTCCAAATGATGCAAAAACAGCATGGTCTTTAGTTCAGGTTCCAAAAGTTCAAGGTCAACTTATTGCAATTAACCCAAATGATGGTTCAATTGAAGCAATTGTAGGTGGTTATAATTTCTATCAATCGAAATTTAACCGTGCCTTGCAAGGCTGGCGCCAACCAGGTTCTACAATTAAGCCTTTCCTCTATGCTTTAGCATTAGAAAGAGGTATGACACCGTATAGCATGGTGAATGATAGCCCAATTACGATTGGCAAATGGACACCGCGAAACTCTGATGGGCGTTACTTAGGTATGATCCCATTACGTCGTGCTTTATATTTGTCTCGTAATACCGTATCAGTAAGACTTCTACAAACTGTAGGGATTGAACGTACTCGCCAATTATTTATGGATTTTGGTTTACAAGAAGATCAAATTCCACGTAACTACACCATTGCCTTAGGTACTCCTCAAGTATTGCCAATTCAAATGGCAACTGGTTATGCAACATTTGCAAATGGCGGTTACCGCGTGCAACCGCATTTCATTCAACGTATTGAAGATGCTTATGGCAAAGTCATTTATGAAGCCAAACCAGAATATGCATGCATTCCATGTATTAATGCACCTGACACAACAGATGATGAGCAAAAAACTACAACGACTGATGATGAAGTCATCGAAGTTACGAATAAAGACGTAGAGCAGAAGGAAAAGGCCGCTCAGCAGCTCAATCTTAAACAGACTGATAAAAACAACAGTCAATATCGCCAAGCTCAACGTATCTTAAAATCAAGCTCTGCTTACGATATGGCGAACATCTTGCGTGATGTAATTGAGCATGGTACAGGTCGTGCTGCGCTTAAAATTGGCCGTAGTGATTTAGGTGGTAAAACAGGTACTACGAATGATGCAAAAGATGCATGGTTTGCAGGCTTTAACGGCAAGTTAGTGACTGTAGCATGGGTTGGATTTGACCAACCGACTACGCTTGGCCGCCGTGAATATGGTGGTATTGCAGCATTACCGATCTGGATTAACTTTATGGGTCAAGCATTGCAAGGTACGCCAGCAGCGTGGGTTCGTTTAGATAAAGATGCTCAAGGCCCTATTTCTCGTGACAAACAACAAACCGTTACTGAAGTAGGCGATAAGAAAACTTATCGTGCGGCTCCACCATTAGCGCGTCCGCTCTATCGCCCAGCACCTCCGCAACCAAAACTGAGTAATGACAATGACTTCTCTGATTTACCGGGTGAAGAAATTATTATTCCATCTAAGGCTGCGCCTCCTACCATGCGACCTTCACAGGAAACCGCACCGAAGCGAGAAAAAGATGAACTAGAAAATCTGATTAATCAGATTGAATAGCAAAAAAAGAAGCCATCTGATGATGGCTTCTTTTTTTTGCGCTCTTAAAAACAGATCATCAGATGGCTTCTTTTTTGCGCTCTTAAAAATAGGTCGTTAAATGGTTTCTTTTGTGCGTTTCTGAAAGACATAAATTTGAAAAGATGCCGTTACTTCTAATTGTGACTGCTGCTCTAACTGCGAACGGCGCTCAGGAGAAGCTTTATACGCATAAGGCGTCATAGCAATCAGATTTTTTAAGGCCTGTTGATCAAGCACAAAGGGTGCATTAATAATTTGCTCTTGCCTGAGTTCAAACAAATCTTGTAACTGCTCTACAAACTTTTCTGGTGTGTGAGGGTTAACCTGCTCAAATAAAGCCTCACGCATTGCATACAAATGTTCAGAGGCTGGCGTGACGACAATTAAATAGCCTTCATTTTTTAAAACACGTGCAATTTCTGCTTGTGGAATTGGGCTGAACAGACTGGTACATGCATCCATGCTTTGATTAAGCACAGGTAAAGTCGCTCCTGTTCCCACAACCCAAGTTACTTCAGCATTAAGCTTTGCTGCACGCTGTACTGCATTTTTTGCGATATCAACACCGACACATTGCTTAACGACTTGCTGCATGGCACTTGTGTAATAGCCTTCGCCACACCCAATATCAAGTACAGTTTTTACGCCTAGCTGTTTTAACAAAGCGACTACAGCATGTTGTAAAGGCTGATAATACCCCCCTTGTAAGAAAGCTCGTCGCGCGTCGACTGACTCTGGTGTGTCTCCAGGATTTTTACTATGTTTATGCTGCACAACATGTAAGTTCACATAACCTTGTTTAGCGACATCATAACTATGTCCTTTTTCGCATCGCCAAGTTTTATCCATTAGATCTAAAGGCTGACGGCAAACAGGACACATCAATACGCTCATGTTTTTCTCTCAATAAAAAAGCCGGCAATGCCGGCTCTAGTTAAAACCTTTCTTAACGCAATTTTAAAGTCATTAGACCTAAAACTACTAATATAATTGTAATAATCCAAAAACGGATCACAACTTGGGTTTCTTTCCAGCCCTGCTTTTCATAGTGATGATGCAACGGCGCCATTAAGAACACGCGTTTATTGCGCATCCGTAGCGATCCAATTTGCAGGAATACTGATACTGCCTCCATTACAAACACACCACCCATAATCGCAAATACGATTTCTTGGCGTACCATAACAGCAATTGTTCCCAGCATCGCACCTAAAGCTAACGCGCCAACATCACCCATAAAGATTTGAGCAGGATGTGCGTTATACCAAAGAAATGCCAAACCTGCACCAATCATGGCAGAACAGATCACAACAAGCTCAGAGGTATATTTCACATATGGAATATGCAAATAGTTAGCAAAACGAATGTCACCTGACAAGTAAGCAAATACACCTAGACCAGTGGCCACCATTACAACCGGCATGATTGCTAAACCATCTAAACCATCAGTTAAGTTAACCGCGTTAGAGGCACCATTAATGACCAGATAAGTAAATACAATAAAAGCCAAGCCTAACGGAACAATTGAGAGTGGAATTGAAAGATTCTTAAAGAATGGAATCAATAAATCCAGCATGTTTGCCGTGTAAGCTTCATTAGATTGTTGGGTCGCAATTAAATATAAAGCAATACCGGCACCAAGTGATGCAACAGAGGTCCAGAAAAACTTCTTACGGGCAGGTAAACCTGCATTGTCTTTATAGCGAATTTTAATCCAGTCATCGGCCCAGCCCACGGCACCGAACACGACCATTACACCAAGCACAATCCAGACATAAGGGTTAGATAAATCCGCCCAAAGTAAAGTACTAATACCAATTGAAAGCAGAATTAAAATCCCGCCCATGGTTGGTGTACCCATCTTTTTAGCATGATTCTCAGGAGCAAATGAACTTACTGCCTGACCGTACTTTAACGCTTGTAATTTACGAATCATGATCGGTCCGAGGACCAAACCAATGGTCAGTGAAGTTAATACACTGAGTAAAGAACGTAATGTTAAATAACGAACGACCTGAAACGAACTGTGATAGCCCGCAAGTTGTTCAAACAACCATAACAGCATTTAAAGTTTCTCCATCAAATCAGCCATCAACGTTTCCATATGTGTAAAGCGAGAACCTTTAAACAGGAAACTCATGGACTGTGGTTGATGTGTTTGGATTAGATTGATTAGAAATGGAAGCGCCTCAGCTTGTGTCTGAAATGCTTTCACTTTATTGGAATGAGAGTCTGCACCCTCGAGAGCGGCTGAAGCAAACTGCCCAACTGCAATAATATGATCTAAAGGAAGCCCGGCAAGATCACGGCCTAAATCGTGATGTTCTTGCCAACTGCTATCTCCCAACTCACCAATATCACCCATGACCATCACTTTTATGCCTTGTTGCTGCAACAATACTTGTGCAGCAGCGCGCATAGAACTTGGATTGGCGTTGTAAGTATCATCAATAAATAAGTAAGGAGATTTTTGAATAAAGTTCAGACGCCCTTTAGCACCCTGAGCTTGCTCTAAGCCTTGAACAATATCTTCAAGCCCAATCCCAAGCGCTAAGGCAAAGGCTACAGCCGCAGTTGCATTTTGAACATTATGCTCACCGGCAAAAGGGAGCTTAACTGCACTGCTGCCTTGAGGCGTATGTAGAATAAAATTTGTTGATTGAGGCAATAATTCAATATCTGTTGCATACACATCGCCACCTACACCAAATGTAGAAATACGATGCGCTTTTGCAGCTTCAAGAATCTCAGCAGTGAAGTCATCTTGTTGCGGAACGATTGCAACGCCATCTGGCAAAATATGACGATAAATTTCCGATTTAGCGCGGCAAATACCTTCACGCCCGCCAAACTCACCTAAATGAGCAGTCCCAATATTCAAAATGCCTGCAACATGCGGCTGAACTAATTTAGAAGTATAGTCAATTTCACCTTGATGGCTTGCACCCAATTCCATCACCGCATATTGATGTTCCTTGCGAAGCTCTAGCAACATCATGGGTACACCAAGGTCATTATTTAAATTACCACGAGTGATTAATGTCGGAGCTAAGCGCGATAATATACTTCCCAACATTTCTTTAGTTGTGGTTTTACCGCTACTGCCTGTTAAAGCAATCACTTTTAACTGTGTGTTTTGCTCACGACGATAAGCGCCGAGTTGCCCCAAAGCCAAGCGAGTGTCGGCAACAACCAACTGTGCAATATCGACATCTAAAGGGCGTTCAACAATTGCGATTTGACAACCATTCGCTGCAACCTGAGCTACAAAGTTGTGTGCATCAAAACGTTCACCCTTAAGTGCTAAAAAGGCATCCCCAGTTTCTGCATGACGTGAATCCGTCAAAATACGTTTAATTTCAGTTTGAGGGATTTGGTCTTTATGCCAATAGCCCTGCGTTGCCTGTTGTAATTGTTGAGCTGTCCACGGTTCCAAAGGCACGGTACTGGTGGTTGAAGTATGCATAAATAATCCTATTGTGCAGGGTAAGCAGCATCTACGGTATGGTGCTGTGCAGCAATTGCTGATTGTACTTCGACAGCATCATCAAACCAGTGGCGCACACCATTAATTTCTTGATAATTTTCATGGCCTTTACCAGCAATAACCACAATATCACCAGCTTGAGCTTGCTGTGCAACAAACTTAATTGCTTCACGGCGATCATGAATTTCCTGCATGCGATGTCCAGAGAAATCAATTCCTTGCTTCATATCAGCAAAAATTTGTTCGGGATCTTCAGTTCTTGGATTATCTGAAGTCAGAATAATCGGATTCGCCCCATCCAAAGCTGCTTGAGTCATGAGTGGACGTTTACCACGGTCACGGTCCCCACCACATCCGAATACTGCCCAAAGCTGATTAGAAACATGTCGTTTTAAAGTTTTGAGCACCTGAATCAACGCATCAGGTGTATGTGCATAATCTACAACAAATAAACGCTCACCATCACGAATAACCTGCATTCGTCCTGGCGCACCAATAAGCTTAGGAACAAAAGTAACTAAAGCTTCTAAATCAAAACCTGCTTGCTCAGCAGCAATAAGTGCTGCAATCAGGTTTTCAACATTGAAATGCCCCAATAATGGACTTTGAACAGCAAAAGAACCTTGCGGGCTGACTAAATTAAAAGTCGCCCCTGCCAAACTGTAACTTAGATCACTAATATAATAATCAGCCGTATTTTGAGTAAGCGAATACGTCAGAATCTTTGGCTGAGCAGAATTTTGTTTTGCTGCATTTATCATTAGCGCAGCATGTTCGTCATCAAGATTAATAACAGCTACTTTTAGAGAGTTGAAACGGAATAAAAGCGCCTTTGCTTCTGCGTATGCCTCTAAAGTGCCATGATAATCAAGATGATCACGGCTCAAATTACTATAAACAGCAATTTCAATCGCACAACCATTTAAACGACCTTGCTCTAAGCCATGTGAGCTTGCTTCCAAAGAAGCAAAAGTTGCACCTTGTTTAGCATAATCATGTAATGCATTTTGTAGTTGTAAAGCATCGAGCGTAGTATGAGTTGATGGCGTTAAGTCAGGCAAAATACCATTACCTGTTGTGCCCATCACGGCACAGCGCTGTTGTTGTGAACTAATTAATTCAGCAACTAAACGTGAAATCGTCGTTTTACCGTTTGTGCCTGTTACTGCAACAAGACGTGCTGGTGTAACAGGATCTATATGTTGTAAATAACGCTCTTGCCATTCGCCCATGCGCTGACGTACATCAGGGCATACCCATTCATTTGCAACACCTAATTCGGTTTCGCTAATAATAGCCAACGCTCCATTTGCTAAAGCTGCTTCAGCAAATGTACGCGTTTTTTCAGGCTGGCTATAACTTGTCAAAGCAATAAAGATTTGGCCTGACTCAACCTTACGGTTGTCTAAACTAAAGCCCTGAAAAGGCTGTTTAGACCACTGTGCATCAATCTCGGCTGGATTGAGTTCTTGAAAAGAAACAGACATAGCTTACCTGCGAATAGGATTTACTGAAGTATCAAGGGGCTTATCAAGCGGCACATTCATTAAACGCAATGATTCTTGCATAATGCGTGCAAAAACAGGGGCAGCAACCAAACCACCGTAATAACGGCCTTGCGGATTTTCAACCACGACAATAACAGCTAAACGCGGGTCACTAATTGGAGCTACACCAGCAAATAAAGCACGGTATTCATTATTTGAATAACCCTTGCGGTCTGCACGAAGTTTATGAGCTGTACCTGTTTTACCACCCACACGATAACCTGGGATATTAGCTTGCTTTGCAGTACCGCCAGGCATCGTAACCTGCTCTAGCATGAGTAAAACTTGATCGGCAATTTTTGGAGCAAGAACTTGCTCACCTTTAGGTGGCTGATCTAACTTATGTAGACTTAAAGGCATCTTCTGTCCATGGTTTGCAAGCATTGCATAGCCTTGCGCTAACTGAAGAATAGTCGCGTTTAAGCCATAACCATAAGCCATGGTACCAATTTGGGAAGAGTTTAATTTACTTACCGGAAGCACTAAACCTGAGCTTTCGCCTGGAAATTTCACAGCCGAACGTTTACCAAAACCGGCACGATTAAAGAAGCTCGGCAGTGTTTCTTTCGGCAGTGACAATGCAATTTTTGCAGAACCCACGTTTGAAGACTTAATAATCACGCCACTTACAGTTAAAGCACCATAATTATGGGTATCACGAATCGTATGCCAACCTAAACGCATTGAGCCTGGGGAAGTATTTACAATTGTATTAGGCGTATATTGACCAGTTTCTAATGCAGAAGAAATTGTAAATGGCTTCATGGTTGAACCCGGCTCGAACATATCAATCGCACCGCGGTTACGCATGGCATCTTTATTAGATAGCCCGTTTTTATCATTCGGGTTATATGACGGCCAACTGGTCATTGCCAAAATTTCACCTGTTTTAACATCAACAGCAATTGCTGTTGCCGAGCGGGCATTATTTGCAACACCAGCTGCGGTCAGCTCTCGATACATAATGTATTGCAAACGAGAGTCGATACTTAAAGTGATATTTTCCCCTGGTTCACCCTCACGAATAACCTCTGAAACTTTTAAGCGGTTCCCGCGCTTATCACGAATAATTTTTTGCTCACCATCCACACCCGACAGCTGTTTATTGAGCTGCATTTCCAAACCTTCAATCCCTTGGCCTTCACTGTTGGTTAAACCAATAATCTGGGCATTTGGCTGTGGTTGAGGATAATAACGTTTATATGTTTTTTCGGCATATACCCCTTGAAAGTTACCTTTCATAATGAGGTCAGCCTGTTGCGGTGGGATTTCTTTTTTCAGAACCAAATATCGAGAACGCGGGCGCGCATTCATCTGTTTTTTTAGATCGGCACGATCTAAACCAACGACATCCGCCAACTCATCAAGATTTAAGTTTTTATCGGGTAATTGTCTTTTTAATTTACGATTATTCGGATCTTTCTTTAATTCCGCTGTAATTTGGTCATATAAGTGCTTGGTATCGAAATAATCACGTGGATCCATTACGATTTTCATGATGGGTGTACTAATAGCCAAAGGTACACCATGGCGATCACTAATCACGCCACGCATGGCTTCTATACGCTCAGTACGCAAAATATTGGCATTGGCCTTGTTTTGTAAAAAATCTTTATTAATTACTTGTACATAAAATGCACGTGCAATTAAAACAACAAAACAGAGCAACACTACTGCCCAGAGCAGATAAAACCGCCACATATCAAAGGCAAGAGTTGGTTTTTCCGAAATAGACTGCTGTTTTTTCCGTGTTTGTTTTGTTCGCTTATCTACCATACAGCAAGGCCTTACTTATTTTGCTCTGAGGTCATTGGTAAAGAAATTACCACCGTTTCTGCAGCCGGTGGCGAAAACATCCGTAGCTGAGTTACAGCACGCGTACCAATCTGTGCCGTTGCACCAAAGGTTTGTTGCTCAATAAGCAAACGCCCCCATTCAGCATTGAGATCATCTCGTTCACGCATATAAGAGCTAAGCTCTCTATAATCATGACGATATTCAAATACTTGAAATACCACCATCATGGCACTTATAAAAACAAGCGCCACCAATACTGTATACACCACAACTTTTTTCACCACTTTGTTTTCTGTGGTTGCGATTTCATCACTGCTTTTCATTACGCGCCTTTTTCTTCCAAGCGTTCAGCAACCCGAAGCCATGCACTACGTGACCGAGGGTTCGCTTTTACTTCTTCTTCGCTCGCACGAACCCGTGAAATTTTCTTCAATCTTCTCGTATCTACCCGCTGCTCAGGCATTCCCCAACCAAAATCTTCTGCTAAGGTAGATTCTTTTTGAATAAACTGCTTAATCAGTCGGTCTTCAAGAGAATGGAAACTAATAACAGACAAACGTCCTTCTGGTTTGAGTAAGTCTACAGCTTGCGGCAAAAATACTTCAATATCTTCGAGCTCTTTATTAATAGCAATTCGAATAGCCTGAAATGTACGTGTCGCTGGATGTTTATGTTTTTCCCATTTTGGATGAGCTGTTTTAACAATTTCCGCCAATTGAGCGGTTGTATCTAGTTTTCCAGCGTTTTTAATGGCTTTAGCAATACGTCGACTATAACGCTCTTCACCATATTGATAAATAATATTTGCTAATTGTTCTTCTTCAATTTCAAGTAACCACTCAGCTGCAGTTAAACCCTTAGAATTATCCATTCGCATGTCCAACGGACCATCTTGCATGAAACTAAACCCACGCTCTGCCTGATCAAGTTGAGGAGATGACACCCCTAGATCGGCCATAATGCCATCAACACTCATTACGCCAATTTCCTGCATCTTCTCTTTAATATCAGCAAAACTGGCATGAATGATGGTAAATCTTGGATCTTCTTGTGCCAAAGCAGCAGCAACTTCCAATGCTTGAGGATCTTTATCAAATGCATACACTCGTGCATTTTCATCAAGTTTAGAGAGCAATAAACGTGTATGCCCACCTCGTCCGAAGGTTGCATCGATATACACCCCTGTTGTGCGATCTGCCAATAAGCTCTCAACGGTCTCAAAAAGTAAGACAGAAATATGCGACATAGGTGTTAAATCATTGCGTAAAAATGTAACTGCACATTATCACCTTGTTTATGACCAACGCCAAACGGCTTTTTGTAGGAAAATATTAATTTTTCATAGATAAAACCGTTTTGTTAGCATTTTTTAAGCAAAAAAAGAAAGCAAGCTCACTTTTTTAAGTTTGCTTGCTTTCTTTATGAATATTTACCTTTTAAGTTTTCTTTTTTGACTCGTGTTTTTAAATCATTTTATTTACTGCTTACCATCATAAATTTGATCAAAGACAGCCCCATTAGCAAAGTGAGTTTTTTGGGCTTTAGCCCAGCCGCCAAAAACATCATTAATGGTGAATAATTTAATTTTTGGGAATTGTGCTGCATATTTAGCGGCCACTTGAGCATTACGTGGTCGGAAATAATGTTTAGCAGCCAGCTCTTGCCCTAAGGGTGAATATAAAAAGTTCAAATAACCTTTTGCTAAAGTTCGGTTCCCATCTTTATCTACGGTTTTATCTACAATCGCGACGGATGGCTCTGCCAAAATTGAAATTGAGGGATAAACGATTTCATATTTATCTTTATCAAGCCCTTTAGTTGCCAATAAAGCTTCGTTTTCCCATGATAATAAAACGTCACCAATTCCACGCTCAGCAAATGTTGTTAATGAACCGCGTGCTCCCGAATCAAGCACTTTTACATTGTGATAAAGCTTTTTAACTAACTCACGAGCTTTAGCATCATTGCCGCCCGGTTGTTTTAAGGCATAACCCCATGCAGACAAATAAATCCAACGCGGTGCACCCCCTGTTTTAGGATTAGGGGTGATAATTTCCACACCTGGTTTGGTTAAGTCATTCCAGTCACGTATATTTTTCGGATTACCCTTTCGCACGAGAAATACTACAGTCGAAGTATAAGGCGCAGAATTATTTGGAAATTCTTTTTGCCAATTCGGTTGGATAAAACCTGCTTTCACAATCTCATCAATATCATTTGCTAACGCTAAAGTTACAACATCGGCTTCTAGACCCGTAGCTACTGCCCGAGCTTGTTTACCAGAGCCACCATGCGACTGTTTAAATTCAACATCCTGTCCTGTACGCTGCTTCCAGAACTTACCAAAAGCCTGATTATATTCTTGATAAAATTCTCGGGTAGGATCATAAGAAACATTTAAAAAAGAAGTAGCGGCCTGAGCTGCTGTTGCCATTCCCAAGTACACAGCTACAGCCATTATTGATATTTTTTTCATTTACAAAATCCATCATTGGTTTTAGTTTTACTATATTTTTAATTTTATAATTTACAATCAATTACTTATATTAATATATTTTTTATTAATCTCTTTAAAAGATATAGATTAAGATGTCTAAGTTATTTCATTTTTGAAAAATTTTGTAATTATTCTTACAACTTAATGAGAGCATTCACTTTATCTACACATTAATTTGTTAAATAATGAAGCGTAAAGGATACATATGGTCTACATTTGCGTCGACCAGATTAAAATATAGGTAAATTTTGTAAAAAGTGTGACACAGTTCCACTTTTTTATTAAGATTTATGTTTAAATCGTAGCATTACCGTAATTTTACATTTTGTTAAACTCAAAAAAAAGATGAAATGTAATGAACAGAGGGGATGATTAATAATGAAAATTCATTATGGAAAAGCGTTAAGCTTAAGTTTGGTGCTAGGTTTTGCATCACAATTTTCTGCAGCAGCAGTACTTAAAGATACTCCAAACAAAACTGGATCAGATAAGCAGACTTCGCTTATTGAAAAAGCTTTAGATCAGCAGAAACGTAATCCTATTGTATTACCTTCTACAGATGATGAGCTTAAAGTACTCAATACTATTCGTGTTACACCAACTCAAAATTTTCTTGCCGCTCAGCATGAGCGTTTTTCACGTTTTGTTCAGGCAATCTTTCAGCCGCATGCTTCTTAAAACCTGAAACATCCCCTCTTCGTTTCAGTTTTAGCCCAGTCTGATGTTAAATAAAACGTCAGAATACTGGGCTTTTTCGTTATAATAGTTTCAATTTTTATTTTGACCCATTACCTATGAAAGTTCGTACTCGTATTGCACCTTCCCCTACCGGTTTTCCTCATGTCGGCACTGCCTACATCGCTTTATTCAACATGTGTTTTGCGAAACAACATGGCGGAGAATTCATTTTAAGGATTGAAGATACAGACCAGCTTCGCTCTACACCAGAATCTGAAAAAATGATTTTAGATTCATTGCGTTGGTTAGGTCTAAATTGGTCGGAAGGTCCAGATGTAGGTGGCCCTCATGCACCGTATCGCCAATCTGAACGTATGGGAATTTATAAGCAATACGCATTAGAACTTGTTGAAAAAGGTCATGCTTTTTACTGTTTCGCTACAGCCGAAGAACTAGACCAGATGCGTGCAGAACAACAAGCACGTGGTGAAACACCAAAATATGACGGTCGTGGATTGAAGCTTTCTCAAGAAGAAGTAGCACGTCGCTTAGAAGCTGGTGAACCCCACGTCATCCGTATGAAAGTACCTGAAGAAGGTATTTGCAAATTTAATGACCTATTACGCGGGGAAGTTGAAATTCCTTGGGCACAAGTCGACATGCAAGTTCTTCTTAAAAATGATGGGTTACCGACTTATCATTTAGCGAATGTGGTTGATGACCATTTAATGGAAATCACTCATGTATTACGTGGTGAAGAATGGCTTCCATCGGCACCGAAGCATCAGTTGCTTTACCAATATTTTGGTTGGGAAATGCCAACACTCTGCCATATGCCATTGTTGCGTAACCCAGATAAATCAAAATTATCTAAACGTAAGAACCCGACATCAATTAACTACTACCGCGATATCGGCGTTTTACCAGAAGCCTTATTAAACTATTTAGGCCGTATGGGCTGGTCAATGCCAGATGAGCGTGAAGTGTTTACGCTACAAGACATGATGGATAGCTTTGATATTCAACGTGTATCACTAGGTGGCCCAATTTTTGATGTTGAAAAACTGAATTGGTTAAATGGTCAATGGATCAAAGGATTAACCCCTGGCCAATTATTAGACCGTTTATTAACATGGAAGAGTGACCGCAGCACTTTAGAAGATATTGCAGCTGCCATTCAACCACGTATTAATTTACTTTCAGAAGCCGTGAATTGGGCTGGTTTCTATTTTAACCATATGCCACAAATTACCGCGGAAATGTTTGAAAGTAAAAAATTGACTCAAGAGCAAGTCCGTCAAAGTTTACAATTTGCAATTTGGCGTCTTGAAGGCCAGTTTACTTGGAATAATGACACTGTGAGCCAAACTCTAATGGATCTTGCGAACCAGATGGAGATTAAATTACGCGATTTCATGCCAGCGTTCTTTATCGCAATTGCGGGTTCAACCAGCTCAACCCCTGTAATGCAGTCAATGGTCACCCTTGGACCTGATTTAACTTTTGCTCGTTTACGCCGCGCCTTAGAAATTGTTGGTGGACCAAGCAAGAAAGAAGTTAAAAATTGGGAAAAACTCAATGAGAGCTTAAAATTGCCGAAAAATGAAGCAACTAGCGAAGCTTAATTCACTTTTTTGTTGACGTGTGAGCGCATTCACCCTAATATTGCGCTCACACAAACTGGGGTCATAGCTCAGTTGGTAGAGCGCTACAATGGCATTGTAGAGGTCAGCGGTTCGATCCCGCTTGACTCCACCACGCTCCTTTGTGTTTGCCTCATCAAGTCCCTATCGTCTAGAGGCCTAGGACATCGCCCTTTCACGGCGGTAACCGGGGTTCGAATCCCCGTAGGGACGCCATATTCTGCTTTAAAAATTATTAAAAGACTCTATCGTCACCTTACTGTTTATTCTTTATCTCTTTCTAGATTGCACATTTGTCTATTTTATCTAAAATAGCGTCTTTCTTAATTCTCTCAATGTGTAATATGCAGCCATCTGACAATCAACTAGATGCTCATCAGCATCAGAACAGTACTGCACCTTTAAAAAGAGCCATGAGCACTCGCCATCTTGTTATGCTATCACTAGGCGGAGCAATCGGAACTGGCTTATTTTTAGGTTCAGGGGAAGTCATTTCACAAACTGGAGCTATTGGCGCAATTATTGCGTATATTCTTGGTGGCGCGATCGCTTATATGGTCATGCTTTGCCTAGGAGAGCTTGCTGTACACATGCCTGTCTCAGGTTCTTTTGGTGCCTATGCAAAAAAATATATCAGCCCTAGTACAGGCTATATGATTTCTTGGATGTACTGGCTAACCTGGACTGCAACGCTTGGAACTGAATTCACAGCCGCAGCATTACTCATGCAGGAATGGTTCCCACATATTTCAATGTGGATATGGACAATTGTTTTTGCAATCACTATTTTTGGCTTAAATATTAGTTCAACTCGCATTTTTGCTGAGTCTGAATTTTGGCTAGCTCTTGTTAAAGTCATTACCGTTATTGCTTTTATTGTGCTTGGCCTATTAGCAATTTTTGGTTTAATCCCTTTTCATGGCAGCCAAACTGCACCGCTATTTAGCAATCTTACCGCTCAAGGCTGGTTCCCACATGGTTTAATTCCTATTTTTACCACCATGCTGATTGTTAACTTTGCTTTCTCAGGCACTGAATTAATTGGTGTAGCAGCAGGTGAAACCAAAGATCCAGCTCAGAATGTACCCAAAGCAATTAATGCCGCGATTTGGCGTCTTCTTATTTTCTTTGTGGGTACCATTATTGTTATTAGCGCTTTGCTTCCCTTCCAGCTTGCAGGTTTAGGCGGTGAAAGCGTAAGTAGCAGTCCATTTGTTACTGTATTTAATTATATTGGCATTCCATATGCGGATGACATTATTCGGTTTGTAATTATTACGGCTTTACTTTCAGCAGCAAACTCAGGACTTTACGCCGCTTCACGTATGATGTGGTCATTGTCAGAGCAAAAATTATTACCTAGTGTATTTGCTACGCTTTCAAAAAGTGGAACACCGATTGTTGCTCTAGTGGTAACAATGTTTGGAGCAATTCCAGGCTTGTTATCAGAGCAATTTGCACCAGAGACTATTTTTAAAAATCTGCTTGGCGTTGCAGCATTTACCATGGTTATTGTCTGGATGAGCATTTGTTTAAGCCAATTTAATTTCCGTCGCCAATGGTACAAATCTGGCCATACAGTTAAAGACTTACAATATGCAGCTCCTTTATTTCCTATTGTGCCGATTTTAGGTTTCGTTTTCTGTTTTATTACTTGTTTAAGTATGGCAGCAGACCCTGAAATGCGCGCTGGTTTTATAGGCTGTCTTATTTTTACAGCTTTATGTTATGTCAGCTATTTTATTTTTTATCGCAACAAGGCTTAAATCTCTTGGTGTGAAATCAAAGTGTAGCAAAAAGCTACACTTTTTTTTGTCTACATACTGGTTTTATATAACGTACCGTTGTAGATTAAAATTTATATTAAAAACAATTCCTTGTATAGAATGAAAATTATATTTATCCACGGGATGAATCAACAGAATTACACAGCGCATCGCTTGAAAGAGCATTGGTTAAAAGTATTTAAGCTCGGTCTAAAACAGATGCCTTGCAAAATTAATGTGCGCGATCTTCATATTCATATGCCATTTTATGGCGATCTGATGACTAAATATCAGTTAAGCAATCAACTAGACCTTAACACTTTATTACCTAAATCATTTTTAAATAATTATTTACCCATTCACTTCCATCATAATAATCCTCCCACTAAAGAACACACGCCATTTGTCCCATTATTACCCCTAGCAACCGACCCAGCTGAAAAAAGCTTTTCAGAACGACTTTATCTCACTTCTCAGCTCGTAAAAGATCGGGTACTCAAAGAGTTAGTTGTTCTTTTAAATAACTTCCCTAAATTGCATGAAAGCTTGATACAGCAGTTTTTGATTGAAACTTATATGTACTTATCTAACCCTGAATTTATGCAAGAAGTGAATGAACGGATTTTAAAGAAAATGCGAGAAGAGGAAGATTATATTGTCGTTGCACACTCTCTCGGTTCAGTGATTGCTTTTAACCTATTTTCAAACCCCTCACATCGTTTTTCAATTAAAAGGTTTATAACTTTAGCTTCTCCTTTATCTTTTCGGGTTATTCAAAGTAAGCTGCCCAGTCCTATTGTCAGGCCACCATGTATTCACGGTGAATGGTTTAATTTTTACTCTCAAGATGATTTTTTGACTGCATTTCCATTATGTGAAGCTCCATTTAACTTTGATCCCCCTATTATTAATCAGAAAATTTTCACCTTCGCCAATCAGCCACACGAGATTTTAGGATACTTACAACATCCCTCCGTTATAAAGGCAATTATTGAGCCTTTCCAAGAAAAATGAGGGATAAATGTATATATTTTCTACAATATGAGTTATTTTTAAGCACTTGACTGTTTTTTTTAATATTTCTTCAGAAAACTATTTGACACTTTTATTAAATCGCCCTAATATACGCCCACCTCTGAAACGTCCCTATCGTCTAGAGGCCTAGGACATCGCCCTTTCACGGCGGTAACCGGGGTTCGAATCCCCGTAGGGACGCCAGTAATTTTTCAGATGTATGCCTCACATATGTCCCTATCGTCTAGAGGCCTAGGACATCGCCCTTTCACGGCGGTAACCGGGGTTCGAATCCCCGTAGGGACGCCAAATTCTAAAAAGCCACTGCATAATGTCAGTGGTTTTTTTTCTTGCCTAAAAAATAAAAAGCCGATCAATGACTCGCTTTTCCTATGTTAAATTAACTTGCAATTCCCACTTGTACTTCAAGACGACCCGACTGTACTCGTAATCCTCTAATTTCAAATTGATCTACCAATTGCTGAACCAGCTCCCGGCTTTCTCTCAAAATATTTAAACCAGGTAAAATACTAAAATCTGTCAGACTCAAAAGCTTTTCAACCATCCATGAACGGTTATTAATAAAGTCAATAAACCCTGCTTGCTCTAGGTCAATAAACCACATACGGTGACCATCGCGTTGAATGCCGGGAATATCCCCAATCAAATGATTAATGAGTGATGGAATGGGCAACATATTTACGACTTCAAAGCCAACTCGACCAATACGGCGAACAGCCCAATTTGACAGCGTTCCCCCGTGACGAATCTGTACATCGAGACTCTCATCCATTTGACGTAGGCGCAAAAATTTTTCCTGCCCAATACGACATTCCAAGACTTTAAAATCCAAACTTAAACGGTACATGAAACGGTGGTAATGCCCATCAATCTCGACTTGAAAACTGTCATTGCCACACTTGATTTTAATATCATCAATTTCAGAGCGGTCTATGCGCTTACGGATTTGATTATTTAATAACATTTCAGGTAAGTACAACGTTAAGGTACTCTTCCCCAAAAATGTACGAGCCATGATCAACGCGACTTGGCGTGCGGTTTCGCTGGTTTCAGACACCATATCTCGTACAGTGCCTGCCGCCAGATTTGTCATTCCGACAACTCCACGTCTAGTGTGCGTAGTCACTTGATCGAGTGCACCTAATGCAGCGTCCGCCACCTCTGCAATATTACGTGTGGTGTCGCTAGCAAACCCAACTGCATCTTGGGCATGTTGCAATGTCTTATGCAGTAATCGACGAGATAATGACGGTTTTGCGGTATCTGGGGTGGCTACAACTGATGGTGTTGTTGTAGGCTTCGACTCATTGTCATCTTGTTGACCCAAGTCCTTCTCTCCTTTTTATATTTATTCCATGTCCTATTTACGAGTATTTAAGCTCATTTATAGTGCTAATCACACTTCATTTTTCTGTAGATTAGCATGCTCTACAATATTATTTTAAATTTTATGTGTACGCATAAATCATCTACTTTTTGTATTTCGTTGTTTATTCAAAATTAATTTTTTGCTAGCTCCAAGCACTTCATCCATATCTTACAAATTTTTTTCTTTTTCGTCATTTCCGTTAGAATAGATTCAAACTGAATGTGGAGTTCTCATGCAATATCGTTGCCCTCAATGTCAAAGTGTTAAAATTATGCCTGTAAGCCAAGGTATTAACAGTGTAAAACCAGCAGTTCCTAAAAGCCTTGCGATCTTAATCCCTGCACTTTTTATGCTTTTACTCTTGGTTGTGATTAGCATTTTTATGTGGATTTTTGGCAATGGTGCAGGTAGCACTCTTCAAATTGCAACAGTAGTTGTTTTTGTTGTGACTGTAGGGGCAGGTTTCATGTTCTGGCGTGATTTGCCGGACTTTAAATTGTCTATGCAAGCATTTATGCAGTCACAAAAACACTGGAAATGTCGTGACTGCAATCACGAATGGGAAATTTAAAAAAGTATTCACATCAGCTTAATGCTGATGTGAATGTTCTTTGTCATTATCGTCATGCTCGTGTGAAGCATGTTGAGTAATATGCTGACAATTGATCTCGGCATCGTCTTCAATTTGCAACGTCACTTCGCCAATACCATGTTCATGAGAAAGCATTTCAACAGCATCTTGATAGAGCTTGGTCCGATCAGCTTGTGGCGCAAACAAGTGCACCGTTAAATGGATATTTTTAGAAGTAATCGCCCATACTTTAAGTTGATGAATACTCTCAACACCATTTAAAGAAAGCAAATCTGCACGTAACTTTTCAATATCTACTTCTTCTGGTACGCCTTCGAGCAAAATATTAATACTCTGTTTAAGCAAAATCCATGTACGCGGTAACACCCAAAAGCCAATGAGTACCGCAATAAGCGTGTCAATCCAGTACCAGTTGGTGAAGTAAATGATAAGTGCTCCGATAATAACGCCTACCGAACCCAGTGCATCACTTAATACTTCTAAATAAGCGCCTTTCACATTTAGACTGTTATTGGCACTCGACATTAGAATTTTCATTGAGATGAGGTTAATCACTAAACCAATGGTCGCCACAATGAGCATACCCACGCTTTGAATTTCAGGTGGCTTAGAGAAGCGGATATAGGCCTCATATAAAATATAAACCGCCACCACAAACAGCATGAGCGCATTAAATAAAGCGGCCAGAATTTCAAAGCGCTGATAGCCAAAAGTACGTTTATTATCGGCGGGACGCTTTGAAATTTGAATGGCAACCAAAGCAATTGCTAAAGCAGCTGCATCTGTAAACATATGCGCAGCGTCAGAGAGCAATGCCAAACTTTGCGTGATTAAACCTGCAATAACTTCAACAATTAAAAATGTTGTAGTAAGTGCCAAAGCAATCGTTAATTTCTTAGCATTACCTTCAGTCACTACAGCATGACTATGATCATGACCATGATGTCCACCCATTTTGCGGACTCCTTTTTATTTATCTTTATGATGAGTTAAAAGTAACGATGAAGACACATTACTTTTAACTCCTACAAACACTTTTTCGACTTAAATTCTGTAATCAAAAAAGATATCTCAAATCGATGACACTATGAATGCTCAACGCTTTTCGTCTTGCCTTCATTCATCCATCGATAAATGACTGGTAATAAAACCAAAGTTAATATCGTAGATGAAATAATGCCACCAATAACAACAGTTGCCAAAGGCCGCTGGACTTCTGCACCTGTTCCAGTTGCCAAAGCCATTGGAATAAAACCAAGTGACGCGACACAAGCCGTCATGAGTACAGGTCTTAAACGTAAGATCGCCCCGTTCCATGTTGCAGTTTGAATATCAAATTTTTCTCTAAGCTCTTTAATAAAGCTCAGCATCACCAGACCATTCAAAACTGCAACACCTGATAAGGCAATAAAACCCACACCTGCCGACATAGACAGTGGAATATCTCTTAGCCAAAGGGCAATAAGACCACCCGACAAAGCAAACGGAACGCCGCTAAACACCAGCAAGCTTTCTTTAACATTATGGAATACAGCCATGAGTAGAATGAAAATCATAGCAAGCGCCAATGGCACAACAATTTTCATTCGTGCAGCAGCTGAGGCAAGATTTTCAAACTGACCGCCATATTCCAACCAATAGCCTGCTGGCAGTTGTTCTTTTGCAAGCGTTGTTCTTAACTCTTGAACAAATGATCCTAAGTCACGTCCTTCTACGTTAGCGGTAATAATGACTCGACGCTTACCATTTTCACGCCCAACCTGATTTAAGCCTGAGGTACGCTCAACTTTAGCGACATCTTGAAGCTGGATGAGTCCACCATTAGGTAGCTGAATCGGAAGTTGGGCTAAGTTTTGAATTGTACGTTGCTGGTCCTCTAAACGAATTTCAAAATCGAATCGTCTATCACCTTGTAAAATCTGCCCTACATTTTGTCCACCGACACTTGCCGCCACAATATCTTGAATAGCTTTTGCAGATAATCCGTATTGTGCAGCCAAAGGTCGATTAATTTCGATACTCAATACAGGCAAACCGCTAGTTTGTTCGACCTTAACGGCAGTAGCACCAGAAATCGTCTGTATTTTTTGAGCAAATGCTTGAGCTTGTTCATTAAGAACTTGCATATCATCGCCAAAAATCTTGACACCAATATCACTACGAATGCCTGAAATCAGCTCATTAAAACGTAGTTCGATCGGTTGAGAGAACTCGCTGTTATTGCCTGGTAATGTCGCCAAGAAAGCTTGCATACGCGAACGTAGCTCATCTAACGTTTCTTTAGAGTTTGGCCATTGGTCATGCGGTTTAAGCAAAATAACCGCATCAGAGATATTAGGTGGCATCACATCAGTTGCAACCTCAGCCGTTCCTGTGCGTGCAAAAACAGCCTTTACCTCTGGAAAGTTTTTCAAAATGAGCTTTTCAGTATTTTCCTGCATTCGCAGTGATTGCTCGAGCCCAGTACTCGGTGAACGCATTTGCTGCAAGGCAAAATCACCTTCACTAAGTTGCGGTGCAAATTCACTGCCCATTTGGGTAGCTAACACACCTGTGAGCACTAAAATACTTAATGCAAAACTAACAATCACAAGCTTAAGCTGATAAGCCTGATCGAGAATATCTCGATATTTTTGCTTTAAAAGTAACATCCAACGTGTTTCTTTTTCTTTCACTTCACCCGTAACAAAAAGAGCAACTGCCGCAGGTACAAATGTCACAGAAAGAATCATGGCACCCAATAACGCCATCACTACAGTCATAGCCATTGGATGGAACATTTTGGCTTCAACACCAGATAAAGCAAAAATAGGTAAATAGACCACCAAAATAATCATTTGCCCAAAAATAAGTGGTCGACGGGCCTGTTTTGCTGCAAGGAATACTTCTTTGAATCGCTCAGCTCGTGTAAGGGGGCGATGTAAAGCATGCTGTGCTTCTGCTAGACGTCGAATACAGTTTTCTACAATAACAACTGCGCCATCTACAATAATCCCGAAATCAAGCGCTCCTAAGCTCATGAGGTTGGCACTAATGTTTTGTTCAGCCATACCGGTCAAAGTAAATAACATCGAAAGTGGAATAACGCAGGCTGTAATTAAAGCTGCTCGAAAATTTCCTAGAAAAATAAACAAAATCACAATAACCAGAATCGCTCCTTCTACAAGGTTCTTCTGCACCGTTGCAATTGCTTTATTTACCAAGCTCGTCCGGTCATAAACCGTTTCGATTTCGACACCTTTGGGTAATGTAGACTGAATTTCCTTAATTTTGCTATCAACCGCCTGAGCAACGGTACGGCTATTTTCCCCCATCATCATCATGGCAATACCAAGAACGGTTTCTTCACCGTTATAAGTTGCAGCACCTGTTCTTAAATCATGCCCAATAGAGACATTTGCCACATCTGCCACACGAATTGGTAAACCATTTTTGGTACTCACAGTAATATTTTGAATATCTTCAACACTACTTAGCATGCCCGGCACACGAACGGTGAGTTGCTCTCCATTTTCTTCAATAAAACCTGCACCGCGATTTTCATTGTTTTCTTGCAGAGCAGTTTGAAATTCATTGATTGAAATCTGAAGCTGCTGCAAACGTTTTAAATCAGGCGATACAATATAAGTTTTATTGTAGCCACCAATACTATTGATTTCGGCTACGCCTTTCACCCGCTGTAATTGAGGACGTACAATCCAGTCTTGAATTTCACGCAAGTCCATGGCTGTATAGGCCGTGCCATCTGCTTTCTTAGCACCAGATTTTGCTTTTACCACCCATTGGTAAATTTCACCCAATCCCGTTGAAACAGGAGACATCACCGGGTCAACCGATTCAGGCAGTTGTCCGTCCGCCTCTTGAAGTCGCTGATTAATCAGTTGTCTTGCCCAATAAATATCGGTTCCATCTTTAAAAATAATGGTGACTTGGGAAAGGCCATAACGGGAAATAGAGCGGGTTTGTTCCAGATTGGGAATTCCAGCCATCGCATTTTCAATAGGATAGGTAATCCGCTGTTCGACCTCTAAAGCGGTATATCCATTTGCTTGAGTATTAATCTGGACCTGAGCATTGGTAATGTCTGGAACTGCATCAATAGGAAGCTTTTGATAACTCCAGATCCCGACTCCAATCCATGTCAGTACAAATAGCATGACCCAAATGGCATTTTGGATAGCAAACTGAATAATTCTGTCAAACAGTCCCTGTGGTTTGGGCAGCTCCGGTTTATTAATGTCCATGCTCCGCCTCTCCCTTTTCCAGTTCGGATTTCAGCAAGAAGCTGCCCTCTGCAACATAGCGCTGGCTTGGATTAATACCTTTTACAACTTCGACCCATTGACCATCTTTAGAACGTTGCCCCAACTGTACCGTCACAGGTTCAAACTCAAAGCCTGTTTTGACCATTTTGGGGGTAAAGATAACGTCTTTACCTTCGACTTGTTGAATCGCTTGAGCCTTTACACGTGTCACTTTTTGTGTTGAACCTGAATTTAGCTCGACGTTAACCATCAAGTTCGGACGCAATTCACTACTATTTGCCAAGACCTTGGCACGCACTTGTAAACGACCCGTTTGAGCATCGGCCTCTGTTGTTAAGCTTTGGACTTGAGCGTTAAATACATTCCCAGTTTGCAAAGATTTAAATTCAATCTGCTGATTTGGCTGTAAATTCAGATTTGCGGTGCTTGGTAAAATAAACTCAAGCCACAACTGATCAAGCTGATTAATAATAAAAAGCTGATCTGCTAGCTGTACGTTTTCTCCCACCACAATATCTTTATTACTCACCACGCCAGCAATTGGCGCTGTTAAGGTATAGCGTCCTCCTGAACCTGAACCCGCTCCGAATGCACTTAAGCGTGAACGAGCTGCTTTAACTTGAATTTGAGCTTGCTGATAGGCGTTATAAGCTCGTTGATAATCTTGTTTGGCTGAAATCCCTTGAGACCATAAGCTACGTTCACGCTCATAGTCCTGACGCGCTAAATCAAGATTAGACTGGGCAATTTGCAAATTCGCTTGTTGATCGACCAGATCTGGAACCAATAAGCTTGCGAGAGCCTGCCCTTTTTTAACCTGTTGCCCCAATTCAACATATACCGCTTCGACACGACCACTAAAACTTGGTGAGACATGGGCTTGACGGTCTGTATTGACCACCAGTTTAGCTGGATAAGTTTGAAGTAGAGGAACTTCACCTAGTTCAGCTTGTTCAATTTTTAAATTTTGTTCCTGCATTTGCTGAGCAGTGAGTAGCAGTGGTTTTTCACCTTCTTCATGGTGTTCTTCACCCTCTTCTTCAGCATGCCCGTGACCTTCCGAAGCTTCGGAAGAATTAGATTTATTTTTTGAATTTAAAACCAGTAAACCAATTAATAGTGCAGTGATTGCAGCAATCACCCCGCCCCAAAGCCATTGAGAATTTTTCTTTAAATTTGTCGACATTATTATTCTCCTGCCTGAGTTGGGAATGTTTGACTTTGTTGCCAAGCACGTTGATTGAGTTGCATTAAGGCATCTTTCGCCATGATCTGTTCTGGTTCTAACCCAAGACGCAAACTTTGAATTTCAATTGAATTTTGCCAAGCTTGTTTTAATAGCTCGACTTTACGTAAGCGTACGTCTTGCAATTGCATGGTGGCTTGCTGAACATCAGTAACGGCGAACTTACCCAAACGAAAACCTTGCAATGTTTTTTGCTGAACTTGAATAGCAAGAGGAACTTGCTGATCATTCAGTTGTTTAAACTGAATATGTAAACCTTTTAACTCTGATATTAGGGTTTCAATATCAACCTGATTTTGCTGTCGATAAAAGCTTTGCTGACGTTGAGATAGCTCTTGTTTGGCCTGAGCAATCTTGATTCCATATTGCTGGCGATTAAAAAGATTTAAAGGAATTTCCACACCTAAACGAATTTGATTATCTGTACTCTGTTCTGGAGAACGAGTGCTATTAACACCTAAAGTTACAGTAGGTTGTGGTCTTGCTTTTGCTTTAAGCTGTTGAATATTAGCTTGCTGCGCAAGAGCATCTAGCTGGAAAGAACGCTCTAATAAATTATTTTGCGCATCTTGGCTGGGTTCTACATTCGCTGCCAATGCCCATAACTGATTTGGACTTTGGAATAGCTGAAACTGACTTGAGCCACCGCCCCATAAGTTGACTAGTTGTTGCTTGGCAACTTGAAGTTTTAAATCAACTTGTTGATATAAACGCTGGTTTTCCAAGTGAGACATGCGCACTCGGTCTACATCCACTTGGGCAATACTGCCTGCTTGATAACGCTTTTCCGATGCCAACAAATTTTCTTGGCTGACAGATAGCTGCTCTGCAATGAGAGACTTTTCAAGCTCAAGCAAAGCTACTTGTGACCAAAAGTATTTAACGATTAATTCAAGCTCAGCTTGATAACGCTGCTCAGCCAAATCAATTTTTGATATTTCCACTTTTGCTAAATTTTGCGCAGCCTTACGCTGGCCAAAAATATCCAAAGGCTGAGAAATTCCAATTGCGAGTTCTTTTTCTTGATCACTTTGGAAACCCGTTTGTTCAATGGAAAGACTTGGGTTGGCCCATAAACGACTTTGTTTTAAATTGGCCTCAGCCATTTGCTGCTGTGCTTGCCAAACACCTTGCTGACTTTGATATTTTTGTACCTGCTCTAAGGCTTGGTCAAAAGTAAACGCTGCTTTTTGAATATAACGTTCTTGTTGAATCTCAGATTGAGCCATCGTTACTTGTCCAGCCAATAGCATCGCAACAGATAGGCTTGATATTGTTAAAACCTTTTTTAACGTTATCTTAACGTTACTCTCTAAGTGAGAAGTAGAACTCACTCGAGTTGAAAAAATAGAAGACATGTTTTTGCCCCGCAATAAATAAGAGATGCGGTGGGCTTGTTTTGGCTACCCCACCTATAGCGGGGTTAAAACAGGAGGAGGTTTTAAAGCAGTAAGATGGGGTGACTGGTAAGAATTAGACCAGTGATAAATTTGTGAGAGTTCCTGCACATGCACTACAGGCGCTTCAGCTTGCTTTGCAACTTCAGTCATCACCACATGAAAACATGAAGGCAAGTGATCATGATGGTCTTGCAAATTTAAAGGTGCTTTATGAGAAGTGTTTCCGGCATCTTTCTGTTCAGAATAAGCTTGATGTGACGGTTGATATACATTCAAAGCTGCATGATGCCCAAAATGATGCAATGCTTTTTCCTGATTTTCATGCGCGCAAAATGCTGCCGCCACATTCCATAAACTCTGGAATATGAGCAAACTAAACAAGATGGACATAAAAATTGCGGAACGTGGCAAAAGCACACCATTAAACTAAAAAGTTGAACAAAGCCACTATAACAGGCTCTAGGCATGTAATAAAATTACAAAACCTCGATTCACAAATCCTCACCTTTTAATTTAGAACTTATCTCACGTTAGACGAGACAAAAATAATTTCTTTTGAGTAATCATTATGTACAAGCTTTTTTCCGCATCTATATTAACAATTGCCCTCGGCTTAACTGGCTGCGCAACGAGTATGTTGTCCACCGCTTTACCAAATGAAACCACCGAAGTTAAAACTACTGTTTTAAAAACCGATCAAATTATTGCCTTGGGTCAAGCAGTCCAAGATCAGCAGGAATATGGTTTCATATTTGTCGGTAAAGACTATAACTATTTGATGACGGATGGCAGCTCAAACCTTCTAAATATTATTAAAAGCATTCCTGCAGAACAAAGAACGTTAAAAACACCCTCACCTCTTGTACTGGAGATGGATGATTCCACTCATTTCCATGGCGAAATAACGATTCGTTATAATATTCCTACGTCCAAAATGGATGAGAAGCAAAAGGAACTTTTAAAAACATTAGGTTTTAAAAATCAATTCATGGCGATGGAAAATCAACAACAAGTTTTTTACCCTTTCACCATCATCCGCTTTAAAGGAAAGGTTTATCAAAAAGTAGAGAAACAAAAGATTCAACAGCAACTCTCAGTCCCTTACTCGATCGTCTTACAACAAAAAGATGAAATAACAAAGAAACATCCGTTTAAACGTGTAACACGTATGGCTTTGTACCCTTTAGCAATGACCTTTGATGTGATTATGGTAGCCCCATCATTAATTTGGTCTGACCTACACGGGGACTTTACTAAATAACACCTATAAAAGGCATAAAACAAAACCAGCCCTTAGGCTGGTTTTGTTTAAAAAAATTTCTTTTGTTTGATATTTATAAATTTTAATAAGATTTTATGGAAAAATAAAAAGTCGAAAATATCAAATAAAAATTATCTTTTAGTTTTTGGAGCCTATTTTTATCGCAGTTATAGAAGAGAAACTCATATAAATATCGCTTAGCGTAAAAACACGTGTAACTTTTATGTAAGCCAAAACCTCACTATTTTTCATCCAAATGCGCTATATCACATTTACAAAAAAAAAACATAAGATTTCAATATAAGGGACTAGCTTAAAAGTGTGAGTCAATTCAATCAAATTGAGGAACAAGGGAGACTATCATGAATATGAAATCAATCAAGCATGGGCTTAATCACTTGTTTGCTTTTGAAAACTTACATGCCGATATGCATTCGCAAGCTGTAGATGAAATTGAACAAGGTTTACGCTTTGAAGAGTTAGCCGTACAAGATCATGAACGTATGCAAAATTGGCTAGATATTACTCCAAACGACCGCAATGCAATGTGGTGCTACCTCCGCGCAGCTTTAAGAGGTAACGCCGATGCTTCATTTAAACTTGGTATTGGTTATCTAAATGGTCAATTTGGCCTCGATAAGAATTATAGTGAAGCTGAAAAATGGCTGAAAAAAGCAGCCAGTCAAGGTCACCCTGATGCCGAGCGTTGCCTAGAGGAAGCATTTAGTAAACTAGCTTTCTCATAAAACAAAAAACCAGCCCTTAGGCTGGTTTTTTCAATTAGCAGAAATTACCCGCTAATTTTTTTGTATTTCGTACGCTTTTGAACAGCATCGTCACCTAAACGTGACTGACGATATGCTTCGTATTCTGCATAGTTACCTGCGTAGAATTCTGGCTGTTCATTTTCAAATGACAAGATATGTGTCGCAATACGGTCAAGGAACCAACGGTCATGCGATACCACCATTACCGTACCTGGGAATACAAGAATTGCATCCTCAAGCGCACGTAAAGTTTCAATATCCAAGTCGTTTGATGGCTCATCCAGTAAGATTACATTTGCACCTAACTGTAAGATCTTCGCCAGTTGTAAACGGTTACGTTCACCACCAGACAATTCACCTACACGTTTTTGCTGATCTTGACCTTTAAAGTTAAAACGGCCGATATAAGCACGCGATGCGATTTCGTAATCACCGATTTTTAAGATATCTAAACCGCCAGAAACTTCTTCCCAAACAGTTTTATTATTATCTAGAGTGTCACGAATCTGACCAACATAAGCCACTTTAACTGACTCACCTAAGGTCACAGTACCTGTATCAGGTTGCTGTTCGCCAGTCATCATACGGAATAAAGTCGTTTTACCCGCACCGTTTGGACCAACGATACCAACAATCGCTGTTGGAGGTACGGTAAACGTTAAGTTTTCGTACAACAAGCGACCGTCAAATGACTTACTGATACCTTCCACTTCCACAACTTTGTTACCCAAACGTGGGCCAGGTGGAATATAGATTTCAGAAGTTTCATTACGTTGTTGGAATTCTTTAGAGTTAAGCTCTTCAAAACGTTCCATACGCGCTTTGTTTTTCTTTTGCTGGCCTTTAGCATTTGAACGAACCCATTCAAGTTCTTTTTTCAATGCTTTAGCAAAAGATTCTTCTTGTTTATTTTCCTGCTCTAAACGAGCATTCTTTTGTTCTAACCAAGAAGAATAGTTACCTTGATAAGGAATACCCATACCACGGTCAAGTTCAAGAATCCACTCAGCCACGTTATCCAAGAAATAACGGTCATGCGTAATCGCAACGATAGTGCCTGGGAAATCTTTCAAGAAACGTTCTAACCAAGTTACAGATTCTGCATCTAAATGGTTCGTCGGTTCATCCAGAAGTAACATATCTGGTTTAGAAAGTAATAAACGGCAAAGTGCAACACGACGACGCTCACCACCAGAAAGTAATGTTACGTCTGCATCCCAAGCTGGAAGATTCAAAGCATCCGCAGCAATTTCAAGCTGGTTGTTTAGGTTGTGTGCATCCCAAGCATGGATAATTGATTCTAATTTTTCCTGCTCTTTTGCAAGTGCATCAAAATCTGCATCTGGATCTGCATATTCTGCAAAAACCTGATCAAGACGTTCTAATGCATCTAAAGCTTCACGTACGCCATCTTCAACGTTACCACGAACGTCTTTAGTTGGATCAAGTGGCGGTTCTTGCTCTAAATAGCCGATTTTAATTCCAGGTTGTGCACGAGCCTCACCAGAGAAATCTTTATCTACGCCAGCCATAATACGAAGCAGGGTAGATTTACCTGCACCGTTCAAACCGAGCACACCAATTTTGGCACCCGGGAAAAATGATAAAGAGATGTCTTTTAAGATTTCGCGCTTTGGCGGAACCATCTTAGACACTCGGTTCATCGTATAAATATATTGGGCCACGCAGGACTCCTCAATTGAAAAACCAATACATCGCATAAGCGATAAATAATCGCGCGTATTATACGCTGAAAACCTCATTGACTTGAAGTTATGATTTCCATCGTACGGATTTATCAAACAATTTTCTTTTTCAATAAGTTGCAAAATGTTTATGTATAAGATTTATACAGCGTTTCAGCGTATATTTTTCTATCTTTATTCCTAAAATTAGAAAACAAACCAGAATTTCTGCAATTTTCAATATGAATTTTAGGCTAGACTCGCTCAATATTTAACTCACGAAGATGAAGTAATCATGACTTATAAAGATGAAACCTTAGCAATCCATGCTGGTTATTCACCAGAAGCAACCACAAAAGCAGTTGCGGTTCCTATTTATCAAACCACTTCTTATGCATTTGATAATACACAACACGGTGCCGATCTTTTTGATTTAAAAGTTCAGGGCAATATTTATACCCGTATTATGAACCCGACTACTGCTGTACTTGAGCAACGCCTTGCTGCACTCGAAGGCGGAATTGGTGCTTTAGCCTTGGCTTCTGGAATGGCAGCAATTACTTACTCAATTCAAACCATTACCGAAGCAGGAGACAATATTGCTTCTGTCTCAACTTTATATGGAGGAACGTATAATCTATTTGCCCATACCTTGCCAAAACAAGGTATTGAGGTCCGCTTTTTTGATTACCAAAAGCCCGAAAGCTTACGTGACTTAATTGATGATAAGACGAAACTTGTTTTTGTTGAGTCAATTGGTAACCCACTTGGAAATATTATCGATTTAGAAGCAATTTCAAACGTCGCACATGAATATGGAGTTCCAGTAATTGTAGATAATACAGTCGCTACCCCTGCCTTATTAAAACCTTTTGAATATGGGGCCGATATCGTCATTCATTCGCTTACTAAATATATTGGTGGGCATGGCAATAGTATTGGCGGTGCGATTGTAGATAGCGGTAAATTCCCTTGGGGTAAATATCCGGAACGTTTTAAAGTTTTGAACACGCCTGACCCAAGTTATCACGGGGTTAATTATGTCGAAGCTTTAGGTGAAGCTGCTTATATTGCCCGCGCACGCGTAGTTCCATTACGTAATACAGGCGCGGCAATTAGCCCACTGAGTGTTTTCTTAATTTTACAAGGCTTAGAAACTCTAAACCTCCGCATGGAGCGCCATACTGAAAATGCTCAAAAAATTGCGGAATATTTACAGACTCATCCAAAAGTAAAATGGGTCAACTACGCAGGTTTAAAAGATCATCCACAGCACCAACTTGCTCAAAAATATGTAAAAGGTAAACCTTCTGCAATTTTATCTTTCGGCGTACAAGATGGTCTCGAAGGCGGTACTCGGTTCATTGATGCACTTCAGCTATTTACTCGTCTTGTGAATATTGGTGATGCAAAAAGTTTGGCATGTCATCCTGCAACGACGACTCATCGCCAGCTCAATGAACAAGAACTTAAATCTGCTGGTGTAAGCGAAGATATGGTTCGTCTTTCAATTGGAATTGAGCATATTGATGACTTAATTGCCGATTTAGAACAAGCACTTTCAGCTGTGTAATTTTTAAACTACTTAACAAGCCTCTGGAAATAGAGGCTTTTTTCATTTTTTATTCATTCTACAACTTAAAACAATTAATGGATTAAGATACTAATTTAGAGTTTTTACTCTAAATAAATTGTTAAATTTCATATATTTACATACTAGACAATTTTTAAACATCTATTAAGATATGAGCAATATTTATGAGTTCATCTGGATGAACCTACGGTTGTAAAAAATAAAAATTACATACCGGAATAAATAGTCCCTGCCCCTACTTAGGTAAAATGCTGTGAATAAAAAATTAGAAGCTCTGTTCCAGGAAAAGGTACAAGATAAAGTCATTTTAGTGACAGGCGCCTCGAGTGGAATCGGATTAACGATTTCAAATAAGCTTGCTGATGCTGGTGCCCATGTTTTACTGGTTGCCCGTACTCAAGAAACTTTGGAAGAAGTGAAAGCAGATATTGAAAGTCGTGGCGGTAAGGCATCAATTTTCCCATGTGATCTCAACGATATGGACATGATTGATCAAGTGTCTAAAGAAATTTTAGCGACTGTTAATCACATTGATATTTTAATTAATAACGCAGGTCGCTCTATTCGCCGTGCCGTACATGAGTCTTATGATCGTTTTCATGACTTTGAACGTACCATGCAATTAAATTATTTTGGCGCCGTACGTTTAGTTCTCAATATTTTGCCGCATATGATTCAGCGTAAAGATGGGCAAATCATTAATATTAGCTCGATTGGTGTATTAGCAAATGCGACTCGCTTTTCTGCTTATGTCGCGTCTAAAGCTGCTCTTGATGCATTTAGCCGCTGTCTATCGGCCGAAGTTCATGCGCATAAAATTGCGATTACTTCAATTTATATGCCATTGGTTCGCACCCCAATGATTGCACCCACTAAAATTTATAAATATGTACCAACACTTTCACCTGAGCAGGCTGCTGACTTAATTGCTTATGCAATTGTGAAACGTCCAAAGCGTATGGCAACTAACTTAGGCCGATTAGCTTCAATGACATATTCGGTTGCACCAGGCATTAACAATATGTTTATGTCGATTGGTTTCCGTTTATTCCCAAGTTCAGATGCAGCAAAAGGTGAAAAAACCGAGAAATTAAACTGGGCACAAAAAGCATATGCACGGATCTTCCCAGGCGAACACTGGTAATCTTGAGTTAATAGCATAGTTAAAAAAAGCGCCTTAAATAAGGCGCTTTTTTTAACTAAAGAACTGATCAATCAAGAAACTGAACATGTCCTGTCTTTACATCGTAAATTGCACCCACAACTACGATCTCACCTCGATCAACCATATCTTTAAGCACACTGCTGTTGTTGATAATATATTGAATATTGTAGTGAACATTCATGGCAGTAACCTGACTAATAAAAGCATTACCTAACTCACGTGGCTGCATAATGTCATATACGCTATCAACCGAATGCATTAATGGGCCAAGCACATATTGAATATGTGGCATTTCTTTCACATCAGCCACTTGCTTATGCTCTAAGCGTAATTGACATGCACTCGTCACAGCACCGCAATCGGTATGCCCTAACACCACAATCACTTTAGAACCTTTAGCCTGACAAGCAAACTCAAGTGAACCTAATACTTTCTGACCAGCAATATTACCCGCGATTCGTAAGCTAAACAGATCACCAATACCCACATCAAAAATCATCTCGGTGGGTGCCCGTGAGTCCATACAACCAAGAACTGCTGCGATCGGATGCTGCCCTTCGTCTGCAGTTACACGAATTTGTCGGTAAATATCTCGTTGTAGACGTTCATTTTTTACAAAGCGTTCATTCCCTTCTTTAAGTAAGTTTACAACCTGCTGTGGACTCAACTTTTGTTGCAAATCATGTGTACTAATATCAATATCAAGTATCGCATCGTCAACATCTTGATAGTGCTGTTTGAACCCAACGAGTTTAAGGTTGACCTCACGTTTAATTGCAGTTTCATTTTGATAATCTTGAATAACTTGATAGATATCAGGATCAATCGAATCACATTGAGTCGCATCAATAATGAGTTGCTGATGTTTATGCACATGTTCCAATGCTGAAATAAGCGCAGAACGATTAAGAAAGGTCACTTGTGATGGGAGTTCAATACGAGTCACTACGCCATGTAAGCGCTTCTCTCTATAAACGCGAATACCTTTATTAAAATTACCATAGAGAATAAAAGCACTACTGGTGAATAGGCCAATTAAAATTCCCATTAAAAGATCGGTCAGCAAAATTGCAACCAAGGTAATAATAAAAGGTAAAAATTGTTTCCAGCCCTTTTGATAAAGCTGTTTAAAGAGTTTTGGATGAGTAAGTTTAAAGCCTGTCACGATGAGGATTGCAGCCAACGCAGATAGAGGAATCATGTTCATTAATGGCACGAAGAACAAAACCGCTAACAGCAACAATACACCATGAATAATGGTAGAGCATTTACTACGCGCGCCTGTATTTGCATTCACCGAACTACGCACAATCACTGAGGTGACGGGCATTCCACCAATTAAACCAGAAATAATATTACCTGTGCCTTGTGCCCAAAGTTCACGGTTAGGAGGTGAAGAACGTTTTTGAGGATCAATTTTATCTGCGGCTTCCAGATTCAATAATGTTTCTAAAGATGCCACGACAGCCAGAGTAATTGCCCCTGTGTAAATCATAGGCTCAGCTAAATAGCTAAAGTCAGGAAAAATTAATACCTCTTCGGGTGCTTGTAATATATTTGGTAATTGAATGAGATTATCAATTTGCACTGCCCATGGAGATCCCATACTTACCAAAACAAAATTTAAAACTGCTGCGAGCACAACCGCAATCAATGCCGAAGGTAAAGCTAATTTTTTGAGTGGACTACTATCCCACGCTAAAATTAGAAATAAACTGAGCAAACCAATAAGTGCAGCTCCTCCATCAAAACGTTGAAGGAAGGCATCGGGTGTTGAAGTCCAAACCTGTCTCCATGAAAAATCAGAAAGGCCAAACAGATAAGGTAATTGGGTCGCAATCAGAATGACACCAATGGCCGCGAGTAATCCTAAAATGACATTATTTGGAATAAAGTTCGCAAAAAAACCTAATTTGAATAATCCAAATAGAATTTGCAGGACACCGGCAAAAATAATACATAATAAAAAGGCGGCATAATTGCCGCCTAATTGTTCTAACTGTACAAGAATTACAGCAGTTAAGCCTGCTGCTGGACCAGCGACACTGATGTGGGAACCACTCAGTAAACCCACAATAATACCGCCTACAATACCAGCAATAATACCAGAGATAATGGGAGCTCCGGAGGCTAAAGCGATACCCAAGCACAGCGGTAATGCCACAAGAAATACGACAACTCCTGACAGGAGGTCTTTTAAATGAAATCTATTTTTCAGGTTTAAAACCGACATAAAACAACCATTTATAATAAAAAGAAATAAGCAAAGTTGTACTATTACAGCCTGAAAGAGAGAAAATGCTTCAAGGCTGGGTTGATGATGTCGGACAACTGAATATCATTAAAGTTTAGTTATGCTATAACGTTGTGTATTTAATTGTGTATTTAACAACGATTTGTTGATCTTAAGATTCACCTCATCTTTACGACTGCAATTTTTTTCTTAATCGCTCTTTAATATCTATTAGAAATAATGGTTCACCAATAAAAAAAGCCTCCAACTGGAGGCTTTTTATGGTCTTAAAGGCTCTTATTTAGAACCTTTAATTCCTGCTTGTAGCAACAATGCACCCAAACCACCAATTTTTTGTTCTTGTGGTTTCTCTTGCTTAGCGCGCTGAGGACGTTCAGCTTGATCTTTACGCGGTTGAGGACGTTTACCTTGAGGTTTACGTTCAAAACGTTGTTCTGTATTTTGTTCACGGCGTGGTGGACGCTGAGCTTTTACAGGTGCAGAACCTTCAGCACGCATACTTAAGTTCACGCGGTTACGTTCAACATCAACCTGCATTACACGTACTTGTACAATCTGGCCCGGTTTTACAACTTTATGCGGATCAGATACAAACTCATTTGCAAGTTCAGAAATATGAACTAAACCATCCTGATGCACACCAATATCAACAAAGGCACCAAAGTTTGTGACATTCGTGATCACACCTTCAAGCTGCATACCTTCGGTCAATTGACCAACTTCAGTGATATCTTCACGGAATTTAGCAGTACGGAACTCTGGACGTGGGTCACGACCTGGTTTTTCAAGTTCAGCTAAAACGTCTTGAATTGTTGGTAAACCAAATTTGTCATCAACAAATTCATCAGCTTTTACTTGGCGAATGATTTCGGTATTACCAATAATGTCTTTCACAGTTGTCGCTTTTGCTGCAACAATTTTCTCAACAAGACCATAACTTTCAGGGTGAACTGAAGATGCATCTAAAGGTTCAGAACCATTTTGAATGCGTAAGAAACCAGCCGCTTGTTCGAAAGTACGCTCGCCTAAACGTGGTACGCTTTTCAAAGCTTGACGGTTATCAAAACGGCCATGCTCTTTGCGGTATTCAACAATTTGTTGAGCAATTGCTTTGTTTAAACCTGCAATATAAGCCAAGATTGCTGGTGAAGCGGTATTTACATCAACACCTACAGCATTCACACAGTCTTCTACCACTGCATCAAGTGTTTTTGCTAAACCAGTCTGGTTCACATCGTGTTGATATTGGCCCACACCAATTGATTTCGGGTCAATTTTAACAAGTTCAGCAAGTGGATCTTGTAAACGGCGCGCAATAGAAACTGCACCACGAATTGAAACATCAAGCTCAGGGAGTTCTGCCGACGCAAGTTCACTTGCAGAGTAAACAGATGCACCCGCTTCACTTACAGTTACTCGTGTTAAATTCAGATCAGTATTCGCAGCCATCATTTCAGCAACAACAGCTTCTGTTTCACGGCTAGCTGTACCATTACCAATTGCAATGAGCTCTACGTTATATTCACGGCATAGACGTGCAAGTTCTGCAATTGAACCTTCTTTATCATCTTTTGGTGCAAATGGATAAATCGTGCTGTGAGCAAGTACATCACCAGCATCGCTGATCACTGCTAGTTTCACACCTGTACGAATACCAGGGTCAACACCCAAAGTCGTACGGCTGCCTGCTGGCGCTGACAATAATAAATGACGAAGATTTTCAGCAAATACCTGCATTGCTTCTGCTTCAGCAGTAAGACGTTTTTCTGTTAGCAATGAATGTTCGATTTGAGGACGAATCTTGCCTAACCAGAATAATTTTGCAGTTTGCTTTAAGAAATCCTGACGTGCTTGAGGTTGAATTTGCTCAAGGTTGTATTCAGTTTCAATACGTGCCAATGGCGCATCATCTTCACCATCTACTTTCAAACCCAATACGTTTTCTTGGCGACCACGTAACATCGCTAATAAACGATGTGAAGGTAATTTGTTTAGACCTTCAGAGAACTCAAAGTAATCACGGAATTTTTTACCAACTTCTTTCTTTTCTTCAGACGCAACTGTACTTTTTAAAACTGCAGTTTTTGCAAAAGTTGTTTTTAATTCTGTGGTAAGCGCAATATTTTGTGCCCAGTCATCAATCAGAATATGCTGAATCGCATCTAATTGACTTTCAACATCTGGATAGTCTTCATGACTAAAACCAGCCAAAGCTTCTGTAGGGTCAACTTGTTCTGCAATAATTTTTTCAGCAATTGGTCCTAAACCTGCTTCTTTTGCTTTAAAAGATTTACTTGTACGCTTAGGGCGATACGGTGCATAAATTTCTTCTAAAGCATTTTTTGTTTCGGCTGCATTCACCCGCGCCAACAAGTCATCACTCAATTTATTCTGTTCTTGCAATGACTGAATAACCTTTTCACGGCGCTCATATAAATCACGTAAATACGCTAAACGAGTATCTAATTGGCGTAACTGCGTATCATCTAAACCTTGTGTTACTTCTTTACGGTAACGGGCAATAAATGGAACACTGGCACCTTCATCAATTAAGCGGATGGCAGCTTCTACTTGGTTTGGACGTACGGCAAGCTCACTTGCCAACTGCTGAACTAAGTCAGTCATCGTGTTTGATCCCACAAGGATAAAGTTTAAAAGCACTGATTATAAAGACCAAGCCCATAAAATCCACACTTGTTTGCGTATTCAAAACGTTTTTTTGTATTGACTCTGAATATTTATGCTTTTTAGGGCTACTCAAGCACATAAAAACAGGCATTTAAGTCTAAAAAATTTAAAGCTGGATCGGGTCGTTACTCTTTATAAAATTATAAACGCACAACTTATGTCATGAAGATGACAAAATTTTATTATAATTTATGAGAAAATGATCATATTGATACATTCTCTAAAAGAGAAAAATATAGAGATTCAACAAGTTTTTACTCATCTAATCTCTTATTGAACATTACTGTTTGTTTCCAGCTACAATTAAAAGCTTTCTAACTATTCTTTTTGCTTAACTAAAATAATTTATTTGAAACAATTAGTTATTAATATTTAATTATTAAAAAATTATCAAATATTTAAGTATTTGTTTCTTTAGATCAGTCTTTGCTAAATTATGGGCTTAAGATGTTGTTTTTTGGTTTCAAACTCTCTTGAAAATTGTAATTTTGAGCAAATTGATACATAGTCTTAACAAGAACATCAGCATTATACTGAGGGCTTGTTGGCAATAAGCCTCACCGACCCAATAATATATAAATTATGAATTTAAAAGGGAGTACATCATGAGTTTAGTTGTACCTGCTGAACATCCTGAAACCGTACACAACGAAACGGATCGTGTCGAACGTATTTTAGTGGTCGATGACGATGTGCGTTTACGTACCCTCTTGCAACGTTTTTTGGAAGATAAAGGCTTTGTTGTAAAAACTGCCCATGATGCTTCACAAATGGATCGTCTATTACAACGTGAGTTATTTTCACTTATCGTACTCGACTTTATGTTGCCGGTTGAAGATGGTTTGAGCATTTGCCGTCGTTTACGCCAATCAAATATTGATACGCCAATCATCATGTTAACAGCACGTGGTAGCGATTCAGACCGTATTGCTGGCCTTGAGGCTGGTGCAGACGATTACTTGCCAAAACCATTTAATCCAAATGAACTTTTAGCCCGTATCCGTGCTGTATTGCGTCGCCAAGTTCGTGAAGTTCCAGGTGCTCCAAGCCAACAAGTTGAAGTTGTGAGCTTTGGTCCATGGTCCTTAGATTTATCTACTCGTACACTGACACGCGAAGGACAAATCGTTACCTTAACGACTGGCGAATTTGCAGTATTAAAAGCATTGGTACAACACCCACGTGAACCATTAACACGCGACAAACTCATGAATTTGGCTCGTGGTCGTGAATGGGGTGCAATGGAACGTTCGATTGACGTTCAAGTGTCTCGCCTACGTCGTTTAATTGAAGATAATCCTGCACGTGCACGTTATATCCAAACTGTATGGGGTGTGGGCTATGTATTCGTTCCAGATGGTGCTGAATAAGCTTGAGATAAAATAGAGTGAGTTTAGAACCAATCGCGCCACAAAACTTTACTGATTACGCTACCTACTCTGAACGGAAACGAACTCGGTGGGAACGTTTTCTCGACAAAATTAAGCCACGCTCTGCTGCCATGCGTACCACTATTCTGGTACTGCTGGTGGTATTTTTTAGCTTATTTATGTCGTTATGGTTCTTTTGGCGCACACTCTATTTGCCTGAAATTCAACAACATGCTCGTTATCTTGCAGTTGAACTTGAACTCGTCAACAATCCGGACATACAGATTTTTCATCGCAAAAATGAAGTGGATATTGATGAGTGGTTACGTAATCGTGTTGGTATTGAATACATTACCAACCCTAAAGAATATCCAAGCGTCCGCGATAAAGTTATTGCCGAGTTTTTTACCAATCAAATCGAACAAAAACTGGCCAATGAAATTGGGGCTAAGGATGTTACGGTTTACTTCCAGTTTAAGCCTAGCCCACGTATCTGGATTCAAACCCCTGAAATGCACGGGAACTGGGTCCGCGAGCCTTTAAAAACCTATGCGAACTATAGCCCTGAACTATTAATTGGTTGGGTTGTTGGTGTTCCATTACTGTCAGCTATCATTATCTTGATTTTAGTCAGACAAATGAACCGCCCTTTACGTCGTTTGCAAAATGCTGCTAATGAATATAGTAAGTCGGGTACTGCTCCCTACTTAGACACCAATCATGGTCCACTAGAGATTCGACAGGTGAACCAAGCCTTTAACCGGATGGTTTATACGCTTGATCAAACCGAGCGTGAACGACGTATTATGTTGGCCGGCATTTCACATGATTTGCGAACCCCTTTAACGCGCATTCGTTTAACAGCAGAGATGCTACCTGATGAGTTTTTACGTGAAGGTCTGGTCTATGACGTAGATGATATGGATGCAATTCTCAATCAGTTTATTTCGTATATGCGCGATGGATCAGATGAGGAATTGAAAGACACCAATATCAATATGCTTTTGCAAGAACTTGTTGTGCAGTTTAAACCACTTGAAATTCACTTCGAGATGCAAGATGTGCCCATCATTCCGGCACGTAGTCTTTCCTTAAAAAGATTGATTGCCAACTTAATTAATAATGCAAAACGCTATGGCGCTGAACCGATAGAGCTCAGTGCAAAAGTTGAAAATGAAAAGATTTTAATTATCGTTGCCGATCATGGTGAAGGTATTCCAGCAGATCAAATTGAAGAGTTAATGCAGCCTTTTGTCCGCGGAGACTCAGCAAGAACCATTCAAGGTAGTGGTCTTGGCCTTGCCATTGTCAAACGTATTGTCGATATTCATCATGGTGAAATTCAAATTCATAACCGTGAACAAGGTGGTTTAGAAGTTATTATTTCTTTACCCATCCCAAAACCAAACCCTGAAGAAAACACTTCGATCAATCCATTAGAAAAAATCAAGCAAACTTTGAGTGAGCGCTTTTAATTTAACCAGTTAGTGATTAAAAGCCTTATTTTAAAGATAAATAAAATATTTAAAAATCAATAAAATAAAAACCATAAATATAATTTATACCACCATTTATTTACAAAATTAGACCTTAGCCTAACACCTATGCACTTTTCAATTTTTCATAGCTAAAATCGCCTATGTTTTGACAATTCTGAGGATGTCCAATGTCTTTAAGTCGTATTCGCCTAGCTTCTCTTCATGACAAGGTCATCAGTGCTGAACAAGCTGCGCAGTTCATCGAAGATGGAATGACCGTAGGTATGAGTGGTTTTACTCGTGCTGGTGAAGCTAAAGCTGTTCCACAAGCACTTGTAGAACTTGCAAAGAAAAATCCGTTAAAAATCACGTTAATTACGGGTGCCAGCTTAGGTAATGACTTAGACAAACAACTCACGGAAGCAGGTGTTTTATCTCGTCGTATGCCATTCCAAGTGGACAACACTTTACGTCGTGCCATTAACAATGGCGAAGTTATGTTTATTGATCAACATTTATCTGAAACTGTTGAACAAATGCGTAACCAACAGCTTAAACGTCCTGATGTTGCGGTAATTGAAGCAATTGCAATTACTGAAGATGGCGGCATTATTCCAACAACTTCTGTAGGTAACTCTGCAAGTTTTGCTATTTTTGCCGAGAAAGTTATTGTTGAAATCAACACATCTTTAAGCGAAAGCTTTGAAGGTTTACATGACATCTACATTCCAACTTATCGCCCAACACGTACTCCAATTCCATTAACAAAAGTGGATGAGCGCATTGGTACATCTGCAATCCAAATTGATCCTGCTAAAATTGTCGGTATTGTATTTAACGATACTCACGATTCACCATCAACGGTAACTCCGCCAGATGATGAGACTCAAGGCATCGCAAACCACTTAATTGCTTTCTTTAATAAAGAAGTTGCAGAAGGACGTTTACCGAAAAACCTTGGTCCATTACAAGCAGGAATTGGCTCTATTGCCAATGCTGTATTAACAGGTTTAAAAGATTCTGACTTTGAAGACCTCATCATGTACTCAGAAGTACTACAAGACTGTACTTTTGAACTCATTGATGCAGGCAAAATGAAATTTGCTTCTGGTAGCTCAATTACACTTTCTGCAAAATGTGGCGAAAAAGTTTTTGGCAATATTGAAGCTTACAAAGACAAATTAGTGCTTCGTCCACAAGAAATTTCTAACCACCCTGAACTGGTTCGTCGTTTAGGTATTATCGGCATTAACACTGCGCTTGAGTTTGATATTTACGGTAATGTGAACTCAACTCACGTGTGCGGTACTAAAATGATGAATGGTATTGGTGGTTCAGGTGACTTCGCTCGTAACGCACACTTGGCAATCTTTGTGACTAAATCAATTGCTAAAGGCGGCGATATCTCTTCTATCGTGCCAATGGTGAGCCATGTTGACCACAGTGAACATGATGTTGATATTTTAGTAACAGAACAAGGCTTAGCAGACCTACGCGGTTTAGCACCTCGTGAACGCGCTCGCGCTGTGATCGATAATTGTGTACACCCGCTTTATCGTGATGCATTAAATGATTACTTTGATCGTGCATGTGCTAGAGGTGGACACACTCCTCATTTACTTCGTGAAGCATTGTCTTGGCATGCAAACTTCGAAGAAACAGGTCAAATGCTTCAAGCAGCACCAGTTGCAAAATCAGCTTAAATCACTGGTTGAATTCAAGCACTCCTACGGGGGTGCTTTTTTATTTGTGTAAATTATTAATAAACACTGCTCAAGCTTGAATTTTTATTTTATCTTTTCAGCACAGCAAAACAAAAAGTAGAAATCTATATGTTTATTATTCGCCAATTTACAAATGCGGATCTGGAAGATGTCGTCATTTTATGGGAAAGCTGCGGCCTGACGCGCCCTTGGAATAATCCTGAAACCGATATTTTCAGAAAAGTCTCACAACAAGATGATTTATTTTTAGTTGCTATTAAAGATGAGCAACTCATTGGTACGCTTATGGGCGGCTATGACGGCCATAGAGGCTGGATTAATTATTTAGCTGTTCACCCCCATCAGCAACGCTTAGGCATAGCTACAGCGCTCGTTCAACAGCTTGAAAAGCGACTGATTGCTCGCGGCTGCCCAAAACTACAATTATTGGTGCGTAAAGATAATCTAAATGTACTGAATTTCTATGAACAGCTCGGCTATGACGAAGTAGAAGCGGTGTGTTTAGGAAAACGTCTAATTAACGATAGTTCACATGATTAGAACCTTATTTATTATCATTTTGGCATAACACAGAAAACAAACTGAGTTTGGGGATAAGTAAGTGTGCTTGTGGATAAATGTCATTTTACCCACAAGTAAAGAAATGAATTGTTCAAATAAAATAATACGCATGAAAAAAGCCCCATACATTAAGTATGGGGCTTTTTCGAATATGGTGGCGAGACCCAGGATCGAACTGGGGACACACGGATTTTCAATCCGTTGCTCTACCTACTGAGCTATCACGCCAATGGCCTGTATTAAGCCGTATCTCAGAACAATAGTCAACAATTATCCTGAGTTTTTGATTTAAATGAGTATTTTTTATACTTAATACTTAAAAAAAATCCCTGATGGGATCAGGGATTGAAAACACAAATAATGGTGGCGAGACCCAGGATCGAACTGGGGACACACGGATTTTCAATCCGTTGCTCTACCTACTGAGCTATCACGCCGAAGTGGGCGTATTAAACAATGTTTATATGATCACGTCAAGCAACTTCCGTGTTTTTTGTAACAAGTGATTATTTTTAAATCACCATCACATACGAACAGGAATTTTAATGATGCAATTTACCAATATGAGCCAAACAGCGATGAATTGCGCCGCAGCCCGGCTCAAAAATTTTAACGCCTTTTGACTCTTCTATACGGCAAGCTTCTTCAACTAAGCGCTCTGCTACCCCACGACCACGGTTAGCAGGATGCACAACAATATATTCAAGAACCTTGCTTTCGCCTTGTCCTGAAGACCAGATTGCACCTATAATTTTGGTGTTAAATTCAGCAGTGTATAGCGTGGTATACTGTTGTAAATCTTGTTCAAGTTGTTCAATCGCATCGTGCCCGTCACCAAACTCCGGACTTGTATCATACAAACGCTCAAGCTGATCGCGGATCTCTGAATTATCTAGAGAACTATAAGCATGTACGGTAATAGGCATTGATTAACCCTCCTGAGCAAACTATGATGCTGTCACGAATTCGTCACAGCGAAATTATCGTTACATCCAATCATTTTTGACGTTTTTTGAGGAACGTGTCCATGACGCAACGTATCAGTGAAGTGGTTAGAAATACCAATGAAACCAAAATTCGAGTTCGATTAAATCTCGACGGTACTGGTCAAGGCACACTAAACACTGGAGTTCCATTTTTAGACCATATGATTGATCAGATCAAGCGACATGGCTTATTTGATATCGATATTCATTGTGATGGAGACCTCGAGATTGATGATCACCACACCGTAGAAGACTGTGGCATCACGCTTGGACAAGCTTTTGCACAGGCTTTAGGCGATAAAAAAGGTTTAAAACGCTATGGTCACTTTTATGCACCATTAGATGAAGCCTTGTCTCGTGTTGTTGTAGATTTATCTGGTCGTCCGGGTTTATTCATGGATATTCCATTTACCCGTGCACGCATCGGTACATTTGATGTCGATTTATTTTCTGAGTTTTTCCAAGGTTTCGTAAACCATGCGCTTATGACCTTACACATTGATAATTTGAAAGGTAAAAATAGTCACCATCAAATTGAAAGTGTGTTCAAAGCGCTAGCTCGTGCTTTACGTATGGCATGTGAAGTTGATCCACGTGCAGAAAACACGATTGCATCGACAAAAGGTAGCCTCTAATGACACGTATCGCGTTACTTGATTATGGCATGGGCAATCTACACTCAGCAGCTAAAGCACTTGAGCATGTGGGCGCTACAGTCGATGTGACCAATGATCCAAAGTTAATTGCACAAGCCGACAAAATTGTTTTTCCAGGCGTTGGTGCAATGCGTGACTGTATGCAAGGCATGCGTGAAGCAGGTATTGATGAAGTCGTACGTAAAGCTGCTTTTAATAAGCCAGTTCTTGCGATTTGTGTAGGCATGCAAGCATTACTACAAAGTTCTGAAGAAAATGGCGGTGTAGACGCACTCGGTATTTTTGACGGTGTAGTAAAGCACTTCCCTCAAATGGAAGGTTTAAAAGTACCACACATGGGCTGGAACCAAGTTCACCAAATGGACCCAAGCCATCCAATGTGGAACAACATCGAACAAGATGCTCGCTTCTACTTTGTACATAGTTACTATGTCGAACCAAAAGATGAAAGCATTGTGGCTGCGACTTGTGAGTATGGTGTGAACTTCTGCACAGCAATTCATAAAGATAATTTATTCGCGACTCAATTCCACCCAGAGAAAAGTCATACTGCTGGTTTGCAGTTACTGAAGAACTTTGTGGAATGGAATATTTAATTTCATTTAAAACTGAAAAAGATCAGGTCGAGATGGCCTGATCTTTTTTTTTATTTATAATAACAACCAATCATTTATAGAATGATATTTTATTCCACAAAATATTGAAGATTTATACTTTTAAATAAAACCAAATGATCAGGAAAACAAAATGAATTCACCTTTTGAAAATCAGCCACTTCAACAAGATTCCCCCTTTAAAGCGAATGGTCGTTTTGGACGACTCTCTTATGCTGCTTGGACATTCTTATTTTCACTCGTCATCGGTATCGCTGTTGTCATCATCGCTTTTACTTTTGGATTTACATCTAGTCAGGAACTAACAGGCCTTTCTACAGCAGGCATGATTGTTATCCTCATTCTTTACATTGTCTGCCTCTATGTAAGTTTTGTATTTACAATTCGTCGCTTACATGACCGCAATAATACAGGATGGCTATCATTGCTGATGCTTATACCTGGCATAAACTTTATTTTCATGATTTATCTCTTTGCAGCAAAAGGTACAGAAGGCAATAATGATTATGGCCCGCAGCGCCCTACCCCAGGTTGGGAACGCGTTTTAGGCTGGATTTATATTATTCTGATTCCGCTTGCATTAATTTTTGCGGTTGTTGCCACAATGATGGCTCCTACCTATGAAGGCTACATTGAGAAAAGCGAAAGCGTTGTCATTGGTACGCCCTCTCAGTCTCAATAATTTTTAAAGACACCCATAAAGCCTAGTTCTCTAGACTTTATTCATATATAAAGCTAATAGCCCAATTCTTTTGTACGCTGTTAAATATGTCCGAATCCTCTCCCCTCCTTGATAAAACCTCTATTCAGCAGCTTCCCCCTTTTGAAAATCTGACACACCACAATATTGTTGTTATTGAAAATATTGAGCAATGCAAAAGTATTGAAGAAGAATTAAAAAACGCTGCAATTTTGGGATTTGATTCTGAGTCTAAACCTACATTTAAAGTGGGTGAAATCTCAACTGGTCCACACTTGATTCAACTTGCTACAACACAAAAAGCATATTTATTTCACGTCAATTCATCGACTTTAAAATTTTTACAGCCCATTTTGTCGAACTCTCAGCAAATTAAAGTTGGCTTTGGACTTAAAAATGATAAGCACATTTTTCATAAAAAAGGCATAGAGCTAGAAAGTTGTGTCGATCTTGCTAAAGGCTTTAGCTACTTCGGTTTTACACAGCAAATGGGTGTACAAAAAGCGGTTGCACTGTTATTTGGTCAATATCTTGCAAAGTCGAAAAAAGTTGGAACTTCAAATTGGGCACGAAAGCCACTTAGCTCTCAGCAGATCAGCTATGCGGCTGCCGATGCATATGCTGCTTTATTGGTATTTGAAGAGCTCAGAAAACAAAAACTATTACCCGCTCACATTTCTCAAACTATTCAAACTGCACTTCAAGCGTAAAGTTATAAAAGTCTTTTCTAAGGCTTAGCGATTGATCAATACTTTGCTAAGATGTGCAAAATTTCATAATCATGATGAAGCAAGGAGCGGAAGCATGCTAATCATTCCTGCAATTGACCTGAAAGATGGTAAATGTGTGCGTTTAAAACAAGGGCGTATGGAAGACGATACTGTTTTCTCTGACGATCCAGTTGCAACTGCCCAGCATTGGGTAAATGAAGGCGCACGTCGTTTGCATTTGGTCGATTTGAATGGCGCTTTCGCAGGCACTCCAATTCATAAGCCTGTTGTGGAAGCAATTGCTAAAGCTCAGCCAGAATTACCAATTCAAATTGGTGGTGGTATTCGTTCATTAGAGACCATTGAGCACTATTTAGAAGCTGGCGTGACTTTTGTCATTATCGGCACTAAAGCAGTTCAAGATCCGGAATTTGTAGAAGAAGCGTGTAAACGCTTTGCTGGTCACATCATTGTTGGTATTGATGCGATAAATGGCATGGTTGCAACTGACGGCTGGGCAAACGTTACTGATGTGAAAGCAACGGATTTAGCGAAACGCTTTGCAGATGCAGGCGTGTCTAGCATTGTTTACACAGACATCGCTCGTGACGGCATGATGCAAGGTGTAAATGTTGAGCAAACTGTAAACTTGGCTCAATATTCAGGCTTACCCGTGATTGCTTCTGGTGGCGTAACAAATCTTGAGGATGTACGCAACTTAATCGGCCAACCGGGCATTTTAGGTGCTATCACAGGTCGTGCAATTTATGAAGGTACTCTAAACCTTCGTGAAGCTCAGCTTTTGTTAGATGAAAACCGTCTTTAATTTTTAAGATGTAAAAAAAGAGCCTATTTAGGCTCTTTTTTATTGCTGATATGACAAATACATTCTAATCAATACACCACATTACGAATAAACTTAAGTACTTGGTTACCACTATTGATATAGGTGTAAGTGACTGAGCTGGCAAAAACAAAAGATGAGCCAGCAGCAATAATTTTTGTACTATCTGCAAATTGTATGGTCAGCTCACCTTCTAATACATAAATAAGCTCTTGCCATCCTTCCGCGTCGGCTTCGGCAATATAAGATTCCCCCACTGCCAACGACCATGTCCACAGCTCAACTTGTGAGCGAGATGGAGCTGAAGCCAATAGGGTTGCGCTGCTTTCTTCTTTTTCACCTTGCCAAGCGAGTACATTTACCATGGCTTGTTCTTTGTGCTCAGGCGCACTCACAATTGTTCTAAAATCTACGCCCAGCACGACCGCAATCGCATCGAGTTTGGCCAAGCTAATATTGACTTGCCCAGTTTCTAAAGCTGCGATTGTCCGTCTGCTCACACCCGCCTGATCGGCCAAGTCCTGTTGGCTTAAACCTCGCTCGTCTCTTAATGAACGAATGTTTGTGCCGACATGCTGCAAAACGGTACTGGTCTGGCTCATAAAATAAAGTAGCAAAGAAAATATGAGCAATATATTGCACAAAACAGAAGAATAGCGCAATATGTGCAGTATATTGCACAATTCTTTCTAATTTGAGTATGTCACCAACTTCTTTGAGCTCAAGCAAAGCTCCACAGTTAGCACTCGTCTTAATTACGATCATTTGGGGTGGAACATTTCTTACCGTGCAGTATGCATTGCACTTTTCATCGCCTATGTTTTTTGTGGGCTGCCGCTTTGCTGTCGCGGCGCTTACCTTGCTGCTTATTTCTTTCAAGAGTATGAAAGGCGTTACTTTAAAAGATTTAGGTGCTGGCAGTGCGATTGGTCTTGTCATTGCGGCAGGTTATGGCACACAGACGATTGGTCTTCAAACCATTCCAAGTAGTGAGTCGGCTTTTTTAACCGCGCTTTATGTTCCACTTGTACCTATTTTAATGTGGCTCATCTTTAGAAAAGTTCCACACATCATGACTTGGGTGGGAGCAGCCCTTGCTTTTGCTGGCCTTATTTTATTGACAGGTAATGGTTTTGAACAAATCTCTTTAAATTTTGGACAGCTTGTAACAGTACTCGGATCACTTGCGATTGCTTTAGAAATTATTTTTATTAGTTACTTTGCTGGAAAAGTAAATTTACGTCGCGTCACCGTCATTCAACTCGGCGTAGCCTCTCTAGTTTCTTTTGCCATTATGCCTGCGGTGGGTGAACATGCAATTCCTGCATTTTCATGGCCACTTGTACTCCTTGCTGTTGCATTAGGTTTAGCCAGTGCGCTTATTCAATTTGTAATGAACTGGGCTCAACGTATGGTTGATCCTTCCCGTGCTGCAATTATCTATGCAGGAGAACCGGTTTGGGCAGGAATTATTGGTCGAATTGCAGGTGAGCGTTTGCCAGTTATTGCTCTTTTCGGAGGAGCTTTAGTGGTCTTAGGTGTATTAGTGAGTGAGTTGAAACTTAAGTTGCCAATTAGAAAAACTAAAAGAATTAGAGAATAAAAAAGAGAGCGAAATGCTCTCTTTTTTATTTATTAAGGCTGATACATCGGTCGGTTATCATTTAGCGCAATCAAGCCGCGAATTGCACGATATACAATCCAGATCCACGCAGCACCAATTACGCCCACACAGAATACGGTCGATGAAACGGCAACGCCTGCAAATAGATTAGTATTTTCGCCCGTAAAGAACAGGAAAATAAACGGCAGAAAGGCAATAATATTCCAAGCCAGATACCACCAGAATGTTCTGATTTGCCATGTAAAGTGGCTCGCAAAAATTGAACCTTGCACATCGGAACGTTTTACATAGTTAATAATTAAAGCAATAACCGCAAGTAAGCCGCCTGTAAAAATAGCGACAATATAAAGTACATATAAAATAAGCGTTAAAGTACGATTTGGATCTTGGTCGATAGAACTATTCATTTTTATACCTCTCAAGTTTAATAAAACGATTTACTTTTACGAGCCCCGCAACACATTTAAGGGAGAAATTAGCCACAAAATCAAAAGTAAATGAAGGAATATGGTACAAAAATAAATCTTACGGAATGGTTGTTTTTGTGTTTTATGTCTCAGTTTTTGTTGTGCCCACCATGCAGCAGGCCATCCCCCTAAAAAGCTGACAATGTGCAATGTTTGCTCAGGCACACGGCGATTACCCAATTGTGCAGCTTCTTTATCTTGTGAATATAGCCAGTAACTCAGCACATTCATCATTAAAACAAGCAATAAGGTATAGGCTGGTAAAACATGGATAAAACTCATGATGCCCATTAAAACGAAATAAAACACGATCCCCATTTGCATTGCAGACCATGGCCTGCCTTGAAAAGAGGATTGTGTTTTTACAGGTTTTGACGTTTTACGAGTTTGAGATGCTTTTAAATAGGTGACCTGCTGAGCACGAAAACGACCTTGTTCATCGAGAATAATTAAATATTCCAGTGCACAGCCAATAATTGGCCGAGGACCGGGGCGTGCAAAATCTTTAATATGCAAAAAGACTCGCTCTTTTTCAGCATCATCTGGCTGAATAAAGCCATAACCTTTTTCGTCGAACCATTCGACTAATCGCCCCTGATCTCGCATCTTTATTCCTTTATCCTTTTACGTGGCTTAAACGATCTTGCATCATTGCTCGCATTTCCTGCGGGTCTTTTTGCAAAATGTCGTCACCGGTACGTCCTTCTTCTTTATTTTTTTGAGCAACCTGCAAGCGCATTGACCAAAAACGGCACGCCGCCATTGCCAAGAATACATCTAAACATTCAAGTTCATCTGAAGTGAGCGCACGAACTTTTTGATATGCCTCTAAGTAAGCTGCTACTTTGTCTGAGTTTAAATTCGCCGCTGGATATTCTGTACAAAAATCATTGATAGTAATCGCAATATCAAACAGTAATTCGTCTTGATTTAACTCGTAAAAATCTAGAATACCTTGTAATTGCTCGCCTTCAAACAAAGTATTGTCGCGGAACAAATCTGAATGAATAAAACCTGTTGGACGATTTGAATACTGCGCTGTTTTCGCATTAAAAGCTTGATAGACCTGCTCAAGTAACGTTTGGTCTTCTCGAGTCATGTTTGGTTTAAGCTGCTCTGCAACGCCTGTCCAATATTGATGATCACGTCGATATTCACGTTCAAGCGGAAAATCTTGTAAAGCCACATGCAATTTCGCCTGTGCATCTGCAATCGCTGCAACTTGCGCGACTGTGGTTTGCATGGGATGGTGACCCATTAAACGTGGAGCAATCTGTGCAGGCTTATCTGCAATCACATGAACCGCTTGTCCGCTATGTTTTAACGGCACTGCAACGGGTACATCATGAGTTCCCAATTGTTCAAGAACAGGGATAAGCTCGCCTGCCCCTTGTGCATCTAACTCTTCAAACACGGTAAGTACATATTGTTTGCGGTTTACATCAACCAAAAAATAATTGGTGTTTTGAATACCTCCCTGAATTGGGTTCAGCTCCAACACCTCTAATCCATAAGGTGCAGCAAAGGCGCGAACTTCATCTAAACTCAACGGGGTATAAACCGACATGGAAAACCTGCAAAAAACATCTGTGAAGTTTGATAGAATACCTCTTCCCTCCATGAAGGTGTAGCGCCTGTGTAGGAACTTTCACCAACGGCGATTATTTTTGGAAAAAGCTATGCTTGCTAAACGTATTATTCCTTGCCTAGACGTTGATAATGGACGCGTAGTTAAAGGCGTTCAATTCCTCGATATTCGTGATGCTGGCGACCCTGTAGAAGTGGCACGTCGCTATAACGAACAAGGTGCAGACGAAATTACTTTCTTAGACATTACCGCTACACATCATGGACGCGATACCACTTACCGTACTGTTGAACGTATGGCCGAGACTGTATTTGTGCCATTAACTGTCGGTGGTGGTGTACGTAAGGTTGAAGATATTCGTGCGTTATTAAATGCAGGTGCAGATAAAGTGAGTATTAACTCAGCTGCCGTATTTAACCCAGAATTTGTTCAAGAAGCTTCTCAACACTTTGGCGCGCAATGTATTGTCGTTGCAATTGATGCCAAAAAAACTGATGATAACAAATGGGAAATCTTTACTCATGGTGGCCGTAAACCAACTGGTATTGATGCCATTGAATGGGCTGTAAAAATGGCTGACTACGGTGCGGGTGAGCTACTCATTACTAGTATGGACGCCGACGGTACTAAAGCAGGTTATGACATTGCTTTAATGCGTGCGATTAATGACCGCGTTACCATTCCAACCATTGCTTCAGGCGGCGTAGGTAACTTACAACACCTTGCAGACGGTATTTTACAAGGTGGTGCCGATGCAGTATTGGCTGCAAGTATTTTCCACTTTGGTCAATATACCATTCCAGAAGCTAAACAATATTTAGCTGAACAAGGCATCGAAATGCGCTTGTAAGCTTATTGATATTTAAAGGGGCGATATGGCCCCTTTATTTTTATGCAGCACCATCTACTGCATTTATATCGCTAACGAGTTCAGGCTTTTCTTTTTTCTCGACCCATTTTGCTGGAAAGATTTTTTCTACAGCTTGAGTTAGCGGTTTAACAAATACAGTAGGCAACCGAACACCCAAAGGATTTTGTTCTTTTAAATCTGCCGAAGACACCACTCGTGTTCCCATCACATAATCAAACCAAGGTTTGGTCACACACCAATTGGCATCTTGATTAGAGTTCATGTGGTGGTCGTAATGCCATGGAATTTTACGCTTTGCCCACTCAGGCTCCAGATGTGCACGGCGATGAATATAATAATAATTTCCTGCACTGTACCAAGCTGCGAGTGCCATGCCTTTTGAAAACGGGTAAAAAATTGCACTTGAAACGCTTGCCACGACTGCCAGTGAAATTAACTCATTTTTAGTCCGCCAGTTACCAACACCTTCCACATAGCAATCATCATGAAATTGCTGTTTACGTACTTCACGATGGTGTGCCCAATGAGACTCCATACTTTTTGGTACGGGGCTATAACGTGGTTGTCCAGCACGATGTACGCCATGCAAAATATATTTGTGCGCCACCCATTCAAATGCATTTGCAACCGCAATTCCTGCAATGAACCCTTTTAACATCACCTAACTCCTTTTTCTTTTTATTCAGCATATAAAATTCGTTATGCTAGGTATTGACCATAATTTATGGTTTCATTGACAAATCACGACAAGAAAGAGGTGGTCACGGATGCCACAACTAAAGAACTATACAGGCTCAGTATATGGAGGACTGGGACATCTATTAAAAGCTTACTGCGAAGCTAATCAGCTAGTTATTCCTGAACAATTAGAGCAAATTCAAAATCTCGAACGCTTTGACTATGTCGTTTGGCGTGATTTATTAGAAGTTATTTATAAGCTAGACCCAAAGCCCGCGTTAGGGCTAGAAATTGCCAAATACGTGCAACCCAAACACTTAGGGATTATTGCTTACCTCGCACTCTCTTGCGATAACTTAGGTGAAGCCTTAATTCGCTATCATGATTTTCACCGTCTGATTTATGACGGCAGCCCTTTAGTGGTTGAGCTACAAGGAAGATATAGTTCTATTCGCTGGGAAGCGACTGAGTTACACCCCACCCAACTGACTGATGAAATCGCGATTGCACTGGTCATTCAGTTCTTACGTCTTTTTATGTCTCATGAAGACGTGCATTTACATGAAGTACATTTCTTAAATGCTGCCCCTAAAAACATTAGGGTTTATGAACAATACTTTCAATGTCCCGTTCGTTTTAGCCAACCGCGTACCGAGTTACTCATTCCAATTACAGAAATTAATAAGCCGCTTAGCAACGCCGACCACACCTTACAGCAGCTATTGGTTCAGCAAGCACAAGCGCTGTTAGAGCAATTACCAAATTCGACCCAACTTGATCAGCGCTTACAGCATTCAATTTTGACTGGACTACAAAAAAATCAATATCAAATTGAATATATTGCTGCTCAATTAGGCCTATCCGTGCGGCAGCTCCAAAGACACTTACAACAACAAAACACCACCTTTCAGGAACGCGTTCAGCAAGTGCGCTTTATGCTCGCAACCGAGTATTTAAAAGACCCGCATTTAAGTTTACAAGAGATTGCTCTTTTGCTTTGTTACTCGGAGCAAAGTGCTTTTCAAAGAGCGTTTAAGCATTGGACCAATCAAACACCACAGCAATGGAGAGAACAATTTTTAGACAAAGAATAACCAACCAAAACTTACAAATCTTTTCTTGATTAAAACAACACTGAAAACAAAAATTTCATATAGTCACATGCTTCAAATTTATGTGACGCAATTCACATTAATTAAAATAGATCAAATAAATGAGTAATCAGAATGAATAAATATTTTGCTGAATTTCTAGGTACGTTTTGGCTAGTCTTTGGTGGTTGTGGTAGCGCAGTATTAGCCGCAGCTTTCCCTGAACTTGGTATTGGCTTTGCAGGTGTAGCCCTTGCCTTTGGTTTAACCGTACTGACAGGTGCCTATGCTCTAGGGCATATCTCAGGTGGACATTTTAATCCCGCGGTAAGTGTTGGCCTTTGGGTCGGCGGCCGCTTCGATGTTAAAGATTTAATTCCATATATTGTTGCTCAAGTGGTCGGTGCGACTGCTGCTGCGTTTGTTCTCTATATTATTGCTCAAGGCCAAGCAGGCTTTAGCGGTGTTGGTGGTTTTGCTACCAACGGTTTTGGTGACTTATCACCAAACAAGTTTGGCTTAGGTTCTGCTTTCATTATTGAAGTCGTTCTTACAGCTTTCTTCTTAATCATTATTTTAGGTGCAACTGACCGCCGTGCACCTGCTGGCTTCGCTCCAATTGCGATTGGTTTAGGCTTAACACTCATTCACTTAATCAGTATTCCCGTTACAAACACTTCGGTAAACCCTGCACGTAGTACAGGCGTTGCGTTCTTTGCTGAAACTGCTGCTTTAAGTCAGTTGTGGTTGTTCTGGGTAGCGCCGATTTTAGGTGCTGTGATTGGTGCAATTATTTATAAGGTGGTTGCTGGAGACAAAGATTAACACGACGGAGTCCTGCTTCATAAAATCGAATGTAATCAGCTAATTCTCATTACTTTTGTTTCGGCAAAAGTAACCAAAACCATTGCCATTCACAAAACCTGTTCTCTGGGATCATTTATCTGATCCCACACAGTAACAATCCTGATCTTAAAATGGGCAGGTTGTGAATGGCTTTATCACGAATCAGATTTCACGCATTATTCAATAACCATAGAACTTTGATTAGACTAAGCTCTACTAATGAATCATTTATAAAAACGGATTATTAATTTCTTGTTCAGCTGGTCGTTCAATTTTCTCAGGCAATTCTTCTTTTTCCAAAGCTGCAACAACATCATTTAAAAAGCTCTGTAAAGCCTTCGCTTGTTCTAATCCGACTTTGTCTTTGGTGATTTGCAAGTTGCCATAAATACTGACGCAATCGATATCATTTTCTAATGTTAAATCTTCAATTGATGAAGACTCTGTACCCTTTTCAAATGGCTTAAACATAGGTGTTGTCTCGTTGTTATATCTTCACAGTGTAATACGACCAATTTAAAAAAAATCAATCAAAATTAAAAGAGCCGATAAAATTAAGAATAATCCCATTAGGATATTAAAATATTTCAAACGGTTGCCCTGATTGAGCACCACTGAAAATTTATCACCACATACCCCCCAAAAGAACAAACACGCATAGCAAGTGAAAAAATAAATAACGATAAAGATCGGCAAAGCCTGTGGGTATTCAATACTTGTAAACATGGTAATGCCCGACACACAAGCCAACCATGCTTTCGGGTTGAGCCACTGTAGCAAAAAACCATCTTTAAAATTAGGAATAATCATCTGTTCTGCTGGAGCATTTGAAATAGAAATATTGGCAGCAGAAAGAATAATTTTTATACCGATATAACAGACAAATAACGTTCCACAAATCGCAAGAATTTTTAATACCACAGGAAACTGAGTTAATAAACTCTGAAGACCAAATGCCATAAAAATCAAAAGTAAGGTAAAACCAATCGTCGCACCTGAAATGTAAGGAAGTGACCGTTTTAAACCGTGATTTAAACTGGTCGATAAAATGACAGTATTCACTGGACCGGGGGTAATAGACATTGCAAATGAAAAAAGAAACATTGAAGCAAACATTGTTATTGTCCTTATTAAAATAGAATCCATAGACAGATCTGTCTATGGATTCTATTTTAAATATTTACGATTTTGCAATAACAATCAAAAAAGCTGTTTACTTCATTATTTGCAAGAAATAGTTCACCAACGCTTCAACCAGTTGTTTCACAATGGCTTGACGTGTTTCTTCGTCAATCGTTGGAACTTTTGCTTCCATCGGTTCTGATGAACCACTTTTTTGCTTTTTAAACTGGTCTTGTAGCGCTTTAATTTGATCAGCGTTTAAGTCCTGCTCACATTGGCTCTCGCCATCCCAATGTAAATAATCTAGCTTCTGATTTGGTTTAACCGCTGCTGCAGTTAAAGGTAGGCGATAGACATTACGCTTTTGTTGCTCAGTTAACTGTGGAAACAGGTTAACGCCTAAGCGTTCTTCGAGGTAGCAAACGCTTACCACTTTCACTTGTAGAGAGTTATTGTTGGGGGCGTAATAAGCCCCGATCGCGCCAGTTTTTGGCATATATACCGCTTTATAAACTGCGGTTGGAACAATCACACCCTGCCCAATGGTTTTAAGACGTTTACCTTCAAAAACAGGGCCGGTAACCACATATACATCTTGTTTTTGCTTAGTCGCAATAGCACGTGTGGCTTCTTCAAGCTTACGCCAGACTTCCTGATTATTTTTAGGCGCTTGCGGCACCATGTTACTTAACGAGAAGCTATCGGACTGTGAGCTTTTATTTGGCATATCGCCATTTGGCGCCATATGCCCGCGGTCATAACCTGAACCACGATAATCACTTAACAGTGCCCGATGCTTTTGAGCAACACGAGTTTCTTCATGGAAGTTATCTTCACGCTTAATTTTGACACTCAAACGTTCTGCATTTAAATGCTCAGCCGACCATAACGGCGTTTTAGAGATACCTGAATACAAGACATTAAAGCCGTTAAAGCACAGCGGATAACTGTCTTTTTTTAAGCTTTCTTTATTTAAAGCAGGTGGTACTTCACGGTAAAATTGATTAAGACAAGTCGAGTTAGTACTTAAAGGTGAAAACCACTGCGAAATCTTTTCACTACCAAAAGCAATCGCAAAACTTCCCGCAGCAATACAAGCAAGAATAATCTTGCCAAAATGCTCACTTAGAGAGAAAGAGTTTGTACCTTTACTACGTTTTTTACTTGCCATATTTCTATCAATACCACTGTTCACATGCAGCTTAACAATCCTGATTTTTTAAGTATATCTCTTATCTTTCAAATGGTTAAAACATGGTCATCTTTTTTGTAACTCTATTTCCTATTACGTAACAATCTGTTGGAATTATGAGAGGCTTTGGCTATTGAATTACGCCAATTGCGTATCTTTCGTTGAAAAACACTGATTGCTTATGACATGGTTAGCTCCACAAATTTGGATAAAAATATAATCGGAGTCCACTTGATGATCCATTCAAAGATTATTGGTATTGGTGTAATCACAGGATTGTGTAGTATGGCAGCTTTGGCTGAACCAGCAGTCCAGCCAGGAGATACTTTAGAAAGTTTATCTAAAGTAAAAGTTACTACAACGGTAAATGGCCAACCTGGTTCTATCAGCGATTTAGTCAATAGCGGACAAGTACAACAAGTTTCTGCTGCACCTACAAATGCAGCACCTACTGGAGCTCCTATTCCGGCAGACGTTCCACCAGCACCTCCAGCAGGCGGTGAAATGGCACCTCCAGCAGCGCCAACTGATGCAGTACCACCTGCACCGAACCAAGCGCCTCCAGCGCCACAAGATCCGAACACTCCACCGCCTCCGGCAGATCCAACTCAGTCGGCAGACCCGATGGCAAAAGATGGTGGTTTGCCAGCAGATGCACCTATGCAAGCTCAATAATCAGAACCATAAAAAAACCAAGACATCTGTCTTGGTTTTTTATTACATCAAATTTTTAGATTTCGATTTGGCTACCTAATTCAACCACACGGTTAGTTGGAATTTGGTAGAAGTCACTCACCGGACTGGTGTTACGCTGCATAGAGATAAATAGTTTTTCTCTCCATGGAGACATGCCATCACCCACCGAATGAACAATACGATCGCGCGAAATAAAGAAGCTGATATGCATCAAATCATATTCAAGACCTAACTGCTCATAGGCCTGCATAAGTGCTTTTGGTACATTCATTTCATCTTTAAAACCGTAGAAGATTTTAATACGGAAGAAATGTTCAGCTAAGGTTTCTGTTGAAATACGCTCTTCTGGTGCAACAAATGGCACATCTTCAATGACTACGGTCACCAAGATATTACGCTGATGCAGCACTTTATTGTGCTTGATGTTATGCAGCATGGCATGCGGCACAACGTTTGGTGTACCCGTCATAAAGACAGCATCACCCGGCACCCAGTGCACGCTATTACCAATACTTTTCACAAATAAATCTAGTGATAATGTATCGTGTTCAAGTTTAGCAAAAGTAAGCTCACGACCACGTTTCCATGTCATTAAGATGGTGACTGCAATCGCGCCAATCAATAATGGCACCCAACCGCCCGACAAGATTTTAAGTGAAGTTGCTGCGACTAAAACCGACTCTAAAACAAAGAATGGAATAATCAAGAGTAGCACTTTTGGCATGCTCCATTTCCAAGCCGAATAGATGAAAACAGCAACCAAAATCGTGTCACACAGCATGGTCAAAGTTACAGCTAGGCCATACGCACTTGCCAAGTTTGAGCTGGTTTTGAAAATCAAAATTAAGATAATAATTGCGATTAAAAGTAACCAGTTTAAGAAAGGAACATAGATCTGACCTTCTTCAGATTCAGAGGTATGTTTAATACTTAAACGTGGTAAATAACCCAATTGAATCGCTTGGCGAGCAAGTGAAAACACCCCAGAAATTACGGCTTGAGAAGCAATCACGGTTGCCATGGTCGCCATAATAATCATTGGGTAAAGTGCCCACTGTGGCACCAATAAATAGAACGGGTTTTGAATTGCCGCCGGATCTCTTAGCAGTAATGCGCCCTGTCCTGCGTAGTTTAAAACCAAGCATGGCAACACCACAAAGAACCATGCGAGACGAATTGGAACTGGTCCAAAATGTCCCATATCGGCATAAAGTGCTTCACCACCAGTGACTGTTAAAACAACAGCACCCATCACAAAAAACGTCATGATTGGATGATGATAGATAAACTGAATCGCCCAATGCGGACTAAACATGCCTAACACCACAGGAGTCTGAATGACGCTGTGAAGGCCTAATAATCCTAACGATAAGAACCACACCATCGTGATCGGACCAAAAAACTTACCGACAAAGGCTGTACCGTGTTTTTGTACCAGAAACAACGCGATGATAATGGTGATCGCAATTGGCATGATGAACGGGTCAAACACATCAGTTGCAATAGACAAGCCTTCGACTGCCGAGAGTACCGAAATCGCAGGGGTAATAATGCCATCACCAAAAAAAAGTGATGCTCCAATAAAGCCAATGGCAATCATGTAGATTTTCTTATTATCGGCAATTTTGGCTTTACGTAAGTTCAATGCGAGTAAAGCCATAATTCCGCCTTCGCCATTGTTGTCTGCACGCATAACGATGGCGACATACTTGATGCTGATAATCAGCATTAAGCACCAAAAAATAATGGATAAAATTCCTAATACGTTTTCAGGCTGAATTCCCAACCCATGCGCTGCATGGAAGGACTCTTTTAGGGCGTAGAGTGGACTTGTTCCAATATCTCCAAAGACCACCCCAAGAGCTGCCAAAGCCGTGGCAGGCAAGGTTGCTTTTTTGGCCGTATTTTGCATTGTGTAATTAAACCAATATGATTTTTATCGCAATCTTATCACCTCTATTATTTTTTTTCTGTAAAGCTCATCTTAAATCTTGGCAGAACTTGTTTTTTTAGTTACTATCGCACGCCTTGGTGAGGTGTCCGAGTGGCTTAAGGAGCACGCCTGGAAAGTGTGTATACGTTTGCGCGTATCGAGGGTTCGAATCCCTCTCTCACCGCCAAGATTCTGTTGTAAAAACACCGAAGCATACCTAAAAGGCTTAAATCACAATGGTTTAAGCCTTTTTTAATGTTCTTTTAAATCCTTGGCTATCCTTGTACTCCTGAAACATCATGGGGGACAAGTGGGGGATGATTTGGTTATACTATAAATCGTCCCCCAAATTCCAAAGAAATAGCTAAAAATGCTGACAGATGCTCACGTTAGAAAAATAAAACCGCTTGAAAAGAAAAAGCGTTATGCCGATGAAAAAGGGCTATACCTTGAGGTCACGCCTTCAGGTGGAAGGTTCTGGCGATTGAAGTATCGCTTCAATGGTCGTGAAAGTACTTTAACCATTGGGAGCTATCCAGAAATCTCATTAGCTCAAGCTCGTCGCACCCGTGATGAAGCTCGTATACAGCTTTATAAAAATATTGACCCTAATGCCATAAAGAATGATCGCCTTCAGCAAACTGATGAAAGTAAGCTATTTAGAGTCCTTGCGATGGAATGGATGGAAGATCGTAAAGCCGTCATAAAAGAAGCAACTTATCTACGTGATTTATCTGTTTTCGAAAAAGATATATTCCCTGCATTGGGTAACATGCCCATTGATCAGATCAAAGGGAAAGATGTGCTTGCCTGCGCTAAAAAAATTGAAGCACGTGGTGCGCAAGAAATGGCCAAACGCTCCATTCCTTTAACTGGGCGTATTTTCCGTTTTGCGATTCGTAAAGGATTGATTGAGAATGATCCAACCCCTCACCTTCACGAAGCCTTAAAGCCTCGTAAGGTGAAGCATATGGCTCGATTGGATATTTCAGAATTTCCTCCTTTCCTTGAGCGTATGGATCGTTATCATGGTAATCCTGTGATTAAAACAGCATTACAACTGATGACTTTAACTTTTGTTCGAACTGCTGAACTCAGAATGATGAAATGGGAGGAAATCGATTTTGAGAATAAGATATGGCGTATACCAGCCGAAAAAATGAAAATGGCTTTACCTCATCTCGTTCCATTATCTACGCAAGCAATTGAACTACTAGAGAGCTTATTACCGCTCACAGGCAGAAAGCCCTATGTTTTTTATAACCACAGCACAGCCAAGCCTATGAGTAGCAATGCAATTTTGTGCGTGATCCGTACGATGGGCTACAACGGTAAAATGACTGGACATGGCTTCCGTGGACTTGCATCTACAACCCTACATGAACAAGGCTATATGCACGATGCGATTGAAATTCAATTAGCTCATAGAGTCGGTAATGCGGTTTCACAGGCGTATAACCATGCTCAGCATTTAGAGTATCGAACGAAGATGATGCAGGAGTGGTCTGATTTTATTGATAGTTTAAGAAATAAAATTGTGCCTTTTCCTAAGCATAGAAGAGCTTAGATCGAAAGCCACGCTCTTACCAAAGTAATAGAATTAGTATTAGAACTTGGGATTTATATACGAAAGGGATGTTATTTCTTTACCACAGTATGAGCATTTATAGATGCCTCTATATGAAGGAGCTAGATTTAAATGCTCATGTTTTTTCAAGATCTTGTTTTGCTTTTCGCCTATTAGGACATAATTATGCCCCAATATATTCATACAACTCGTCTTAGTCATTTTTTAGAAACCAAAAATTAATTTGTTCAACAATATCATATTTATAATTGATTCAAGCATTTATAAATACCATCTAAGGCTTTCAAATATCTGATATTCTTCCTAGCACTGTGCAATCATTCAGATTAATGATTATAGAAGTAATATTATAAGGATGTTGAGATTTCATTATTGGCTTACTCCATCAATTTGTACTTTAGAATAAGGCCCACTACTTTCACCCCAAGAAATCAAACGGCCTTCAAACTCAGGTACTAAAAACTCAATTAATTGATTTAAATCATGTTTATATATCTTATCGACCTCAGGCTGTTGAGTATATTTTTGATAGCGCTCCCTCCATTTACCCGAACTATCTCTCTCATTTAATAAATTAGGTTTTTCAGTTACTTTCAAAGTAAGCATGAAATGCTTTATGTAAGCTGGATGATGTTCCATCAAGTTATGGGCCACACTCACCATATCGTTAATATTATTACCTACAGCATAACCAAATTTTGCACTTAAAATAGAGTTGACCACTGTTTTATAAGGTGCATGCAAAATGTATTGGGGTGCATTAATTCCCATTAACTCAAGCTCTTTTCGAATAGAAAGCCACTGAAAGTTGACTTGACTCTCAGTAAGGTAATGCGTTTTTATCCATAATTCAGTAAATTCGGTCAATAATTCAGATTTAGTTTTTGATGGAACTTGTGTTTCAAGATCAACCTGTTCTAGTGATTCGATATATTTTTGAACTTTTAGTTTATCTTTTTGATTCTTACTCTCTTGTAAATAACTATGTTGTAAGCCTAATTTTTGCTTTAACTTTCGATATTCTGACTCATAATCAAAAAAGTATATTTGCTTTGTTGCTTCGTTCTGGACTAAGTTTTTAAATTCGACGAACTCAGTATTCCACTGATTAACGATTTGATTATTCTTTATTTCAGGCTTTAAATAATGACACTCTAAAGTAAAAACTTTTGTTTTAATTGATTGAGCGACTGTAGAATCATTCACTACAAATGCATTTGCATTATTGTTGTAGTAAATATCTTGCATTGACTGCTTCTTCGCTTTTTCTGTGGGTTCAAAATGATTAAAAATCCACAGTAAGCAAGCATTGTGATGTGTGCTGAAAAAACAGGAGGTTTTAACTTGGTAAACTAAACACACTCATCAGGAGTTTACCATGAGCAAGAAACACAAGACTTACACCACAGAATTTAAAGCTGAAGCCATCAAATTAATTGAAGCCAATCAAGGCAATGTCTCGGAAACAGCCAGACAACTTAGCATTTCAATGCAAACTCTTTCAAATTGGAATACCAAAGCAAAGGCTGGAACTTTAGCAGGTACAAAACAGTATTCACCTGATCTAAACGCTCTACTCGAAGAAAATAAAAAACTCAAACAACAGCTCAAAATAGCTGAAATGGAACGTGAATTTTTAAAAAAGGCAGCAGCGTACTTTGCCAAAGAAAGTCAGTAAGGTACGCCTATATGAAACAAAAAAGATATTCTTTTCCAATTACCTTAATGGCTCGATTACTTCATGTTTCAGTTTCATGTTTTTATGATTGGCTCAAGAGAGGCGTGAGCAAAAGAACGATTCAACGAAATCAACAGACGATATTGGTGAAAATAGCCCATGAGGAGACAAAGCAGAGCTATGGTTATATTCGATTAACCAAATACTTACAAGCTCAGGGTATAAAAATGAGTATGTACGCTGTACGTCAGATAA
>NZ_AMSS01000065.1 GCF_000313935.1 Acinetobacter sp. WC-141 | reverse complement strand
TGATCACCCCAAAACCAAACAGGTTCTTGGCAAAACCAGTGCCCAGATTTGATAGGCCATCTGTTGAAGCCTCTGCACCACCACTTAAGGTCAGTGAGTTGCTATAGCCGTATCTAATCGCACCTGAAGCAAAAGTCGCGTCATCATAATCGTTTGAGTACAGCCCATAGTTATAACGGGGAACCCCAACGTCTACTGAAAACTCATTAATGCCTTTGGCTAAAATCTTAGATGAAAAATAGTAAGCCTGTTTGGTCACACTCTGCTGTCCCGTTGCATCGGTGGTCACAAGTGTGACTTCATTGCCTGAAATAAAAGGTAACTGCTTAATATCAAACGGGCCTGATGGCACAAGCCCTGAATAAATCTTTTGCTGGTTAACGTATAAATCCAGAGTTGAAGGGAGTGCAGCCGAGCCGGAAAATTGTGGTAATGCCGAGGTGACAATATCGCCTCGTTGAGTGTAAGCACTCGACCACTGGAAACCTGCCAGACGCACACTACTACCCCAATCAGAACTATTGGAAATAAAATCCCCTAAGGTATAGATCCTGATCTTTTCAGGGTCTACATACTGCCATTTACTTTCTAAGCGCACCCACTTTTCATGGCTATAACTATTTTCATTACTGCCGTTATATAGAACCCCGGAAGAGAAGTTACCGATTGCGCTATTAAAGATCCCCTCTGCCGAGCCCGAGAAAACATTCTCGTCATTGGTCAGGGTGTTATACAGGCTGTAATTCAAAATGGCAGCGTTTAAGGGTTTCATTTTGAGTAAATGAGGGCTGGTGAGCTGCTGACCATTTAAGTCAACCGAATAATCCGTCAACATGTTCGAAGGAACTTGTAAGTTTAGAGACTGTTCCTTCTCAATATATTTAAACTGAATTCCTTTGAGCTCGTTAATGCACACCCATTGGCTATCAGCCATATGCTCATCCATTTTCACCCTTAAAGCTTTTAAATCATTAGAGCGGATATATAGTTTTCCATCCTTAGATTGCTTTACAGCAACCAAGTCTTCCGACTTATTTTTATTAATAGAGACATTCAAAAATAATTGATTAAAATTAAGCTCTTGCTCCTGTTCATTTGTCTTCACCTGTGCAGATTTATTAATGCTATCTATAGATTTAGGAACACTAGGAACTGCTGTTTTCGTATTATCTTGTAGTTGCTCAGCAAAAGAATACGCGGGAAGATATGCGACACATAAGACACCTATAATGTATTTCATATAAGCCTCTTAAAGTGTGGTTTTCTTACCATTAACTGTCAGAGATACACTGTATTTATGATTTGGCTGATATGTAAAATTATTAATTGAATAGCTTCGTGCCTGCTCCGCAAGAATATAACCATTTACAGTATTTACTTTAATGGGATAACTTTTATTGGCTGTTATATCAACAAGCGTTAAATCATTTAAAAGTGCGTGCCGGTTTCCAATATTGCTAATATTTAAAGAAGGTGCTTCCTGATTAGGATCAATTTTCCAATTCAATTTAGTCATCGCATCTTTATTTACTACAAATACAGGTAATGATGAGCGCAGTAATACATTTATTCCTTGAGCTGCTTTACGGCTATCTACAGGCTTTGGTAATTCATCAATAATAATACGATATGTTTTTTCACCAGAAACAGGTGCTGGGTTAATTCTAACTACACGCAAGTTATAAGAATCATTGGGGGGTAGTTTTAAAAATGGTGGACTAATCGCAATTTCATCTGTAGGTATTAATTGGTCCTGTCCATTCTTCTGAGTCCATTCAAATACACGAATCTGCAAATCTGTACTTTCATTCGATTGATTAAATAAACTAATTGAAGAAGCATTTTGATTACTCAACATCTCCACATTCACTGGTGAAAGTCGAATCGTGGCTGCACTAAGAGTGCTAGATAAAGATAAGAATAAACTTGTAAGAATAAAAATATTTCTTTTCATGACTTGCTCAAATATAACTTTTTAAAGTATTAGCCCTTTTAAAGGGCTAACAGTATTTCTAATTTATAAAAATTAATAAGTTACCGTTATTGTCACTGTGTCTAAATAGCTACCAGCACTGGGTAAAGTCGTTCCAGCAGGAATACGGCCATACACGTTAACAGTTTGAACATTACCTGTCCCTGTCCCACTATAGGCAGTTGTTGCAATGCCGATTGCTGTTGCACGGCCTGTGTCAGAGAAAAGGTTGTAAGGAATGTATTCTGTAGTGGTTGCTCCGCCAATCATACGGCGCTGTGTTGATAAAACATTCTGACCCCCATCAAATGATAAGGTCCATGGCACAGTGTTGTTACATAAAACCCTGATGGGAGTACCGCCCGTGGTCGTGGTATCTGCATCTACATTACTCGCAAGAGAACTTAACGTACCAAAGTCCAAGACCGCATTTGAAGTTGTACCGGTAGCTGATGTATTTAGAACACAGCTATTTGTTACTGTTGCTCTAACAGTCAATGTTCCAGTTGCTGTGGCTGCATTTGCCGTATTGAGAGAAAATATTCCTACAGCAATTGCTGATAAATAATAAAAAGTCTTTTTCATGGTCTAAACCTTTTTACATTAAATTGTTGAAATTAATAGTTGTAAAAAAATTAACCCTTACTCTTACAATCATTTTTAATTTGACTGCTCTTTTAAAGCTTATATTTTTTACCCTATTTTTTCATAATACATAAAAAATATTAAAATGTATGACAGTATTTTTATTTTGAGTTCCAATTAATAAAATACAATTACCCAAATTAAACCTTATTAACACACGATTAACATTTAAAATAATTAAGATTTTGATTTAATTTACTTTATTAAAAACACTATAAAATTTATTGAAAAAAATTTAAGCAAATATGTCAATATTTTTTGCTAAGTTGCAGATAATTAAATGCTAATTATGAACTTAGTTACTTTAATTTTTTATATTATTATTGCCACTATTTTTTATTTATATATATTTTAAAGATTAATTTTTAACCAAATTTTCAATATTACAAGTAAATTAAAAAGTAAAATGATGTGTAGTAGAGAAATTGATAAACCACTATAAGAATAATTTTATTGTTTTGAGATTATATAAATGTATAAAAATAAAGGCCTCTTACGAGACCTTTATTTTGTGGTTTTTTAAATCTAATTAAACACTCAGCATACTATTTAAAGTTTCAGAGACATTTTTCGATTTCACTTTAGGCTGCAATGCTTGTAAAGCTTGTTGAACTTCGGTTCGCTGTGGCTCTGCAAGCGTATACCAACGTGACAATACCTGTAATAGACGCGAACCTAAAATTGGGTTCTTTTCATCTAGATATTGTGCAAGGTTAATAAAGTGAGCTACACCAAAGCCCCACGTATTTTCAGGATTATTTGACAAGCCACCACTTACCGCACGAATACGGTTCGGCGTTGTTAAATCGTAGTCAGGATGTTGAGTCAGATACTCAATTGTTTCTGTTGTCGCATTTGGGTTTGCTGCCTGAATCATGAACCACTGATCTAAAGATAAAGCTTCATCTTTAAAACGGTCATAAAAATCAGCAAGCGCATCTTGAGCTTGAGGTGCATTTTGCCAAACCAATACGCGCAGCGCACCTAAGCGTTCAGACATATTACCTGTATTTTGATATTGCACATGTGCGAGTTCAAATGCAGTTTGATCACCCTGACGAGCCATCATCATGAGCATGATGTTCTTTAATGCCCGGACGCCCATTGCCAAAGAAAATTCTTTTTGCAGCTCTGGGTCAAGTGTAAGGTAAGTATCTTTCCAGAATGAGCCCAAGTCTTGAGCTAAACGATTAAGTAAGGCTTCACGTTTTACATGAATATCGGATGGTGCATAATCCTGATCGATACGACTACCTAAATAACCTTCGCTTGGTACATCAAACAAACGCGATGCCAAAAGCGGGTCTCGTCCAACCAACTCTGGTAAAGTGCTTTGAATTGCTTGAATGTAGGCATCTGCAGAATGGTCTTCTAGCAAAATACGCTCAAGCAAGGTTTGAGTTGCTTGCCACTGGTTAAAACCATTTGTTTCGTGCTGAATTAAAAATGCTAATTCTGCATCAGTATAATCAAACACAAGATTTACAGGAGCCGAGAAATTACGGAGTAGCGACACAACGGGTTGCTCAGTCACGCCTGTAAATTCAATGGTTGCCTCATCTTGGTCAAATAAGTACACGCCATCTTTAACATCATTTACAAATAGGCTGTCACTGTGCAAAGTATATTGCTCACCTGTTTTAGCATTAAATAGTGCTAACGCCACAGGAATTGGAACAGCTTTTAAATTTGGATATTTAGGATGTGCTTTTAGGCTTTGTTTAAAGCTTAAACAATAAGTTTGTGCTGCTGCATCATACTCACCTTTTGCCTCGAGCTTTGGTGTACCCGGTTGGTTATACCACGTTAAGAATGCAGATAAATCGACACCTGAACCCGCAGTTAACGCAGCAACCCAATCTTCTACAGTCACTGCTTGGCCATCATGACGGCGGAAATATTCATCGGTTCCTTGACGGTATTTTTCTTTACCTAACAAGGTCGACATCATGCGGTTAATTTCCGCACCTTTTTCATAGACTGTAGCAGTATAGAAATTATTAATTTCTACAAAGTGATCTGGACGTGGCGGATGCGACAATGGACCTGCATCTTCAGGGAACTGATGTGATTTAAGTACAGCCACATCATCAATACGTTGAACCGCAGCAGATTGTAAATCTTCAGAGAAAGACTGATCACGGAATACGGTTAAACCTTCTTTTAAGCAGAGCTGGAACCAGTCACGGCAAGTAATACGGTTCCCTGTCCAGTTATGGAAATATTCATGCGCAATCACAGACTGTACACGCATAATCGCTGCGTCAGTCGTGTATTCTTCATCGGCAAGTACGCATGAGGTATTAAAGATGTTTAAACCTTTATTTTCCATGGCACCCATGTTGAACTGGCTCACTGCAACAATCATATAGTTGTCGAGATCATAGGCGCGGCCATAGTGTTCTTCATCCCAACGCATAGAATGCTTTAATGCTTCCATTGCGATATGGCATTTTGGAATGTCTTTCTCAATGGCGTAAATTTCTAAAGCAACATCACGCCCTTCAGAAGTCGTATAACGATCTTTAAGAACTGCTAAATCACCAATAACACAAGCGAACAAATAGCTTGGCTTTTTAGTCGGGTCTTGCCAGATCGCAAAGTGGCGGTTTTCACCAACTTCACCTGTTTCTAGCAAGTTACCATTGGCAAGTAACACTGGATATTTTTTATCTGCTTCTACACGTGTAGTAAAGACAGAAAGTACGTCAGGACGGTCTGGATAGAACGTAATTTTGCGGAAACCTTCAGGTTCGTTTTGGGTTACAAACAACTCATCTGCTTTATATAAGCCTTCTAGTTGAGTATTGGTTTCAGGATGAATAATCACTTGAGTTTGTAAAATGACTTCATCTGGTGCATCAGTGATCACCAGTTGCTCACTATCGAGTGAATATTGTGCAGGAGTAAGAACTTGACCATTGAGCTGAATAGATTGCAACTCAAGATCACGACCCAATAACACCAGATCTCCAGCAGTTTGGCGCTTCATCACCAATGTTGAATCAACAATTGTTTTGTCGTCATAGACTTGAATATCAAGATTAATGGATTCAACCAAGAACGCAGGTTTTTGATAATCTTTTAAATAAACTGTTTGATCTGCCTGAACTGGAGGCTGCGCCGCAATATTCATCTTTATTCCTTATATATTCGTATGAAACGGTAGTACGAGTTGTTATGAACATGATCATACTCAATCATACATACTGTATTCGCTTACCTTTATGAAATTAATGGGACTTCATTTATACATTTCAAATTAGAATCTTGTTTTATTAGCATAGATTAGACCAAATTTACGATAACCGTTGTTTATATAAGCAATCTATACAATAAAAATAAAACACCTTTAGCTTTTAACATTATTTAGAGACAGCTTACATTTTGGGCATGGTTCTTGCCTAATTAAATATACCAATATGGTTATCTAAATTAGAACAAGAGGTGTCAGCATGGAATTTAAAGCACATTTTCATCGACTAGAGAACATCAAAGCAATTCATGATCTATCAGCAGCAGGACTTGACCACCATGTGATTGCTGTATTCTTGTCTGCTGAAGGTATTTCAATTACTGATCAGGAGGTTACTTCTATTGTTAATACTTACGATGCATTAGGTAAAGTGAAATTACCAAGTAAAAAAGTACAAGCACTTATTAATGCCAAAAAGCTTGGCCAGAATGATGAGAGCTTGCCGTGCCCTGTTTAATTCGACTTTTTAGCCCACTATGAAAACCTAAAATCGAAACATAGATTTTAGGTTTTTTCTATTTTAGCAACAAACGAAATTGGCAATTTCCGCTATCTATAGCGCGCCTGTGTATAATAGCCCCATCATTTTTATTTTATGTTCGGAGCAAAATGGCCTTACAAATTCTACAGAAACAGCTAGATGAAAGTAGCCATTGTCCTCTCTGCCAAGCCTCAATGTATTGGGTAGATGCCGAGCAATTTGAACAAGACATTCAATTTCATGAATGCAGTCATTGCCAGCACCGTATATTTAAAGATCAAAGAATGACTTGCCACTGTGAAACATGCACGAAACAGCGGAAAAAACTTTTACAGCAAACACGACTACAAGAACAACGCCAATTTAAGTCAAAAGAGCAACCACAACGCAGTCTGGAACAGCTTAGCTTCTTACATAAACTTTTCTTGCTAAGCGTTTTAGATGAATATGCCCGCGAAGAAATTACTCATGATGAATATATTCATTGGGACAAAATTAAATACCATCACATCACTCCCAACTGGATGTTTCAGAGTTATTTAATTAAACAATTGCATAAAGATGGCATTCTCAATACCAATGATCAAACTGATGATCCACAATGTTTTTACTTAAATATTCGTTTAGATGGCTACAGTGATCCAAGTTTATTTAGTGTGGCTCAGCAACTGCGTAATTGGTTTTATGAAAATTTAAGTTTCGGCATACCTTTTCGTAGTGCAGACGAAGTTAAAGACGTACTTTTTCAGGTGCTTTATCAAGAAATTATCCAGTTTATGCAATTCTACTGCCGAACTTGGGGCATCCAAATTGCCGGAAATTCAAACTTTCAAAGCTTTTGCTATCGTTTAATGGATTCACTCGCCATTGGGCAAATTTATTATCTGGTACAAACTGCACTCGAATATCTCTATAAACAAAAAGTTTTACAGCCTCGTAATGATAAGTTTATTAATACCAATCTATTAAAGAAAACTTTAGAACAATATCGTGAAAGAGCCTTGGCTGAAAAGTGGGAAACCTCTATGCTCCCCCGTCCTCACAATATTCCCTATAGTAAAATGAGTTATATTTTGCTTAATCGTTTCTTAGGCTATGACGAACAGATCTTTGTGCAACCTGTATGGAAAGCATGGCGAAAAATTGAACCACGTTTAAACTTTTATTCTGTCAAACGTTGTATGTATTGTGGCTCAAATGATTTAAGCGTTGACTACGATGCAGTAGATTATGTTTCTTTGATTTGCCAAAAATGTAAGCATCAAGATCATTATTTTACCCATTAAATCTGTCATCTTTGGCTTCATAAGGATAATAATATGACATCAACATCTACTTTGATTGAACAAGTAATCGAAGCTTGGCACACCATGCAAGCCAAAACGCCTCTTGTACAATGTATTACCAATAGCGTTGCGGCTAACTATACAGCCAATGTATTACTCGCTTCTGGTGCTTCGCCTGCGATGATTGATAACCCTTATGAAGCAGAAAGCTTTACCAAAATCTCATCTGCCTTGAGTATTAATTTAGGGACACCCACTTCTGAGCAAATGCAAGCCATGCAAATCTCAGCTAAAACAGCTCAGCTTAATAACATTCCATGGGTGCTTGATCCGGTTGGCTATGGACCAATTTTAGCTTGGCGCAGTCAAATGACCGATGAACTTTTAAAGTTTAAGCCCAGCGTTATTCGTGGTAATGCGTCAGAAATCAGTACGCTTGCAGGCAATCAAGTTCAATCTAAAGGTGTAGATAGTACGCTAAGTAGTGATGATGCCTATCGACAGGCTTACGCGCTATTAGTACATACAGACTGTATCGCCATTTCAGGTGAATCAGATTACATTTTATCTCAAGAACTGGATGTCGTTATCCAAGTAAACGGTGGAAGCCCCTTACAACCTAAAATTACGGCAACGGGCTGTGCTTTGGGTGCGCTAATCGCGGCATATAGTTCGGTAACAACGCCAACCATTGCAGCGCTTTCAGCTCACGTGCATTTTGCCATCGCAGGTAAGCTTGCTGCCAATCAGGCACAAACTATGGGGAGTTTTAGTAACATCTTTATGGACTATATCCATATGTTAGATGCTAACCTGATTGAGCAATATGCAAATATCAAACTGTTAGGTTTAAAGGCATAACCGCAAGTTATGCCTTTATCACACTACACTCACTTTAAAAGTAAGTAGATATCTGTAATAAGATCACACTCTTTCACTTCGTGCACAAAGTTGTGATAGTGAAAGAAAACCGGATAATCCCCTGCTTCTTCTGGTTGCTCAGGTAACCAGTTTCTAAAGATGTAATAGACGCTATCTTTAATCTGGTCATGGCTGCCAAAATGTCTTACGGTTGCATAACGCCCCGCAGGAATTTCACCTGTCTGTACACCGTAACTATTTTCAGGTACAGCTTTTTCAATTGAACCTGCAATATCAAACCGAAACTCGTCAGGTGGTGTCTGATAGGGGTCAGCAAACGGAATACCATAAGTTTTAGACTTGGTCACAGTTGATAAACCTGTTTCTTTACGCCAGGCAATAAACTGCGCAGCTGTTTCCAAGATTTTATCAGAACTTCCTAAATGCGATAGATAGGCAATCTTTTCAGCAGGTCGCTCAACAATATTTACATTCATTTTTAGCTCACTTTTCGGAATCGTAAAAACAAACTTCTGGTGCCAAGATTCCCAGTCCGGTTTATCTCTAAAAGCCCGAGGAGTTTGATCAAATGAACGCTTAAATGCACGAGTAAATGCCTCTGGACTATCAAACCCGGCTTGTAATGCAATATCAATAATCTTGAGATCGGGTTCAAAAGCCAGTTGAAAAGAGGCTCGTTTTAATCGAGAAAGTTGAATAAATTTCATCACATTTAGGCCAATATGAATGGCAAAAATACGATGAAAATGAAACTTAGATAAGGCCACAATCTGGCTCAATCGATCAACATCTAAATCTTCATCTAAATGTCTTTGAATATAATCGCAAACCAGTTGCAGCTTTTGTGTATATACAGCCATACATTTATGTCTGTTCATTCGATAGCACTACTTTTACATAGTGCTGATCTCTATTCTTGATCGAAATTGCGCTTTTTAGACCTATATAACTTGCTTAAAATAATCGTCTCTTGGCATGTCGATCAGCTCAACACACAATTGAATTTCTTTATTAAACTCTTGTGGTAGGTATTTTTTATTGCTGAGCGCCGTTAAGAGCTGATCACCCATTAGCTGTTTTTGTTCAGCAGTTCTTCCAGACAAAATATAGGCTTTTACATGAATATAGGCTTGATCAACGCCTAAGCCAATCAGAAAAACATCATCTTTACGCGCACGGCTTTTGATGTCTTCCGGGCTAAACAACTCTGTTTCAATGAGTGTGGTATTAATTTCTTCAAGTAATTGTTTTGCGTTTAATCCAGTTAAGTTTTCTGAATAATCAACTATCACGTGCGGCATAGCCACCTCAATTTATATAATAAGTCATTAAGCTAATTAAACTTTACTCAATAAATAATAAAGCTAATCGAACCTGATCATATCCCATTCGAGGACTGGTTGCTTCAACGATTGGTCTTAGTTTGATCGAACCATCATCAGAAAAATGATCTGGATTTTGACGTTTTTTCAGCTTCTTATAAATTTTACGAATTTCTTCGACAACTTCTTCACCTGGGTGGGCAACCGAAATATCCAGCTTTTGTTCTTTATGAAGTCGAGCCAAATGATTAATGATCGTTGCTGGTGTGAGACCACGTTCATGCGCGATGTCTTCAATTTCGTAGCCTTCTTCAAACAACGCACGTGTCTCGTCTAGCGTTGCCGTAGCGTAATTTTGCTTTCCACCTTTTGCGAGCTTCTTCTCATTACGAGAAATCTCAGTTTCATTTAAGGTGCCGCCACAGTGACGAATAAAGGCTTTATGCTGAGCAGTTAAATCTACATCTGCAAAGTTGTCTTCAGCTTCTTTAGAAAGTTCTTGGAAACGACGATCAGCTTTTACAGCTAAACTATCTAACTCTAAAGCTTGCTCGTTAATCCCTAGTAACTTTAGACCAGTTAAAGATTTTAAGCGTGACAATGCCACATAACCTTGACCTTTTTCAAAGGTATTCGTGAGGTTAATTTCGGCAGCTTCTAAAGTCATGCCTTGGCTTTTATGAATGGTAATTGCCCACGCCAAACGAAGCGGAATTTGTTGAAAACTTGCAATCACTTTGCCTGCTTCGTTTTCAACTGACCATGTTTCAGGAGCAACCAGCAAAGTGGTGCCATCAGTTAGTTTTACCTTTGGCAGCAAACCATTTTCATCATCTTCTTCAAAGCCAATGACTTCACCTAAACTTCCGTTGATATATCCCATATCAAAGTTGTTTTTAACAAACATGACTTTCGCATGCTTTTTCAGTGTGAGTTCTTCTGGAGCACGAACTGAAGATTTCAAAGTTTCTAGTAATTTTTCATTACCATCTAAAACTGCATTAAATTGATGCCCTTCATTATCAATTTCATTTAAGTGCTGATAATTGATATTGTCGACATCCATATTGTGCGTATAAAGACGAGTAAAGGTCTCACCAATATCATGCGAGCGTGATTGACGTAATGCGTGTAAATGATCTGATTGAATATTCTGCGCACGAATGGCATTTAAAATCTGATTTAGAATTTCATCATCTTGACGGTGTTGTTCTGTTAAATAACATACGCGAAATTTGGCTTCGACCCATGCATCAGACATAAAACAGAACTTGTCACGGTTGGCTTCACTATTACGCCCAACAGGTGGCAACTGAAAGAAATCTCCAGCCACAATGACTTGAATACCGCCAAAAGCTTCATCACTTTCTTTAAAATATTTTAAAACCTGATTGACCAGATTAAGCTGCTTCGCATGCAACATCGAGATTTCATCGATGACGAGAACTTGCGCATTTTCAAGATGTTCCTTGAGATATTTACGCTCTTTCATACGTTTTAGGTCATCGTCAGTTAACTGATCTTTAATGCCGATGCCTGCCCATGTATGAATAGTCATACCATTCATATGTGTTGCAGCAATACCTGTAGATGCCGTAATAGCCACAGGCACTTTACGTGCTTTTAGGTATTGGATGTACTGATTAAGTGTATAGGTTTTCCCTGCACCAGCCGAACCGGTTAAAAAGACATTTTCACCTGCTTTAAGCAGTTTAAGCGCAGTTTCCTGTTTCATAATCTCATAAGTACATCTTCAACAGCCCATAGCTTAACGACTTTCCCGAAAAAATTAAATGAATGCGCCAGAATTTCTGTAAAATCATTATAAATCAATAACTAAAAACAAAATAATATTTGGTAGGTTTTTGGTAGGTAGGAAAATAATCTTCACATCACAATACTAAGGCCATGGTGAGGCTCACCTGTAATAACAAACAATGGATTTATGGAAGAAGGAATCACTCCATGGCTTTTAAAAATATTGCAGATCAAACAAACGGTTTTTATATTCCTTGTGTATCACTCTTTGGACCAGGATGCGCCAAAGAAATTGGTACAAAGGCACAAAATTTAGGTGCAAAAAAAGCATTAATTGTGACCGATGAAGGCTTATTTAAATTCGGTGTCGCAGATCTTATTGCGAACTATTTAACAGAAGCAGGCGTTGCGAGCCATATTTTTCCGGGTGCTGAACCTAACCCAACTGATATTAATGTCCATAATGGCGTAAATGCCTATAACGAAAATGGCTGTGACTTTATTGTCTCTCTAGGTGGCGGTTCATCTCATGACTGTGCAAAAGGGATTGGTTTAGTCACTGCTGGTGGTGGTCATATTCGTGACTATGAAGGTATTGATAAAAGTAAAGTGCCAATGACACCGCTCATTGCAGTGAACACAACAGCCGGTACTGCATCTGAAATGACCCGTTTCTGTATTATTACCAATACAGACACTCACGTAAAAATGGCGATTGTTGACTGGCGTTGTACCCCTCTTATTGCCATTGATGACCCGAAACTCATGATTGCAAAACCAGCTGGTTTAACAGCGGCAACAGGTATGGACGCGTTAACTCATGCGGTTGAAGCATATGTGTCTACCGCGGCAAATCCAATTACCGATGCGTGTGCAGAAAAAGCAATCACCATGATTAGTCAGTGGTTACAACCTGCTGTCGCAAATGGTGAAAACATCGAAGCGCGTGATGCGATGAGCTATGCACAATACTTGGCTGGCATGGCATTTAACAACGCATCTTTAGGTTATGTTCACGCAATGGCGCACCAGTTGGGCGGTTTCTATAACCTTCCTCACGGCGTATGTAATGCAATCTTGTTACCTCATGTATGCGAATTTAACTTAATTGCTTGCCCAGATCGCTACGCAAAAATCGCGGAGTTAATGGGTGTAAGAACTCACGGGTTAACAGTGATGGAAGCTGCCTATGCTGCTATTGATGCCATTCGTAAACTGTCTTCATCAATTGGTATTCCATCTGGTTTAACCGAGCTTGGTGTAAAAACTGAAGACCTAGCTGTCATGGCCGATAACGCTCAAAAAGATGCGTGTATGCTCACCAACCCTCGTAAAGCAAATCATGCACAAGTTGTGGAGATTTTTAAAGCAGCACTTTAATACTGATGTAATGGCATATCCCTCTAGTAAGTCAAATCCCTCCGACCGTTGACTTACTTTTTTGGGGAATACTTAGCTCCAGCGGTATTCCCTTTTTTTAGAACCTATATTCCAACCCTCTCTAAACCTGATTGACAATTCGCCCATTTCATTGAAGGATACTCTGCATGTCTTAATTACAATAGCTCGATAAAAATGAATACATCTTCAGCTAATCAAACTTATGTTCCAGATATTTTAGGTACTGGCTACGAACAGCTCACACTCAACTTTCCTGATGATTATGAAGGTAAAGTGGTAGCCACCTTAGTGCGTAAAAAAGCTGCTCAATCTACTCAAAAAGCTGTGCTTTATATTCATGGCTTTTTAGATTATTTTTTTCAAACTGAAATGGCTGAACAATTCAACGCGCATGGTTATGACTTCTATGCCTTGGATTTAAGAAAATACGGCCGTTCAAAGCTACCCCATCAAATTTTCTATAATGTGCTTGATTTAAATGAATACGATGCCGAAATTACTCAAGCATTAGAGATTATTGCCAAAGAACAGCACACCCAAGTTTTACTTGCAGGGCATTCGACTGGCGGTTTGACGGCAACGCTTTATGCTGCCCATAACCCAAACCATCCTCTGATTAAAGCACTTTGGGCAAACAGCCCATTTTACGATTTTAATTTGAGCTTAGTCGAGAAGAAATTTGGTATTCCAGTGCTCAGCCGAGTAGGAAAATATCTGCCAAAAGTTAAATTCCCAAGCCAACTGAACAAATGGTACACCGCGAGCCTTCACAAACAGCTTAAGGGCGAATGGGACTTTAATCTGGACTGGAAACCTACCTCTGCCCCTACAGTTCAACTCAGCTTTCTACATGCAATTCATACAGCACAAAAAGAAATACATCGCGGTGTTAAACTCAATGTTCCCGCCCTGATTATGCATTCTCATCAGACTAAAAACCCTAAAAAATGGGGAGCAGATGCGACTCAAAGCGATGTAATTTTAGACGTTAAAGACATTGCGAAATTTGGTAAAAAAATCAAAGGCGATGTCTCTGTTGTCTCTATTCACAATGGGTTGCATGATTTAGTCCTTTCAGCCCAGCCAGTACGAGAACAAGTCTATCAACAATTATTTCAGTGGCTGGATCAAAAAATCACTTAACTGAGCTTAGGTGAATCAAGATATTTCACCAGTAGTTGATGCGCAGGATGGTCGCTCGGTACTAACTCCATAAGACGCTCTACCGCATCAATTGCTTCAGGGAAATGAGCCAAATGCTTAAGTAATAAATCCGTTTCTTGTGTTTTAAAAATTGCATCACTTAAACGTGATTCGAGGCAGTCACGCCATGCGCATAAAAATGGGCTTTCCGTTTTTGCCAGAAATACGCCTGTGTAAAGCTGCAAAGCCGAGGCTGCATATCCGGCATCAAGTGCTTGTTCAGCTTGTAAAAAATCAGCTTCAACATGCACCAGCAAACGATATGGACGTGAACCAAGTAAACCACCCAAAATATCCCGAAGTTGAGACATTTCAGCTTTAAGCGTACCCATACTGACTTTACGTTCGCCATAGAGCGCCTGATAAAGATGCTCTAAAGTTAAGCCATGTGGACATAAAGCCAATATAGTTAAAATTTCAATTTGACGCGGTGTTAATAACAAGCTTTTGCCATTAAATTTAACTTGTGGCGTCGAAAAAGCACGAATATGTAATTGCTGGCGCTGCTGCTCTAACAAAGCAGACTGAATAATGGATGCACAACGTTCGGCAGCTAATATTCCTAAACTATTATGGTTCTTCCAAGTGGTTGATAAGTCAACAACGCCAAGAGTTTGTTTTGAGTATGGATCGATAATCGGCGCGGCATAACACACCCACTCATGAATCGATTCCATATAATGTTCATTTGAAAAAACACAGCTTGATTGTTGAGTTTTTAAAGATAAAGCCAAGGCATTGGTACCCACAAATTCTTCACGCCATTGACCACCCTGCACAAAATGTACACGTTCGGCAGCACTTTGCATTTGAGCACTGGATGCGGTCCAGATAATCGTACTGCCAATATCACCAACAGCAATTACCATTGAAGATTGCTCTGCAATATGACGTAAGTCGTCGGCACACTGGCTGAGCGCCAGATCTAAAGCATTTTGTGAAGCAGATTTTTTGTCGACTAAGGGGGCAGCAAAACGCTCTTTAGGAATCGCAGCAGAGGCTGATCGTTCCCATGAACTTGCAATACTTTGACCCAGTTTGGCAGCATTTTGAGGAGAGAGACTATTTTGCGTACGCAGTTGATCAATCAACGTCCGTTGCTGCAATAAATCCTTTTTTGTGAACATTTGTAAATTCCTTATATATCCACATTTCTATTCCAACCTTTCTCCAACCTTCTTCTTTATATCCTAATTATACAAAGTACGAAAGTACCTACTGACAGGGTTCTTGTTAGTCTTTAGTCCTAAAAAGCAAAGGAATATTTATATGCGCTATATCGATCCAAATCAACCAGACTCAAAAGTACAATTCAAATCACAATATGAAAATTTTATTGGCGGTGAATGGGTAGCACCTGTAAAAGGTGCATATTTTGACAATGTATCTCCTGTTGACGGAAAAGCTTTTACACGTATTCCACGCTCTAGTGCCGAAGATATCGAACTCGCTCTAGATGCAGCACACAAAGCAAAAGCAACATGGAATAAAGCCTCACCAACGGTACGCTCAAATATACTTTTAAAAATTGCTGATCGTTTAGAAGCAAATCTTGAAATGCTTGCTGTTGCAGAAACTTGGGATAACGGTAAAGCAGTCCGTGAAACTTTAGCAGCTGACCTTCCACTTGCGATTGACCATTTCCGTTATTTCGCAGGATGTATTCGTGCTCAAGAAGGTGGTATCTCTGAAATTGATGAAGATACCATTGCGTATCATTTCCACGAACCACTCGGTGTAGTTGGTCAAATCATTCCATGGAACTTCCCAATTTTAATGGCAGCATGGAAACTGGCACCTGCTTTAGCTGCTGGTAACTGTGTTGTGATTAAACCAGCTGAACAAACGCCAGTGGGTATTTTGCTGGTTGCTGAGCTCATCCAAGATATTTTACCGCCGGGTGTACTTAATATTGTCAATGGTTTCGGTTCAGAAGTCGGCCGTCCGTTAGCGACAAACCCACGTATTGCAAAAATCGCGTTCACAGGTTCAACTCAAACTGGACAAATGGTGATGCAATATGCGACTGAAAATATTATTCCAGTTACCTTAGAACTTGGCGGTAAGTCACCGAACCTTTTCTTTGAAGACATCATGGATAAAGAAGATGACTTCTTAGAAAAAACGCTTGAAGGTTTTGCCATGTTTGCCTTAAACCAAGGTGAAGTATGTACTTGCCCTTCTCGTGCTTTAGTACAAGAAAGCATTGCTGATCAGTTCTTAGAGATGGCAGTCGAGCGCGTAAAACGTATTAAGACTGGTCATCCACTCGATACTGAAACGATGATTGGTGCTCAAGCATCTCTACAACAACAAGAGAAAATCTTACGTTGTATTAACACAGGTCGTGAAGAAGGTGCAGAACTCTTACTTGGTGGTAACGGCCGTAAAGAAGTAGGCGATGGTTACTATGTTGATCCGACTATTTTTAAAGGTCACAACAGCATGCAAGTTTTCCAAGAAGAAATTTTTGGACCTGTACTTGCTGTAACAACGTTCAAAGACTTTGACGATGCAATTAAAATTGCCAATGACACCATGTATGGTTTAGGTGCAGGTGTATGGTCACGTTCAGCCCATATTTCTTACCGTGCCGGTCGCGCTATTGAAGCAGGTCGTGTCTGGACAAACTGCTATAACATCTACCCTGCACATGCTGCATTTGGGGGTTATAAGAAGTCTGGTATTGGCCGCGAAAACCATAAGATGATGCTAGATCATTATCAACAAACTAAAAACTTGTTGGTGAGTTATTCAACTAAACCAATGGGCTTCTTCTAAGTTTTGCACCAAGTTGATACCAAACTATCAACACTTGAAAGAAGTAAGATGACTAATCACATAAGAAGCCAGTAATTTACATTGCTGGCTTCTTTGTTTGGTGCAGATAAACTTGAATTTTTATCATTTAGAATAAAAAAGCTCCATCTACTCTCTAAAGTGCTTCATTTAGGCATTGCTTTTGCATTGATTCATACAAACCCACTCGCAGGAGTATTGTATGAATCAACCAGAAACAGCTTCCGTCATTTCTTCAGGCACAGAAGTCTCATCAGCAGAATATTTTGCTCAACGTCAACTTAAACAAGGTACTGTGGGTTGGTTACTCCTGATCGGTTTAGGCGTAGCTTATGTGATATCCGGCGACTTTGCGGGTTGGAACTTTGGTATTGCTCAAGGTGGTTGGGGCGGCATGTTTATTGCTACAGCACTCGCTGCCTTGATGTACCTATGCCTATGTCTTTCTATGTCAGAAATGTCCACCATGATGCCGACAGCAGGTGGCGGTTATAGTTTTGCACGTGCTGCCTTTGGCCCTTTTGGTGGCTATTTAACAGGGACAGCTATTTTAATTGAATACGCGATTGCCCCTGCGGCGATTGCCGTATTTATTGGTGGTTATTGCGAATCTTTATTTGGTATTAATGGCTGGATGATTTATCTCACCTGCTACGCCATTTTTATGGGCATACATCTTAAAGGTGCCGGAGAAGCCTTAAAAATTATGTTCGCAATTACACTTATCGCAGCTGTTGCTCTGGTTGTGTTTATTGTGGCAATGATTCCACATTTTAATGCACAAAATTTGTTAGATATTCCAGTCGGTACCGCAACTGGTGCAAGTCGTTTTCTACCTCATGGTTATTTAGGCATCTGGGCCGCTGTTCCTTTTGCAATCTGGTTTTTCCTTGCAGTTGAAGGTGTGCCTTTAGCAGCCGAAGAAGCCAAAGATCCAGCCAAATCACTTCCGCGCGGTTTAATCGGTGCAATGCTCATATTAACGGCGTTTGCTATGCTTATTTTATTCTTGGGTGCAGGCGCAGCAGGTGCGAGCACTTTACAAAACTCAGGCGCTCCCCTCGTCGATGCTCTGGTTAAAGTTTATGGCACCAACACTTGGCTTGCGACTTTTGTAAATTTTGTTGGTTTAGCAGGTTTAATCGCGAGTTTCTTTTCAATTATCTATGCCTATTCACGTCAAATCTTTGCACTCTCTCGTGCTGGTTACTTACCTACTTCACTCTCTTTAACCAATAAAAATAAAGCCCCTTATCTCGCAATTATTATTCCGGGCATTATTGGGTTCTTGCTCTCACTCACCAAAGAAGGCGATTCGCTGATTTTAATTGCCGTTTTTGGTGCAACCATTTCTTATGTGTTGATTCTCTTATCCCACATCAAACTCCGCCTATCTAAACCCGACATGCCTCGTCCTTATAGAACTCCTGGAGGTATCGTTACTTCAAGCATTGCATTGGTTTTAGCAGTGGCTGCTGTGATCGCAGGCTTTGTTGTTAATCCGAAAGTATGGTTCATTGCTGCCACTATTTACGTCGTGTTTATTGCTTACTTTTTATTCTACAGCCGCTATCATTTAGTTAAAGGTACGCCAGAAGAAGAGTTTGCAAATATTAAAGCCGCAGAACAAGAACTATAAACAAAAGGATGCAAATATGAGTTATCGCAATATTGTCGCCAATCAACAGTATCACTTTGCTGACTTGAAGACCTTGATGGCAAAAGCTACACCGCTACGTTCTGGCGATGAATTAGCAGGTGTAGCGGCCAGAGACGCAACCGAACATGTTGCGGCACAAATGACACTGGCCGATGTACCACTTAAAACCTTTTTGAACGAAGTTGTGGTCGATTACGAAACTGATGAAATTACACGACTGATTATTGATGAACATGATCTGGCTGCCTTTGCCCCTATTTCACACTTTACTGTAGGCGATTTTCGGAATTGGTTACTTGGAGAAGAAGCAACTGCACAAAGCTTAAAAGCATTAGCATCGGGTTTAACTCCAGAAATGGTGGCTGCTGTAAGCAAAATTATGCGCAATCAAGATTTGATTTATGTCGCCAGTAAATGTGAAGTAGTGACTCAGTTTCGCAACACGATTGGTTTAAAAGGTCATCTTTCTACCCGTTTACAACCGAACCACCCGACCGATGATGTACTTGGTATTTCCGCCAGTATTTTAGATGGTTTGATGTATGGCAATGGTGACGCTGTGATTGGAATTAATCCTGCGACAGATAACTTACATAATTTGTCAGAGCTACTAAAATTACTTGATCATGTCATTCAGGAATATCAAATTCCAACGCAATCTTGTGTACTCACCCATATCAGCTCAGGTATTCAACTCGCTGAAAAAAATGTGCCGATTGATTTAATGTTTCAATCGATTGCTGGTACACAACTGGCTAACGAAGGTTTTGGAATATCACTCGATTTATTACAAGAAGGATATGAAGCTACGCTCGCACTCCAGCGCGGAACCATTGGGCAAAACGTCATGTACTTCGAAACTGGACAAGGTAGTGCATTATCCAGCAATGCCCATCACGGCGTTGACCAGCAAACACTGGAAACTCGTGCCTATGCAGTGGCCCGAAAATATAATCCGCTTTTAGTGAATACTGTGGTCGGTTTTATTGGCCCAGAGTACCTTTTTAACGGCAAACAAATTATACGTGCGGGACTAGAAGACCATTTCTGTGGCAAGTTGCTTGGTGTACCGATGGGCTGCGACATTTGCTACACCAATCATGCCGATGCTGACCAAAATGATATGGATGTTCTGCTTACCCTATTTGGCGCCGCGGGCATTAACTTTATTATGGGAATTCCGGGCTCAGACGATGTCATGCTCAATTATCAAACGACCTCGTTCCATGATGCCCTCTATTTAAGACAACTCCTAGGTTTAAAACCCGCCCCAGAGTTTTCAGCTTGGCTTGAACAACAAGGTATTTTTAAACAGCAAAACTCTCAAATATGTTGGGCAGACCACATGCCTGACCAATTCTCTCGTCTGCTCATGAACTAGGGAGAACGCCATGAAACTGAATCCTGATATTCAATATCCATCTTCTACCCACCAAGACCAGTGGGAAAAACTTAAACAGTTTACTGATGCCCGTATTGCTCTGGGTCGTGCAGGTTGCAGTATCCCAACACGAGCCTTACTTGAGTTCCAGTTGTCTCACGCACAGGCAAAAGATGCGGTTTATCAAGATATGGATGTTTCCTATTTATCTGAGCAATTAGCGCAAAGACAGCTGCAAAGTCTTCATGTCCAAAGCAACGCCCCTAATAAGGAAATTTATCTTAAACGTCCTGATTTAGGACGTCAGCTTTCAACCCCATCAAAAGATGCGTTAATAAAGGAATATACAGAAAATCCGAAGCCATACGATGTTTGTGTTGTGGTCGGTGATGGACTCTCTGCAAGAGCGATTGAAGCGAATGCCATCCCATTCATTACCGCGCTAAGTGAACAAGTTCAGCAAGAAAACTGGTGTCTTGCACCAATTGCACTAGCAACAGGCAGTCGGGTTGCCTTAGGTGATGAAGTTGCTGAAATCTTTAAGGCATCCATGTTGGTTATGCTCATTGGAGAGCGCCCTGGTTTAAGTTCACCTGACAGTATGGGAATTTACTACACATGGAATGCCTATTCAGGCTGCCTCGATGCCAAACGTAATTGTATTTCTAATGTTCGCTCAGCAGGTCTTAGTATTCCGGTTGCGGTACAACGCTTAATGGCATTAATGAAAAAATCAAAACAGCTTGGGTTTTCAGGAGTTAATTTAAAAGATGAACACCAACTTTCAAACATAGATCATGAAGAAACTCAAAAGCTATTATTTTAAACAGTGCAATATGCAAAGACATTTATTCAAAAATAGATAATCTTTTGCATAACAACATCATCTTAACGAAAAATATCAATTTTCGAGTATTGGCGATTTATACAGATATTCTCTTCTTTATATTTATCGCTATACTCCACCTATTGATCTTCTATGAATCATTTGTATGAACACAACAAACGCCTTCCCAAAAACTATTTATGCCATTCAGCATCTCGCTTTCGAAGACTTAGGTTCATTAGAAGATGTCTTTTATCAACTCGGATTTCGCGTCCGTTATTTCGAGGCAGGTGTTGATGATTTAACCCCTGCTTTTGCACATGAAGGTTTAACCATTATTTTAGGTGGCCCAATCGGAGTTTATGAAACTGATGATTATCCATTCTTAAAAGATGAAATCGCTTTACTCAAACAACGCTTAGCAGCTGACAAACCTACACTTGGCATTTGCCTAGGTGCACAGCTTATTGCTCATGCACTTGGCGCTAAAGTATATGCTGGACATCAAAAAGAAATTGGCTGGGGACCACTGAGCTTAAGCCTTCGCGCTAATCAGGTTTTATCTGGTTTGCTTAATAATGTGCATGTTTTACATTGGCATGGTGACACTTTCGATCTTCCTGAAAATGCGGTGCTCTTAGCAAGCTCTGATATTTATACTAATCAAGCATTCGAAGTCGGCAATAATATTCTTGCTTTGCAGTTCCACATTGAAACCACTGAAGATCATTTTGAAAAATGGTTAATTGGTCATACGTGTGAACTTCGCCATGCCAACATTTCAATTTCAAAACTTCGCGAAGAAAATCAGCAATATGCTCATAGCCTCGAACACGCTGCTTTTGAAGTTATTCAAAAATTTCTTAAACGCATTGGATATAGTGATTAAATTATAAAAATATAATCTAATTAATTAGTCTATTAGATTATATATCACAAACTAAACGTTTATTTTTCAATCAAAGATAGATTAAAAATCTATCTTTAAGAACATTTATTCTTAAATTACGTGTATTATAAATTTATTCATTTTGTAACATAAAATAAACGCTGATTTACTATGGATATCCTGAAATTTATTAAAAGCTTTAATACAGTGAATACTTATTTATCACTAGCATCTATTCTTCTTATACTGGGCGAATTCAAACATGAGGTGCGACAGTTTCAAAAGCCATATGATAATCAACAAGCTGAGCAAATTTCTCTAATGGTGTAAGCCAATCTAACGCCTTTCTAGGACGAGTATTCAGTGACATGGCAACTTGATTTAAATAATGCTGATCTGCCTGATTTAAATCAATCCCTTTAGGTAAATATTGCCTAATTAAACCATTCATATTTTCGCATGTGCCTTTTTGCCAAGGTGAATGTGGGTCACAGAAATATACATCTATGCCTAAATCTTCTTCGAGTATTTTATGTTCTGACATCTCGCGTCCACGGTCATAGGTCAACGTTTTACGCAGTTCTGCAGGTAAATATTTCAGAGCTTCAGTTAAAGCCTTGCGCACTGATTCTGCCTTTGCATCAGGTAATGTTGCCAAGATACAGAGCCGTGTATTTCGTTCAATAAGTGTTGCTATCGAACTTTTATTGTCTTTACCTTTAATTAAATCAGCTTCCCAATGACCCGGTATTTTTCTTTCTTGAACTTCGGCTGGGCGCTCATGAATAGTTTTAATATCCTGTAATATAGAATCTTTTTTAGGTTCACCGTTAGCTTTTCGCTTTTTATTTTCATGACGCAGACAGGATAATAAGTCTTTTTTCAACTCACCCTTTGGTAATGCTCGTATCGTTGAATAAATCGTTGTATGGCTTACATTCATTGTTTGATCCAAATCAGGAAATGTCTTTAAACGCTTTGCTATTTGCTGAGGAGACCATAAACAACGGATCGCTTCAACAATAAATTTCCAGAGGATTGAATCGATTTTGAGTTTTCTGTGACCACGTCTACGTCTAGCGAAGGTGTTATCAGAAGCATATCGAGCTTGATAAACGTCATTGATGCTATTTCTTTTAAGCTCACGATAGATCGTACTAGGATGTCTTTTAATGAGTTCAGCAAATTTTCTGGCTGAAAAGCCTTCTTTTCTTGACTCAAGCATTAATGCAGTACGATCTTCAAAGTTAAGATGATGGTATGACAATTTTATATACTCCATAAACCCTTTAAATTAATTAGGTGGTTTATGTCGCACTTCAAGTTTTACTCTGCCAT
>NZ_AMSS01000064.1 GCF_000313935.1 Acinetobacter sp. WC-141 | reverse complement strand
AAGCAAAGCCAAGATAGGTGGTGGAAAATTTAGGCCATTGCGCGCAATTGAAAAACCTTAGCGTGCTATATTTTCCGTTTCCTGAGACGACCCCTATCATTACGACGAACTTGAGCTTCTCGGAATGGAGCAATGTATTTGGTGATGCTAAGTTGACGACTGCACTGCTGGATCGACTGACTCATCATTGCCATATCATCGAAACGGGTAATGAATCCTATCGTTTTAAGCAAAGCACGGAGGAAGCCAAGCAGCGTATAAAGAAACGAGAAGCAGAGAAAGGAGAGTTATTTTAACCGTCGATCAGTGAAGAAAAAGCAACAGCAATTGATCGATTTATCCACAGCAGTGTAGTACGCTACATTGCTTAAATGCCTGGTCAATATTCAACGAGCATCGCTGGTCAATATTAAGTGAGCGTCAACAATCTTGGGCATTTCGGGGTATCTCTGGTGGCACAAACAGGTTTGCAGTTTGACCTTTCCACATCTCAGGGAAAGCTCATGGCTTCTGTGATGTCT
>NZ_AMSS01000063.1 GCF_000313935.1 Acinetobacter sp. WC-141 | reverse complement strand
GTTACGATAATGCACCGATTGAAAGCTTTTGGGGAATACTGAAAAATGAGTTAGTGCATCATTACAACTATCAAACCAGAGAAGAAGCCAAAGCAGATATTATAAAATACATTGAGTTATTTTATAATCATCGAAGAATTCAAAAGGGTTTGGGTTTTAAGACACCAAATCAAATGGCCGAAGACTTTTATAAGTTGGCTGCCTAGAATCTCCCAAGGGAAAGTCTCCTGATAATTCAGCGTATATCATTAGTATTTTTAGTTCTTCTTAGTTGATTGCTCCATATGTGGGGCAGTTTATCACCTCCTTTCTTCATTTCATGGATTAGGGGTAGATATAAACATTTATGTGAGGTTTCAATAGAACAAGACTTTGTATAGATGGGAGTTTCTTGTTAATAATACATTTTAAAAATAAATGAGAGCACTTTATGACCGATAATTACACATCTGACTCTCCTGTATTTAAACATAAGGATGATAAATTTAATCGTTGGCTATTTTCTAAGAGAATAGCGGAAGTTATAGCAAATAGAAATGACACCTCTAGTATAGTAATAGGGCTATATGGAGCTTGGGGAAATGGTAAAACATCTGTTTTAAACTTCATTGAAGAGTCTTTAACTGATAATCAAAATATTCTATGTATAAAATTTAATCCGTGGCGTTTTGGAACAGAAGAAGAGTTGCTAAAGGCTTTCTTCCTAGACATTGCTCATGCTATTGAAGTCGAACTTATCACGAAAACAGATAAAGCCAAAGATGCTGTTAAATCTTTAGCACCTGCAATTACTAGTATATTTGGAGCTGCTGAGGTGGGGCAGGCAATCAGTAGTTTTATACCAAGTCTAGAGTTACAAAAGCTGAAAGAGCGAATTGAATGTGAATTAGAGAAAGCGCAGAAGAGAGTTTTAATTTTAATTGATGATGTGGATAGATTAGAAAAATCCGAAATACATGCTCTTTTTAGGCTCGTAAAGCTTACTGCTGACTTTAAGCATACCGCATATATTTTAGCTTTTGATAAGGATATAGTCGCTTCTTCATTACAGGATCGTTACGCCAATTCTTCTAATAATGCTGGCGAAGCTTTTTTAGAGAAAATTATACAAGTTCCTTTACATTTACCACTTATTGATCAATCTGTATTAATTAAATTTTGCTTTCAAGGGGTAGATGAAGCACTCAAAGTTGCTGATATAGAGCTTTCTCAAAATGAAGCAAATGATTATGCAAGTAAATTTATAAGATATTTTGGTTCTGCTGTAACGACTCCTAGAAAAGCAAAGCTTTATGGAAATATCTTATTATTCTCTTTACCTATTTTAAAAGGTGAAGTTGATGGGTAATCCTCCCATAAATAACCGAAGTTAAAAGTAGAGGTTAAGCAGCCATTAGAGGTGGCTTTCCTTTGTTAGCTTGATGTGGTCTTTCATGGTTGTAATGCCACAACCAGTTTGTTGCATAATCTTGTACTTCATCCAAAGTATCAAATAAATGCTTGCTCAGCCAACTATAACGTATGGTCCGATTATAGCGTTCAATATACGCATTCTGCTGTGGCTTACCCGGTTGAATATATTCAATACGAATACCGTGCTCAGTAGCCCAGCGCACAAATTCGTGACTGATAAATTCGGGACCATTATCGCATCGGATCACTAACGGTTTTTCTCTCCACTCCAGCAATTGATTCAACGTACGAATAACCCTGATTGTGGGCAATGAGAACCCTGCTTCAATGGCTAGGCCTTCGCGGCGGTAATCATCAATCACATTCAATAATCGAAACTTGCGACCATCGGAAAGCTGATCATGCATAAAATCTAATGACCAAACCTGATTTTCTCGGATTGGTTCTTTCAATGGTTCAGGCGCATGCCGTTTTAGTCTTCTTCTCGGTTTAATACGCAGATTCAGTGCCAACTCACAGTAAATGCGGTAAACCCGCTTGTGATTCCAGCAGCAACTCTCAACATGCCGTAAATACGAGAAGCACAAACCAAAGCCCCAATCGGAATTTTCCTCAGTGAGTTCAATGAGCTGTTCAGCAATGAGTGCATTGTCATCGCTGAGTTTGGCTTGATAGCGGTAGCAGGTTTCACTAATGCCAAATGCTTTACAAGCCAAACGAATACTAATGGCATGCTGGGCAACTGCCTGTTGTGCCATCTTACGCCGGCAAGATGGCTTTACCACTTTTTTGCCATCGCTTCCTGGATGATTTCGGCCTTTAATCGCTCTTCCGCATACATCTTTTTAAGTCTGGTATTTTCGGCTTCTAGCTCTTTCAGTCGAGCCATTAATGATGTATCCATACCACCATATTTGGCACGCCATTTATAAAAGGTAGCATTACTCATGCCGTGTTCACGGCAAAGGGTCGCTACAG
>NZ_AMSS01000062.1 GCF_000313935.1 Acinetobacter sp. WC-141 | reverse complement strand
AATTATCTCTGTACACGACAAAAATAGATAACTCATTGAAATAATGTCACAATAATTGTTTTCTAACGACGAATACTATGACACATCTCAATGAGTTATATCTTATCTTAAACAAATCTCTAAAATGGAACAAGTCACATTTAAAGTGCTTTGCGCTCATCATGCTTGTGATCATTTTAAAGCAAACATGTAATCTTTCTTCTGCATCTAAAGCCTTGCCCATCAAGTGCTTACCACAATCATTTTATCGACGTATGCAGCGCTTCTTTGCAGGTCAGTATTTTGATTATCGTCAAATTTCTCAGTTGATTTTCAATATGTTTTCATTCGACAAAGTGCAACTGACTTTAGATAGAACCAATTGGAAATGGGGAAAACGAAATATTAATATCCTGATGCTCGCAATCGTTTATCGTGGAATAGCGATACCTATCCTTTGGACATTGCTTAATAAACGTGGAAATTCAGATACGAAAGAGCGTATTGCTTTGATTCAACGCTTTATAGCCATTTTTGGTAAAGACCGTATTGTGAATGTGTTCGCAGACAGAGAGTTTATCGGTGAGCAGTGGTTTACATGGTTAATTGAACAAGACATCAACTTCTGCATTCGTGTTAAAAAAACTTCATTGTCACCAATCATTTAGGAAAGAATCATAAAATTAGTGATTTATTTCGCCATCTTAAAGTTGGTCAAATTGAATGTCGTAAACGACGGATTTTGGTTGGTCGGGTGAAACTATATATAAGTGCACTACAGTTAGAAAATGGAGAGCTTTTACTCGTCGTTTCTCCTCAGTTTAATGCCAATGCTATTCAGGATTATGCATTACGCTGGGAAATTGAAACCTTATTCAGTTGTCTCAAAGGACGCGGGTTTAATCTTGAAAATACGCGCTTGACAGACCCTAGACGAGTGAAAAAATTGATTGCGGTGTTAGCTATAAGCTTCTGTTGGTGTTACTTAACGGGTGAATGGCAACATAATCAAAAAAAAGCGATAAAAATAAAGAAGCATGGACGACTCTCAATGAGTTTATTTCGCTATGGTTTAGACTATGTTCAAATGGCGATTCAGCGTTTAATTGGTTTTGGGAAAAAAGAAGAGTTTAAGGAAATTTTGGCAATTTTAAGAAAGCAGAATCCTGATAGGATAAGGGTTCTGTGAAATTTGTCGTGTACAGAGAAAAATTATAAAAGTAAAAGCTATAGACAAATGTTTTAAATCAACTTAATTTTATAAAAATATTCACAATTTCGTATGCTTGAGTAAGTGGTTAATATATGACCAAAGTCGCATTGTTTGGACTTTGAAAGAGTCATCATACTGCAAAGGCATGCAAATAAGATCCAGTAAAATAATAGCCACAGTCTCGAGATGGGATGCACAAGATCAAGGAAGTTGCTTATGAATGAGATCTATCCAGTACCAGAGGAATTTAAAAAAACAGCTCGTACAGTTGAAGCAGACTACTTTAAACGTTATCAACACTCTATCGAGAACCCAGATGAATTCTGGGCAGAGCAAGCTAAAATTGTCGATTGGATAAAACCATTTACCCAAGTTAAAAATACGAGTTTTGATAAAGACAATTTCAAAATTGAATGGTTTGCTGATGGTGAGTTGAATGTGTCAGCAAACTGCCTAGACAGGCATCTTAAAGAACACCCTCATAAACCAGCCATTATTTGGGAAGGTGATCATCCTTCACGCCATAAAATCGTTTCTTATAAAGAATTACACGACGAAGTCTGCCGCTTTGCTAACGTTTTGAAGAAATATGGCATTGGTAAAGGTGACCGTGTTGTGTTGTATATGCCGATGGTGACTGAGGCTGCAATTGCCATGTTGGCTTGTACTCGTATTGGTGCGGTTCATTGTGTGGTGTTTGGTGGGTTCTCGCCAGACTCGTTGGCAAGCCGTATTGAAGATAGCCAAGCTAAACTGGTGATTACAGCAGACTCAAGTCTACGTGCAGGCAAGTTGTTGCCACTCAAAGAAAATGTTGATTTAGCTCTAGAGTTACCGGGCACAGAGTGCGTTGAAAATGTAGTTGTGGTTTACCGTAATGCCAACCCGATTGAAATGAAGCCGGGGCGTGATTTGTGGTATCACCTTATTATTATGGAGGTTGATGCAAATTGTCCTCCAGAGCCGATGAAGGCAGAGGATCCATTATTTATTCTTTACACTTCTGGTTCGACAGGCAAACCAAAAGGCGTTTTGCATACCACAGGCGGTTATCTGGTTTATGTGGCAAGTACCTTTAAAGAGGTCTTCGATTTAAAACAAGATGATGTGTACTGGTGTACGGCTGATGTCGGCTGGATTACAGGACATAGTTATTTGCTCTATGGACCACTGGCAAATGGCACCACGACTTTAATGTTTGAGGGTGTTCCTCAATACCCAACATGGGCACGTCTTGGTCATGTGGTCGATAAACATAAAGTCTCGATTTTATATACAGCGCCAACTGCGATTCGCGCCATGATGCGTGAAGGTGATTCGTTTGTACGTGAAAGTAACCGTAGCAGTTTACGTTTACTCGGTTCGGTTGGTGAGCCTATTAACCCTGAAGCTTGGAACTGGTACTACAATGTTGTTGGTGAAGGCCGCTGCCCGATTGTTGATACATGGTGGCAAACTGAGACAGGTGGTATTTTAATTGCACCGTTACCAGGCGCAACAGCTTTAAAACCGGGTTCTGCAACACGTCCGTTATTTGGTATTCAACCTGCCATTGTCGATGGGGAGGGCAATGAGCTAGAAGGTGCGGTTGAAGGTAATCTGGTGATTAAAGATTCATGGCCAGGCCAGATGCGTACCATTTGGGGTGATCCGGACCGCTTTATTGAGGCTTATTTCTCGACCTTTAAAAATACCTACTTCACAGGTGATGGTGCTCGTCGTGATGAAGACGGCTATTACTGGATCACAGGCCGTGTGGATGATGTTTTAAACGTTTCTGGACACCGTCTAGGCACTGCTGAAATTGAAAGTGCTCTTGTGTCGCATGAAGCTGTGGCAGAAGCTGCCGTCGTGGGAATGCCACATGACATTAAAGGACAAGGTATTTGTACTTTCGTGACCTTGCAAGCAGGCGTTCCAGAGTCGGAAGAACTGCGAAAAGAGTTAATTAGCTGGGTACGTAAAGTACTCGGACCAGTGGCTTCACCTGACGCACTACACTGGGCACCAGCGTTACCTAAAACGCGTTCAGGTAAAATCATGCGTCGTATTTTAGGAAAAATCGCGGCTAATGAGCTGGATAGTTTAGGTGATACATCTACTTTGGCTGAACCAGCAGTGGTAGATCAGCTCATTGCAACGGTTTATCCCGATAGACAAAAATAACATTTCAATAAAAAAGCTCCAATCGGGGCTTTTTTATTGAGTTTTATTTAAGATTTCGCCAGAAAATCGGTGGTATTTTGTACAGTTGCAAACGTACTAAGCGCAGTCAAAAAAGCAGTTTGTACGTCTTCAGCCTTTACAGTTTTTCCGTTATGGCTTAAATCACGAGTGGCAGTTGCATCTGCAATCAAGATGGGTTGATAGCCAAGTTCTTTGGCTGCACGTGTACCTGAATCAATACACATATGCGTCATCATGCCTGTAATTATGAGTTGCTCAATTTGATGTGCTTTTAAAAGTTTGTCTAAATTGGTTTCTAAAAAACTATTTGGATAATGTTTTATCACAATTAATGCATCATCGTGAGCGCTCAGTTCAGGGTGAAGTAAAACACCATCTGTATTTTCTTGGAAGAAGCTGGCTTGTGGTGGATTAATATGTTGTACATAAATGATTGGTAAGTTTTTCTCGTTAAAATATTGTTCGAGCTGTTTTATTTTTTCAAGCGCTTGATCTGGTCCCACTAATTCCATTTTGCCATTTTTAAAATAATCATTTTGTACATCGATAACTAATAGTGCTTGTTTCATGAGATTACTCTTGTTGATATGAGATAAAACAAGATTATTCTCTGCTTGAAAAATCGGCTATAGTCAGATGAAAGCATTACCGCCCGTTTTCTTTCGCCATGAAAAATGAATATTGAATTAGACCCGATTGATCTAAAAATTATTGCATTGCTTAAACAGGATTCTCGATTAACCAATAAAGAAATTGGACAGCGAGTTCACCGGACAGGGCAGGCGGTGGGTGCTCGTATTGCTCAGTTGATGGATGCTGGTGTTATCAAAAACTACACCATTGCCGTTCAATATTCGCATAAACAATTTATTCATTTGCATTTAAATGAACAACGCGCATTTGAAGAAATTGAAAATTTAGTGAAGCAATACGAACAAATCGATGAATGTTTTAAAGTCATGGGCAATGCTTGTTATATGATCATAAGCCATTTCGAACCCTCAGCATTAAATGAATTTATTGAAAAACTTTCAAAGTGGTGCCGTTATTCGGTTGAAACTGTGATTCGAGAAGTTGAGAAATCTTAAAAAAAAATAAAGCTCCAAGCCGAGTCTTGGAGCCAATAAGTCTTTATTTTTAATTTATTGTTTTTATTGTCTTGCGCTGTTTTGGCTGGAGTTTTTTAGGCTGATTTCGCTGGAATATCTACCTCCTTTTGTTGTTGAAGTTCTAATTCACGAACGAGGGGCAGAACTTTTTCTCCAAAATATTCTACCTCTTCAATGAAATGTAAGAAGCCAGAAAGAATTAAATCAACACCTACATCTTTAAGCGCCACAATACGCTCTGCAATTTGTTCTGGCGTACCAATCAAATTGGTTTTAAATCCATCGTTATATTGCACTAAATCTTCAAAACTTGATTTTGCCCAGTTACCTTGTTGCTCTGGAGAAGCTGCGCCTGCTTCACGTGTTGCATCACCAAATGCATTTACCGCTTCAGTATTGGCTTTATCAATAATTTCTTGAAGTACCGCTTTTGCTTCTTCTTCGGTATCTCTGGCAATAATGAACGCATTCACCCCAATTTTGACATGGTGATTATTGGCTTTTGCTTTAGTACGAATGTCTTCGACTTGTTTTTGAATTTCCTCTACCGTATTCCCGTTGGTGAAATACCAATCAGAAACACGTGAAGCCATGTCGCGTGCAGCACGTGAGCTGCCGCCTTGAAACACTTCAATATGAGGCTTTTGCAAAGGTTTCGGTTTAAGCGTGTAGTTTTGAAATTGGTAGTATTTACCATCGAAACTATAGTTATCGGTGGTCCAGATTCCTTTTAATGTGCGAATAAATTCTTCAGAGCGGACATAACGTTGGTCATGCTCTGGCCACTCTTCACCAATCGCATCAAACTCACCTCTAAACCAGCCACTTACCACATTAATGGCAATACGACCTTCGGTGAGATAATCGATTGTGGCAAGTTGTTTAGCAGCGAGTGCCGGTTTCCAGGGGCCGGGCAGAATAGCCGCAATCACCTTAAGTTTTTCAGTTTTTGCCAGTAATGCATGACTGAAACTCACGGATTCATGCTGGTTTTCTGCCCCATAGCCCGCCGTAAAACGAATTTGGGTGAGCGCATATTCAAAACCATTGTTTTCGGCAGCTTGTGCAAGTCGGACATTGTAGTCGTAACTCCAGTCTGTACGCTGTTCAATGTTACTTACAACAAGGCCACCGCTCACATTTGGTACCCAATAAGCAAATTTAATCGGTTGTTGTAATTGCGTCATGGTGCGTTCTCCCCATTCGTTATTTTTATTTAGACATATTGCACTTAGGCAACATGCGTTAATGATTTGCCAGACTTGTGATGCAAGCGAGACTCTGCCGCATCAAGATCTGGTACAGCCGCTGAAGGCAAAACTTCTTCTTGCTCAATTTGCTTGTTAATACCAAGTTCTTGATTTGCTTGCTGAGTCTTAGATTTGACTACTTCAGCACGTTTACCTTTCGCTGGCGCCCATTCTAAAATTGGCAATGCACGTGCCACGGCTAACGTAATACGATCTGATAATTGCTCACTTTTCACCGTATATTCAGGAGTAAAGTCGCGATCGGTCGCATATACGCCAATTGGTAAAGTTTGTGCTTGGAAGAAGCTGAACAATGGACGAAGTTGATGTTCAAGTACAAGAGCATGGCGATCGCTACCGCCCGATGCTGCTAAAAGTACAGGTACATCGACTAATGCAGTTTGTTCAACAAAATCGAAGAAATGTTTGAAAAGACCCGTAAAAGATGCACGGTAAACTGGTGTACCTACAATTAAAGCATCAGCTGCTTCAACCGCTGCAAGGTCGTCTTGCACGCGCTGTGGAAGTTGATTGCGATAAAATGCACCGCCTAATAAAGGCCCAATTTCGCTTAATTTAATAAAATGAACTTTAATGTCGGTTGCTTCGGATAACTCATCAAGAATGGCTTGAACCAGACTTTCCGTTTTAGATGGGGTATTTAAGCCACCAGAAACAGCAACAATATTCAAAGGTTTTGGTGATGTGATACCAGTCATAATTTGGTTCCTAAGCCTAAAACAAGAGATTGGACTTATTAATCAACAATGACGGCGAACTGTAAAATAACGAAATTGGTCAACCTTATCAGTTTTAAATATAAAAGATAAATAGTGGATTTTTATACTTTATTTTTATAGTAAGTTGCTGTTTTTATTTTATATAATTATTGATGATATATTTTTTATAATAAAAAGGAAGCTTATATAAAAAACAGATTAATTTTGATTAAATGTTAAAAAACATCTGAAAATTTTAGCTAAGTTCTGCATTTATCAACATTTTGCATAAAAATGGATAAGATGAACGTATCTTTCATCTAAATAGTAGGGTTACAATAGGCCATACTTATGCTCAAGATTACTTTAATCGCTTATGAATATTTTAATCGTTGATGATCATCCTTTGTTTCGTCATGCTTTAATTCAAGCAGTACGTTATAGCCTGCCACAGGCACAAATTCATGAAACAGCTTCGGTTGATGAGTTTTATGAGCGTTTGGAAAATGGGGCAGAACCTGATCTAGTATTACTCGATTTAAATTTACCGGGTGCTTCAGGCTTTTCGGCTCTAGTCTATGTACGAGCACAGTATCCAGCTATTCCAATAATTGTAGTTTCTGCACATGAAGAAACTTCAATCATCCAGCGTGCGATTGCACATGGCGCGATGGGTTATATTCCTAAATCTGCTCATCCCAGTCATATTGGCGAAGCGATTCGTCAAGTTTTAGAAGGTGATATCTGGTTACCACCTAACTTGCCATCTAATCTTAATCTTGACCCGAGAGCAGCAGATGAAACTGCGTTAGCTGAACGTATACAATCTTTAACACCTCAGCAATTCCGTGTTTTGATGATGGTTGCAGAAGGTTTGTTAAATAAACAGATCGCATACGAACTCGATGTTTCGGAAGCAACGATTAAAGCGCATGTGACAGCGATCTTTAGAAAATTAGGTGTGCAAAACCGTACACAAGCCGTATTGGCCATTAGTGCACTCAATATTGAAGATAAGAAAATCTAAAAAGAAAAAAAAGACCTCGATTGAGGTCTTTTTTATGGGTGCCACTTAAGCAAGGCAATCTTGCTTTGGCGTTAGGCTGTCGCAGTACAATGGGTTAAGGGCACATTGCAAATCATCAATTTGTTCTTGAGTCACATAACCTTTCTTTTTTAAATATTCAGCCACGCGGTCGTCACGTAAGCTTAAGAAGGCTGCATCATAAACACCTAAATCGACGAACAGAGCAGCTGTTTCTAGGCTGTTAAAGCGATCAAGGAAAATATCATTGCCATACATTAAGAAGATATGGTCGAGTTTTGCTTTTTCATCGACATGTAGACGTTCAGCCAATTGATCTGGATGAGTCTTAATAAAGAGTAAGTCAGAGAGTTCATCAAACTGAGTCATATCTAACTGATTTTCGCCAAGTTTGACGTGACCAAGCCAAGCTTTGAAAACCAGTACAGCTCCACCGCGAAGTAACATGCTCCAAATTTGATGACGTGTGTCATGATCTAGGTTTTCACTTTCAGCTGTAAGGACTTGTAAGAAGCTCTCTTCTTGTTGCGCCAATTTATCAAATAGGCCTAAACCTTGAGGATGATAAGCAGCAGGTGCGAATACATCAAAATTTAGATCATGAAACACATTAAGTGCGAGTGGGACTGCACTTTGATAAATCGTATTTAATGCTTTGATATGGGCTTCATTCAGTTTGCTGTTGGGAAAAATACTTTGCCAATCGAGTTCAGGAAGTAAAGCATTGGCACTGTATTGACGATAAAATTGTTGAGAAGAAAGTTGACCTTGGGGGCTGTTATCAGAAATATTCATGGCAGTTATCCTTTGCATTAATTCGTGAGCAGGTGGTGCTTAATATAGAAATGGGTTAAAAAATGGTTATACATTTATCAAATGCGTTTGGAATAGTTATGTGTCATCAAGAATGCAAGTAGAATACGACTAAAGTCGTATATGACGCTTTTTGTTTAATAATAATATTAAAAAACAAGTATTTATTAAATTGTAACTAAGTATACAAGTGTTCACTTACAAAAAAGGTGGGCTTTGCCATAGAAAAAGGGCTGTTGGAAAGTTTAGCCAATTATTCAATCAACAAAAGTAGACTTTTTGAGCAGTTCTGCCTATTGGCTTAAATTAAACCTATAACTTTTGCCAGAAATCTCTCCCAAACCTATAAGAAGGCTTAGGAGAGAAAATATTTAATCTGCTACGCTGGCAATTTTAAGTCCCGACAGCCACGCTCTTAGAGAGGCCGGTTTAAGGGGTTTTTTGAGTAAAACAATATTCAATTCTTTCAATTGCTGAGGTAACTCTGGATGAGAGTCCGCTGTAATTAAAGCAACAGGAACGTCATGCTGTCGATTTTGCAAAATAAAATCGACACCCAGTTGGTTATTATTTAAATGCTGATCGATAAGCCAAACCTGAATATTCTCTTTTTGAATAATCTCCAGTGCTTGTTCAGGTTCAGTGGCTTTAAAGACCTGATATCCCCATCGACCAAGTAAACTACTCATACCCTCTAAAATAGTTTCATCGTTATCTAAACACAAAATCCGGTAGGCCTTAGTTTTTAACGGCACTGTTTGCACGGTTGGAGTAATTACTTTTGGCGCTTCTACGACTGGGACTTCAATCATAAAGCATGAGCCTTTCTCAAGCTGTGAGTAGACATGAACAGGATAATTCAATAAACCTGTCATACGCTGCACAATCGCGAGGCCTAAACCTAGACCTTGCTCACCCCAAGGTGATAAATGCCCACAGCGTTCGAACTCTTGAAACAGTTTAATACGTTGCTCTTCGGCAATTCCAGGGCCAGTGTCCCAGACTCCGATTCGAATATGACCAGATTTTTGCGCCGAGCGTAAAACGCCCACAACCACTCGGCCTTTGGCTGTATAACGCAGAGCATTACTGACAAAGTTCTGAATAATACGTCGAATCCACTGTGGATCGGTGTCAATCCAGAACGATACATCGTGAACTTTGAGTGAAATATTTCGCTGTGCGGCAATCGATTTAAACTGTAGTTCAAGATCGTTTAATAAATCGTGTAATGGATAAGGCTGTCTTTTTGGCTGTATGGTACCGCCTTCTAAACGAGCAATATCGAGTAGGGCAGAGAGCATGCTTTCTGCACCATACAGAGCACGGTCAAGTTGTTGCAAAGTTTGACGGTCTTCTTCTGTGGCAATGCTTTGTTCAAGAACCGTACTAAAGAGACGAGCCGCATGCATCGGTTGTAATAAGTCATGACTTGCCGCAGCAATAAATCGGCTTTTCGACATATTCGCCATATCGGCTTGTTCACGTGCAAGTTGTTGTTCTGATAAAGCATCAGCAAGCTGTTGGGTACGGTTTTTTACCCGGGCTTCAAGTATTGCCTCATTTGCACGGAAAGCAGTAATGTCGGCAAATGTCGTCACAAAGCCTCCGCCTGAAATAGGATTACCACGCATTTGAATAACGCGTCCGTCTTTACGGATTCGTTCAAATTCATGCGCGCTTCCGACTTTCATCCAGTGCAAGCGTTTACGAACATGTTCTTCGACTGAACCGGGACCGCATTCGCCGCGTTCAGCGTTATAACGAATCAGGTCGGCAATTGGACAACCTACATAGACTAAGTCTTTTGGGTAACCAAACAGTTTTAAATATTGGTTATTCCAGGCCACCAAACACATATTTTTATCAACTACACTCACCCCTTGGGTCATGTGGTCAATCATGGTCATGAGCAGGTTTTGGTTGAAACGTTGCCATTGTGAGGCTTGGTCTAAAATATTCGCGACTTGGCCTAATGCGAGACCATTATTGATCATTGCGGTAGTCAGCAACGTACGAGCAGAGGCAGCACCGATAATGCCAGCTAGATATTGCTCGGTAAAACGCCACCACATACCATTCGCGATGCTATTTGGGTTGAGCGTGAGATGATTTTGCTCACAAAAATTTTCAAATGCTTGAGTTGTTGGTTGTTCACCCGTAATTCGTTTAGCAAGAGCGAATAGATCTCCTACTTTTAAACGTGCAGCATCGTGAGGTAAATAGGTTAAATCGGTAGACGTATGCGGTGATGGCAAGGGCTTGGTTTCATAATAGAAAAAGCTTTCAGCCTGAATTTGCTCGGCCACGCTTGGTCGATAAATTTTTGAAATCCAGATATATAAAACAATATTTAAACCGAGTGACCAAATAACGCCGTGGGTTAAAGGTGCAAATGATTCAAAACCAAAAAGCGACTCTGGACGTAAGGCATTAATTCCAAAGGGACCAAAAAGTAAAATACTTTGGGCTGTTTCCTGATAAAACTCTGGCAAGCTACGTAAAATTGTTGGAAATAATAAGGTATAACTCCACATTAAAAATCCAACGATAAGACCCGCATAGACCCCTTGGCGGCTTCCGCCACGCCAATATAAGCCTCCAATGAGCGCAGGTGCAAACTGGGCAACAGCACTAAAAGCTAAGAGGCCGAATACTGAAAGCTGGTTAATATCATTAAAGAAATGGAAGAATAAAAAACCAAGGAGCATGACCGCGACAATACTAATACGGCGGCTAAATTTAAGAACTTTAGGTAAATGTTTATCGTGACGTGACAACAACTTAAAACGCCAGAGTGCGGGCATAATCAAGTCGTTACTGAGCATAATAGACAAGGCAACAGATGAAACCAGCAACATGCCTGTTGATGCAGAGAACCCACCTAAAAAGGCCAGTAAAGCCAACCACTCTTGGTTATAACTCAGGGGTAATGAGAGTACCGCAACATCGGGTACAGTCAGAAACTTTGGTGCTGCGTGCAAAGCCCAGCTTGCAATTGGGATAATAGCTAAAATTGTTAAAATGAGATAAGCCGCAAACCATTTGCGCGCGCCACGAATATGCTTTTCATCACGTAGTTCGACAACTGCGACATGAAATTGGCGTGGTAAACAGATAATTGCCAAACCTGCCAATAAGGTCTGAATCCAGAAGGTTTCAGGTACTCCAAATAATTGAACTTCCTGAAAAGTTTGGTTCACATCGGCTGTGACTTGTACAAGGTTCGCTGGTGTTTCAAAAATAAAAAATAAAGCAACGCAAATCAGCGCGAATAATTTTACAAAAGATTCAAATGCGACGGCTAACATGAGGCCGCCATGTTGCTCGGTATTGGCAATTTGCCTTGTACCAAAGATCATTGCCAAAATAGCCAGTACGCTGGTTAAAAGTAAAACACTATTGGTGGTTGTATGGATATGAGCATTCTGTTCCATAATGACAGACGTGCTTAAAGCAATTGCACGTAACTGGAGAGCCAGATAGGGAATAATTGCGATTACGGCCAAAATAGTGACCAGCGAAGCCAAGACGCCACTTTTTCCATAACGTGCCGCAACAAAATCGGCAATTGATGAGATGGCGTGGTGCTGACGTACCCGGCCTAAACGCCGCCAAATGTCATAACCAAACCAGACAAATAAGAGGGGGCCTAAGTAAATAGGCAAGAAAATGACGCCTTCCCGAACAGCGGCTCCGGTTGCGCCATAAAATGTCCATGATGAACAGTAAACGCCTAGCGTTAAGCTGAACAAGAACATGCGGCCACGTGTACTCAGACGGCTGGCATGCTTTTCACCAAAAAAAGCACAAATAAATAAGAGTGCTATATAAAGGGTGAGTACCCCAATAATCAGCCAGCTGTTCATATGACTCACATGATTAAAACCTTGTGCCTATCATACCCCAAGCAGAAACAAAGCTATAAATTGATTAAAATTTAACGACCAAAGTCTAAGTTACGAATTACACGTAATTTTGCTAACTTGAATACTGAGAAACTACTATTAAAAAAGTGGCCAAGGCTGGACACAGGGCAAGGAGTTTGGTTATGGATCAGAACCAAGTAGAACAGATTCTACGCAATCCAAAGTTTCAAAAGATGGTCAAGAAAAAAAGTGCATTAAGTTGGACGCTCACAATCATCATGTTAATTCTTTATGTGGGTTTTATGCTGCTTGTTGGCTACAACAAAGAATTTTTGATGAGTTCATTTAGTGGTGGTGTAACGACATGGGGAATCCCGCTAGGTTTAGGAATTATTGTTTTATCTTTCCTACTGTGTGGCGTGTATTCTTTTATCGCAAATAATACCCTTGACCAGTTGAGTGAAGAAGCGTTGAAGGAAGTTGAAGCCATCACGCATGATAAAGGACTACACTAATATGAAATGGAATTCATTAAAGGCGAAAGCTTTATTGGCAGCAGCATCGCTATATTCAACAGTGGCTATGGCGAGTCCAGATCTGGGTGAAGCTGAACAACAAGCAACCAACTGGCATGCCATTATTATGTTTGTCATTTTTGTTGGTTTCACTTTGTTCATTACTAAGTGGGCGGCGAAACAAACTCAATCTACACAAGATTTCTATACAGCAGGTGGTGGAATCAGCGGTTTCCAGAATGGTCTGGCAATTGCGGGTGACTATATGTCTGCTGCATCTTTCCTCGGTATTTCTGCACTTGTGTTTAGTTCGGGGTTTGATGGCTTACTTTACTCGCTTGGGTTTATGGTAGGCTGGCCAATCGTTTTATTCTTGGTTGCAGAACGTTTGCGTAACCTTGGTAAATACAACCTTTCAGATGTGGTTTCATTCCGCCTTGAAGAAAAACCAGTACGTACTTTAGCTGCAATCAGTTCACTTGTTGTTGTGGCATTCTATTTGATTGCTCAAATGGTAGGTGCGGGTCAGCTCATCAAATTACTATTTGGTTTGAACTACAACATTGCTGTAGTCATCGTTGGTCTTTTGATGATGGCATATGTCATCTTTGGTGGCATGTTGGCAACGACATGGGTACAAATTATCAAAGCGGTTATGTTACTCAGTGGTGCAACCTTCATGGCATTCATGGTAATGAAAGCAGTCGGTTTCAGCTTTAGCAACATGTTTAGCCAATCAATTGAAGTTTTCAGTAAAGTACACGACATCAGCTTAACCGATGCTGCAAAAATCATGGGGCCGGGTAAACTTGCGGCAAATCCGATTGATGCCTTGTCTCTAGGTTTGGCATTAATGTTTGGTACAGCAGGTCTTCCACACATTCTTATGCGTTTCTTCACTGTAAAAGATGCAAAAGAAGCACGTAAATCGGTTGTGGTTGCAACAGGTTTTATTGGTTACTTCTATCTTTTAACTTTCATTATTGGTTTCGGTGCGATCCTTTTCGTATCGAACAATCCGCAATTCCTTGATGTTGCAAAAATGGCAGTAACAGGCAAACTTGAGCTTGTTGGTGGTAACAATATGGCAGCCGTGCATTTAAGTGACGCTTTAGGTGGTGACTTATTCATGGGCTTCATTTCAGCTGTAGCGTTCGCAACCATTCTTGCTGTTGTTGCTGGTTTAACGCTTTCAGGCGCATCTGCAATCTCTCACGACTTATACGCTAACGTATTCAAGAAAGGTCAAACAACTCCTGCTTCAGAACTTCGCATGTCAAAAATTGCGACATTAGGTTTAGCAATCTTCGCAATGGTTTTGGGTATTTTGTTTGAAAAGCAAAACGTAGCATTCATGGTAGGTTTGGCATTCTCTGTAGCTTGTTGTGCAAACTTCCCAATACTTGTTCTTTCTATGTTCTGGAAAGGTTTAACAACTCGTGGAGCTGTTATTGGTGGTGTTGTTGGTCTTGTAACAGCAGTCGTACTTATTATTCTGTCTAAAGCAGTTTGGGTAGATACTTTAAAAATCTCTGATACACCAATCAATCCATTCAATGGCCCTGCATTATTCGCTATGCCGTTGTCATTCCTTTGCTGTTGGTTGTTCTCGGTGACTGACAACTCTGCACGTGCTAAAAAAGAGCGTGCTGCTTTTGATGCTCAATATGTTCGTTCAATGACAGGTATTGGCGCATCGGGTGCATCGGATCACTAAAATTAAGATAGTTAGCTCATTTTTTAAAAAGCCCTACGGGGCTTTTTTTATACTTTTTTATTTTCAATTTACTGTTTAGATATTAATAAAGAACAACTTGTTTGCTCTGTTTTGTGTACAGTATTATCTGTTAAATCTCAAAAAAGCATAATGAGACAAGGAAAATAATAATGCGATCAATTATTGAGTTTTGGGCAAGTTTTCGCTTATTGCCTTCTGCATGGCTGTTACTCGTTCAGTTTATTTTATTGATTTTAGCCATGTTGACATTGGATAGTTTGCCTTACCGAACTTTAACCTGGTCATTAGGTGTTCTTGCTTTATTATTGATTGCCAAAGTTATTCGCCAAACGCCTATGTTTACTTTTTTAGGCTTAACGTTTGTGAGCGGTGCAATTCTGTCATCAGTACTTATTGTATTGGGCTATAGCAATTTATATATTCAGCTATTTGCTCATAGCTGTGAAGCTCTGGCCTACTTTTCGGCAGCCTATGGTTTATTTCGTTATATGTTTGCTGACCGATATTTAACAAGAGATGAATTATTTGCGGCGGCAGCAGTCTTTACACTGATTGCATGGGGTTTTGCATTTTTATACAACATTTGCCAGCTCGTCTTTCCCTATAGCTTTCAAAATCCAAATAACCCTCATCCATTACAAACTTGGCTAGATTTACTCTTCCTAAGCTTTAGCTTGCAGTCGGCTACCGGGTTATCCGATCTAATGCCCATCACGCCACAAGCGCGCGTTTTAGCCATGCTTCAAATGTTCTGTGGTGTCATGTATTTAGCCTTAATCGTAACTCGATTAATTGCTTTACAATATATTACCCACCTCCCTAAAAAAAATTCAGATAAATAATGTAGGAGGTGTTTTAATTTATTTACACCTTTGTAACTGCAATATTCTTTAAGTTTATTTAGAGTGTCATCGGCTTTCTCTATTGAAAGCCCTAGCTTTGTTCATTCTATGAATATCTTATCGGCATTTAAGCCTGTCACTCGTCATTAAAATAACATGGAGGATTTATGCCTTCCAAACAGTCCGGTTGGTTCGCAAACGTTAATCCTAACGTATTTTTTGGTACGGTCATTATTATTGCTTTGTTCTTAGCAGTAGTTGTGATCGCTCCGAGTTCTTTTGAGCTTTTAACGCAGCAATTAAAACAGTGGATCACGGATTCATTTAGCTGGTTCTATGTTCTATCTGTTGCCTTCTTTCTCATCTTATTGATTTATATCGCCTGTTCATCGATTGGACGTATTAAATTAGGGCCTGATCATAGCCAGCCTGATTATAATAATGGGTCTTGGTTCGCCATGCTGTTTACTGCAGGGATGGGGATTGGGTTGATGTTCTTCGGCGTTGCTGAACCCGTCATGCATTACGTTACTCCACCAAGTGGAGAGGCCCAAACGATTGAGGCAGCACAGCAAGCACTAAGGGTTACCTTTTTCCATTGGGGGTTACACGCTTGGGCAATTTACGCTGTAGTTGGGTTGGCTTTGGCTTACTTTGCCTATCGGCATAATTTACCTTTAAAGACTCGCTCTGCACTTTATCCTCTTATTGGGAAAAAGATTTATGGTCCATGGGGCGATAGTATCGATATTTTCGCAACTATTGGAACCGTATTTGGTGTCGCGACATCGCTTGGCTTTGGGGTAACCCAGATCAACTCTGGTCTACATTATTTATTTGGTGTAGAACAAAGTACTCATGTTCAAGTTCTACTCATTATTTTTGTGAGTATTTTAGCGTCCTTATCTGTGTTTCTAGGTCTTGATAAGGGAGTAAAACGTTTATCAGAACTGAACTTGGTTTTAGCTTTAATATTATTAGTATTCGTTTTTATTGCTGGTCCGAGTATTTATTTACTTCAAACGACGATTCAAAACACTGGGCAATATATCTCTAACCTTTTTACCATGACATTCAATTTATATGCTTATCAGCCAAATGGATGGATTGGTGGTTGGACAATTTTGTACTGGGCTTGGTGGATTTCTTGGTCGCCATTCGTTGGAATGTTTATTGCCCGAGTTTCCCGTGGTCGTACCATTCGAGAATTTATTGTTGGGGTTTTACTTATTCCGACAGGCTTTACCATTATCTGGATGGGCTTTTTAGGAAACGCTGCGCTATTTAGCATTATTCATGAACATCAAACGACATTAATTCAGGCTGTTCAGCAAGATTCGTCAGTTGCATTATTTGAATTTCTGGGTCACTTACCGTGGTCTGGGGTAATGAATATCTTGGCAACTATCTTGGTGGTTTTATTTTTTGTGACTTCTGCTGACTCTGGGGCATTAGTCACCGATTATTTAACTGCTAAATCTGAAAATTCACCGACTTGGCAGAGATTATTCTGGACGGTACTCATGGCTGTACTGGCAATTATTTTATTGCTAGTCGGTGGTCTGGCCGCACTTCAGGCTTCAATCATTATGAGTGCATTACCGTTTACTGTCGTTATGCTCTTAATGAGTTGGGGGTTAATAAGAGCCTTGCATCTTGATGTCACTAAAATGACAGCCATTCAGGAAGCACGCATTACCCCACGTGCCATACATAATCCACGAAGCTGGCAACAGCGTTTGGGATTAATCATGCACTATCCTCATAGTGAAGAAGAAGTACGTGAATATATTGAAAAGCAAGTGGGTCGTGCGTTTGAAAATATTCAACATGAATTGAGACGCCGTCATCTAGAAGTTTCAATTAGCCAACTTGAAGATGGTATGCAACTTAGGGTAGACCATCATAATGAAATTAATTTTATTTATAAAGTTGTTCCACGTGAAACAGTGCCGCCAAGTTTTTTAATTGGACGTACGGAAGCCGAAGATGGGCAATATTTCCAAGCTGAGGTATTCTTAAGAGAGGGTGGTCAGAACTATGATGTAATGGATTGGACGCAAGAAGATTTAATTCAAGACATTATTGATCAATATGAACGTCATCTGTATTTCTTAAATATCGTGCGAAGCTAATATTTAGATGTAAAAAAAGGACTCATATGAGTCCTTTTTTAATTCGATTTCTAAATTAAATTAGAAACGGAATTTAGCATTTAAGCCGATAGTTTGTGTATCGTAGCTAGACTTTTTAACGTCAGCTTTCATGTACGATGCACCAACTGCTACAGCTGGAGTAATGAAGTAATTTACGTTACCACCCCAAGCTTGACGGAATTCACCAAGGTCATTGCCTTTAATGTCAGCTGAACCATCGTTACCAACGAAAGATGCGCCAACACTTAACTTAGGAGTTAAGTAAAGGTCAGTTTTTAAACCGTATTGGTTTTCTTGACCGAAAGCACCAGCAGCTTCAAAACCAATTGCCATGTTAGTTCCATCGATTGGACCTACATATTTAGCACGTGCTGTAACAGCATCTTGGTCATCTTGAATCGCAGCAGTTTGGTTTACAGCAGAGTAGATACCGTTGCTGATGATGCCAAAGTTGTCTAAAGCGAATTGGTTAGCAACGCTTGTATAACCAACAGTCATCAAGAAGTTAGGTAACAACATAGCACCAACTTCTAATGCATAACGGTCACCGTTATCATCTTTAGAGAAGTTGTTTTTACCATCAACATCAGTGTGGTTGTAAGTTGCGCTAGCATATACAGGAAGGTAAGGAGTAGGTACGTAAGCCTCACCTTTAACACCATAAGTACCAATGTGGTAGTTTACGTTGCCTTGGTCATACTGTTGGTAGCTATAACCTAAAGATACGCTAGAAGCTTGGTTCAAGAAAGCTGCTTCAGCTAAAGGACCTTTAGCGGTATCAACATTTTTTAAATAGTATGTACCAGCAATGTCACCAGTGAAGTTTTTATCATTTGCAGTTGTGTCAACATATTCAGATTGACCTTGAACTTCAAATTGATAAGCATGAGCACCGGTCATGGCTAATAATACAGCAGTGGCTAAACCAAGTTTTTTCATAATCATTTCCAGCAATAACAAGAGATAAAGCTGGGGTCATTGTATTGTAACAATTTATGAAGTCAATAATGAAAAAAAGGAATGTTAAAGATATTTGACACTTATGTTAAAATTGGTGAAAAACTAATCAAATGAAAAGTAAATTGTCAACCTGATAAAAAAATGAACATTTACAATAAGCTAATAATTATATTTCATACAGAATGAAGAAGTAAATGTTTAAAAGTTATTACAATAGTGATTGGAAAAATAGATTGTAATAATCGGTTTTACCATTAATAAAAGTATAATATTGTTTACAAAGTGAATAAAAAAACACCATTTTATTGTCGAATTTGTAATATTTTGAGGAATAGTTAACAATATTTAGATTAGTTTAACTAAAAAATTTAACTATTCTTAATTATTATATAAGTGAATAAAATAAAAGAAATCTCTATTTTAAGTTGAAAAATCGATTAAATTTTTAATTCTGATTAATTTAATCAACTTTACAAAAGTAGAGATAAGTCACATAATTCAATTGCAAAGTTCACTACCTAACGTTTTTAGGACTTAAAGTGCTTTCCCAGATACGATGTGTGTAACACATCAGAATTTACGAGCTCAGCTTTCCCCAAGGTTGAGCTTTTTTTTATCTATAAGAAAATCTAAAAACTATAATAAGAATTACGTGAAGTTTATTTTAAACAATAGTAGGTTAAAAAGAACCCAGCTTAAAGCTGGGCAGTGGATGCTGGGAGAAGCGCATCCAAGAGGATAACGAGATACGTTTATTATCATTGCTAAAAATTTTTAATCTGTAAAATAGAGTTTTTTTATAAAAATCATTCAATTTTTCGATACTGTTTATAATTTAAGCTTACTAAAATGTAGAACGATATAATTATTAAAATAGAAATGAAGGGTTTATTGATGAAATTCTAGTTATTAAAATGCTAGGATGCATTTAAGCCTAATTTACATAGTAGTAAAAGTGGCAGGACATTTACGGAGTACCAGCTAAAAATGTCAGGATTACGTTCAGAGCATATTAGTAATCGACTGTTCTTTTTTATGCTGGTTATTATTTTGTCCTTATTATTCATGGCAATACCCCTTATTGTGGGAAGTTATCAGGATTATATAAAAACTAGGCAAGCCTTAGCCGAAATAAAAAGTTTAAGAGCGGTAGCCGATATTGCTTATAAAATTTCTAAGGAACGTGCTCCTGCCAATAAAATGATGTCGAGTAGTCCTCATGATTTATTAAAGAATCAACAAGAATTAAAAAAATTTCGCATAATTGTCGACGATCAAATTGATACAAGTATTCTTATTTTAAAACAAGCAGGTTATGTTTCATTAGCAAATGAGATTCAAACCAACCTCAAAGAAAATCTTAGACAAGCTCGGCATGTGGTCGATTATTATGGGGAAATTCCATATGGAGCAAGAACTTCCGTCCAAATGGATAATGCCATTTTAGGGATGTTTGGAGTATGGGATAATTGTAGAGAAATACTGCAAAAACTTATGCTGCAATTAAAAAGTAAAGACAGCCGTATTTCTAATTACTTTACGCTCATTATAGTTCTGACCGATATGCGTGATCAGGCAGGACGGATGGCTTCAAATATTATTGCTCCTGTAAGTTTTAATGAAGAAATTCCAAGTACTAATCGCGCACGTTCTTTACAAACTCAGCATCAAGCTAGATATTTGTGGATTTTGGTCGATACTTTGCAGCCTGAACAGGCAAAAACGCCAGAATACCGTCGGTTATATTCTCGAGTGAAATCAGAGTTTATAGACCAAGGTATCCCGATTGTAGAAAAGCTATTAGAAGAAAGCCAAAAAGGTGAGCCATATTTTTTAAATGGTACACAGTTAACCGAAGCAATCGTGGGTAAATTTACCACTGTAGTTGATTTACAACGTTATATTCTTGATGAAAGTGTAGTGATTGCAACTCAGGAAAATGTGATTGCTCGAAATGGTTTTCTTTTAACGTTATTAATTTCTTTAATTTCTTTAGCAACAGCGTTACTTACACTTAATTATGCGCAAAGAAGAGTATTTGCACCTTTAATTAAAGCAAGGACTTTGATTTTAGATTTATCGCATAGTTCAGATCATTGGACAGATGAGATGAATATCACCACAAAAGGTGAATTTCTTTCCCTATTTGAAGCGATTGATCGATTACAGCGTATGTTGCAACAGCGTGATGCTTTTGAATTCCAATTAAAAAATATTGCCAATACCGATCCATTAACTGGTGTGTCCAACCGTCTAGCTTTATCTGAATATTTAAAAATTGTTGAGAGTTACCCTCAAAAATTTACGCAGACTTGTTTAATGATTATAGATATTGATCGTTTTAAACAGGTGAATGACCAATATGGGCATATTGTCGGAGACCAAGTCATTGTCAGTATTGCCGAGCAATTAAAGCAAAATATACGAAGTTCGGATTTAATTGTCCGTTATGGGGGAGATGAATTTTTAATATTGTTAGAGCAGATGCAATTTGTAGATGCACGACTTTTAGCAGAGAAAATTCGTATTGCCATTTCTTTAGATGAAATTGATTTATCGGGTTTAAATGAAAAATTGCATGTATCCGTCAGTATCGGTTTTGCGATAGGAGCGATGAGTTGGATCGAACTCTTAGAGAAAGCTGACCGTTCACTATTACGAGCCAAAGCCCGAGGGCGAAATGCAGTTGAGGGGTAAAAAAAGCCGGAAATGAGTTCCGGCTTTTTATTCAATAAATTACTTCAACATCGGTTTTAAGAAGCGCCCTGTGTGGGAAATCTCAACCTCAGCCACTTGTTCTGGTGTACCTTCGGCAATGATCATCCCACCGCCTGAACCACCTTCAGGGCCTAAGTCGACCACCCAGTCTGCTGTCTTAATCACATCAAGGTTATGTTCAATCACCACGATGGTATTACCCTTGTTGCGTAGCTCATGCAAAATATCGAGTAACTTGGCAATATCATGGAAATGCAGGCCTGTTGTTGGCTCATCCAAGATATAGAGAGTTTTACCCGTATCTCGTTTTGCTAACTCACGTGCAAGTTTTACACGCTGTGCTTCACCACCAGAGAGTGTAGTTGCAGCTTGACCTAAATGAATATAACCAAGGCCCACTTGCGTTAAGGTTTCTAAACGGCGGTGAATGACAGGAATTGCACTAAAGAACTCAGCTGCATCTTCAACGGTCATTTCTAAAACGTCAGAAATGTTTTTGCCTTTATAGCCTACTTCAAGTGTTTCACGATTATAACGTTTGCCATGACAAGCATCGCAAGGCACATACATATCTGGCAAGAAGTGCATCGCAACTTTAATCATACCGTCGCCCTCACAGGCTTCACAGCGGCCACCTTTCACGTTAAACGAGAAACGACCTGCACTATAACCACGGGCTTTTGCTTCTGGTGTTTGAGCAAATAACTCACGGATTGGTGTAAATAGACCTGTGTAGGTTGCAGGGTTAGAGCGTGGTGTACGTCCAATCGGGCTTTGGTCAATATCAACGACTTTATCTAGATGTTGAAGACCATCAATCGAATCGAACTTTTCCGCGGTTAACGTCGTTGCACCGTTGAGCTGTGTAGCTGCTAATGGAAGTAAAGTACGGTTAATCAGTGTTGATTTTCCTGAACCCGAAACGCCAGTCACACAAGTCATAATGCCGAGCGGAATTTTTAAATCAACATTTTTAAGGTTATGACCACTTGCACCAGACAATTTGATGAATTCATCTGGACGTGGTGATTGAGTCCGTTGCTTTGGTATTGCAATTTTGCGTTTGCCTGAAAGGTATTGACCTGTGAGTGAGTCAGCATGGTTAGCCAATTCATCATAAGTTCCTTCGGCAATAATCACACCACCATGGATCCCGGCACCTGGACCGATATCAATAATATGGTCGGCTGCACGAATCGCATCCTCATCGTGTTCAACCACCAATACTGTATTACCTAAATCACGTAAGCGAATCAGGGTTTGTAATAGACGATCATTATCACGTTGATGCAAGCCAATCGATGGTTCATCCAGCACATACATTACACCCATTAAACCTGCACCAATTTGTGAGGCCAAACGGATACGCTGTGCTTCACCACCCGATAACGTTTCGGCAGAACGAGCTAAACTTAAGTAGTTAAGTCCCACACTTACCAAGAAATGTAAACGCTCACGAATCTCTTTAAAGATTTTATCGGCGATTTCACCTTTAGCACCTTCAAGATTTAAATCTTGATAATAATTTTCGGCATCACCAATCGACATGCGAGTAATGTCAGCAATGGTTTTATCTTTAACGCGAACATGGCGTGAAATTTCATTTAGACGTGAGCCATCACATGCGTCACACGCTGCATTAGAGAGATATTGAGCTAAATCATCTCGCACATAATTACTTTCAGTTTCACGGTAACGACGTTCAAGGTGTGGCAAAATTCCTTCAAATGGTTGTACGCGTGTATGTTTACGGCCACGTTCATCGATATAACTTAAATCGACTTTTTCTTTGCCCGTACCTTGTAAGAATTTCTTTTGAGTGTCTTTATCTAGCTTGTTCCAAGGCGTATCAAGTTGAAAACCAAAATGATCAGCAACTTTTTGTAGCATCGAATAATAATATGGACGCTGGCGATCCCACCCACGAATAGCACCTTCACTAATCGCAAGGTCAGGATTAGGAATAAGCTTTTCAGAGCTAAAATGACTGCGTGTACCTAAACCATCACAAACAGGGCAGGCACCAAACGGGTTGTTAAATGAAAATAAACGCGGTTCGAGTTCTGCTACAGCACGATCACATTCAGGGCATGAGTGTTTGGCAGAAAAAACGCGATCTGGGTGTTCGCCATTCATCCATGACAAAACCGCAATATCACCACCTAAACGTAATGCAGTTTCAAATGATTCGGCAATACGGTTACCTAAGTCTTCGCGTACTTTGAAGCGGTCAACGACAACTTCGATGGTGTGTTTTTTCTTTTTGTCGAGTTCGGGTGGCGTATCAATATCAATGATTTCGCCATCAACACGTGCGCGGACAAAGCCTTGGCCTTGCAGTTGTTCAAACAGATTGCTGTATTCGCCTTTACGTTCACGAACCACTGGGGCAAGCAACATGAGTGCTGTGCCTTCTTCAAGGGTTTTTACTGCATCAACCATTTCAGAAATAGTTTGCGCAACCATTGGCAAGTCGTGTTCAGGGCAGTAAGGTGTGCCGACACGTGCATAAAGTAAACGCAAATAGTCATAAATTTCGGTAATGGTACCAACGGTTGAACGTGGGTTATGACTGGTAGATTTTTGCTCAATGGCAATCGCTGGAGATAAACCCTCAATCGAGTCGACTTCAGGCTTTTCCATTTGCGATAAAAACTGACGCGCATAGGCCGAAAGTGATTCGACGTAACGGCGTTGTCCTTCGGCATAAAGGGTATCGAAGGCAAGAGAAGATTTTCCTGAACCTGATAACCCCGTAATTACCACAAACTTATCGCGTGGAATATCGAGAGACACATTTTTTAAATTATGGGTGCGTGCGCCTCGAATACGGATATGACTTTGGCTCATAAAACATCTCAATTGTGTATTGATGAAAATTTAGGTGTTGATTGATCAGTCTCGTGCAGCGTGACTGGTTATAAACAACAGACCTTATATATGATAACGATTTAAAATTGTTCAAGTGGTACAAAATGATTTAAAGCGACAAATTGTGACGGTTAAACGACAATCGACAAAATTTGTTTAAATAATCAGGTTGTATTTTTAACATTCCTCTCTTTTGATTTCTACTTCTTAGCAAATTTTAATGAGCAACATAATTTTACTAGACGACTGGTCTAATAGTGGGGTATGGTGTCTGCATGAAACGATTAAATAAAAGCGAAACCACGCGACAACATATTTTGGATACCAGTTTTGAACTGGTATTACACAAAGGATTTGTCGGTGTTGGTTTGCAAGAAATTTTAAAGACTTGTGACGTACCCAAAGGTTCGTTCTATCACTATTTTGCTTCGAAAGAGGCGTTTGGTTGTGCATTGCTAGAGCAATACATGGCCAATTATAAAGTTCGTATGGAACAACTTTGGCAGCACAGTGAACACAGTGCCCATGCGCGGCTAATGGCGTTGTGGCAGGCGTGGATTGATGATCCCGTATATGGCAGTTGGGCTGAAAATTGTTTGATTGTGAAACTCGCAGCTGAGGTTTCCGATTTGTCGGAAGATATGCGTCAAATTCTCAATGATGGCGTGTACAAGTTAACGCAGCGTTTGGCTTTATTACTGAAGGAAGGCCAACAAGAAGGGTCTATTCCAAAACATATTGATCCTTTGAAAACTGCACAAGTGATGTATCAGTTATGGTTAGGTGCAGCTTTACTCACAAAATTGTCGCAAGACAAAGCGCATCTACATCTAGCTTTAGAAACGACTCAACAACTCTTAAAACCGATAGAGGAATAAAGAATGCGAAGTATTATCCATGGTAATTTTGGCGAACCTGTAGACGTTTTAGAGCAGGCGGATATGCCAAAGCCAGAACCAAAAGCAGGCGAAGTACGTATTAAAACCATCATGTCTCCAATTCATAATCATGATGTATGGACAGTACGAGGAAGTTATGGCTACAAGCCAACTTTACCTGCGATTGGTGGTAGTGAAGCCGTTGGTATTGTAGATGCGCTGGGCGAAGACGTTACTCATGTACAGGTAGGGCAACGTATTGCAGTGGCAGCTGTTCATGGCAGTTGGGCTGAATACTTTATTGCACCAGCTCAAGGGATTATTCCTTTAAATAATGAAATTGATGACGAAACAGCAGCACAGCTGATTGGTATGCCAATTAGTGCTCTCATGTTATTGGACTTTGTAAATGTTCAACCAGGTCAATGGCTCATTCAAAACACAGCGAACGGTGCAGTAGGTAAAACAGTTGCGATGATTGCACAGGCTCGTGGTTTACCTGTGATTAATCTAGTTCGTCGTACTGATGCAATCGCAGAAATGCAAGCATTAGATATTCAACATGTTGTTGCAACCGATCAGCCTAATTGGAAAGAGCAAGTTAAACAGATTCATGGTGACCAACCTCTCATTGCTGGTGTGGACTCGATTGGTGGCAGCGCAAGTGGTGAAATGCTGCACTTACTCAGTGAAAATAGCCTGCTCGTTTCGTTTGGCAGTATGACAGGTGAAACCATGCAGATTTCATCGGGTGATCTAATTTTCAAACAAGCGACAGTAAAAGGATTCTGGGCAAGTGTGGTTAATAAAGAAATGCCAGCTACTCGTAAAAAAGAACTGATCGTTGAGCTATTAACATTAGCGACTCAGAAAAAATTAATCTTGCCTGTAGAAGGTGTATTTAGTTTTGATGAGATTAAAACTGCCGCTCAAAGAGCAACACAAGGTGCTCGTCAAGGCAAAGTGTTGTTAAAGCCGTAAAACACTAAAAGATCAGTCGAGAGACTGATCTTTTTTCATATCTTTAAAATAAAAAGGAAAATTGTATGATTGGACAAATATTTATTGCGCTTATCGCAATATTACATGTCTACATTTTGGTGTTAGAGATGTTTTTGTGGGACAAGCCTTATGGCATGAAAGCATTCGGAAATAATGCAGAAAAAGCAAAACTCACCAAAGTCATGGCACAAAACCAAGGTCTTTATAATGGTTTTTTAGCGGCGGGTCTATTTTGGTCTTTATTGGCAGATGCACCGTTTGCGACATCCATTGCCAATTTCTTTTTAGGCTGTGTACTGATTGCAGGTATTTATGGCGGTCTGACTGCCAGTAAAAAGATTATTTATATTCAGGCAATTCCTGCATTAATTGCTTTGGTCGCTGTTAATTTTCTCTGAAAAGCGCAAAATACAGCGTTTTGAAATGGAAATGATCAGGTAAGATCAGTGTATGTGGGCGTTATTTTTAAAGTGTATGTTGGGGGCTGGGGTTGTCCTCATTATTTCGATTTTATCGAAAAGTAAGGCATTTTATATTGCAGGTTTAGTCCCGCTTTTTCCTACCTTTGCCTTAATTGCTCATGTAATTGTTTATCAGCAAAAAGGGGCTGAGGCGTTACAGAAAACAGCTCTGTTTGGTCTATGGTCACTTATTCCCTATGCCATTTATTTAGTTGCCGTTTATGTGCTGGCAACACGTATGTCGATGTGGTCATGTCTAGGACTGGCAACTCTATGTTGGGTGATGGCTGCGGCAGGTTTAATTTATGGCTGGCAGTTGTTTCAAAGTTAAATTTAAGGCTGACCATTTAGTGAAGTAAATGGTCAAAGCCTAACTTTAATTTAGATCTGATCTAAACCTAACCATTGTCTTTTGTGGTAGGCACTATCCCAAAATAACCACTCAAGTTTTGCACCCATGGTGTATGCGGCATGCATTTTCTCTAAAGTGTCGGCATCACAACGTGCTGCAACTTTATCGACTGTCGCAATCACATTTCGAACGGCTATATGGAACTCTTCACCTGCATAGGTATCAATCCATGCTTGGTAAGGGTTATTCGGAATGGATTTGTCTACAATATCTTTACCGACTTCGGCATAAATCCAGAAGCAAGGTAACAATGCTGCAAGCACGACAGGGTAGCTCTCAGACCAAGCAGTAGCGGTTAAAAATGAAGTGTAATGATGGCCTGCTAAAGTTAATGGTGTATTTTTAAATTCTTCTTTGGTCACACCAAAATTTTTCATGAAGTCATCATGCAAGCTGCGTTCAACCACAATTGCAATTTTGGCTGCATCTGAAAATTGCATAATATCGTCAGCTTCAAAAGCTTTCGCAGCTGCAACAGCAAGTACACGACCATAAGCCACTAAATATTGGGCATCTTGAATGACATAATGACAAAAAGCTTCTTTATCTAAAGTACCGTTAGCAAGTTCCTGATTAAAAGGAAGATCGAGAATTTTTTGATATAAATTTAAATTACGTTGCCAGAGTTCTTGAGAAAAAAGCATAAAATCATTCCATTTAAAATAAGAGAGCTAAACCGGATTTTAAATCAATTTTAAAATACGAAAATAATAATGATAGATATATCGCAAGAAAATATTTAATACGATTAACAAGTTAATTAAGAATTATAAATTTCTTTATTAAACAGTGAGATAAACTAAAGCTAATAACGGCACAAAACAACATCGTTTTGTGGTTAATTATCGATATAATAGCCGCGGTTTTAAGAAAGATTAAATTTAGTTCTTGGTATAGGTCTGATCCATGAAGCATTTCCGATTTTCGATATTTTTTACGGTGGTGTGTTTAGCACTATCCGCGTATTGGGGTTTTACCCATGGACCTGAAGCTGGCGTGTCGACCATGCTTAAAGCTTTAACAATTACAGCCATTTTAGCTGTAATGGAAGTCTCTTTATCTTTTGACAATGCTGTCGTGAATGCATCGGTTCTACGTAATTGGGATCCGTTCTGGAAAATGATCTTTTTAACGGTTGGTATTTTAATCGCCGTTTTTGGTATGCGTCTGATTTTCCCTGTCGTGATTGTTGCTGTGACCGCTGATATGGGCGTTATTGAAGTGGCAAAATTGGCACTCAATGATCCGAAAACTTATTCTGAGCGCTTAATGGCACACCATGCTGAAATTTCGGCTTTTGGTGGAACATTCCTATTATTGGTTTTCTTAAACTTCTTTTTTGATGATGAAAAAGAAACCCATTGGTTTAGATGGCTTGAATCTAAACTTGCAAGTTTAGCTAGCGTACCAGCAATGTCTGTATTTCTTGCTTTGATTGCTTTAATTGTGATGGCTGGTTATGTCGATGACCACCAACGTTTAGCAGTCACCATGGCTGGTATTTGGGGCATTGTGGTTTATATTGGCGTTGAAGTATTAAGTCATTTGTTAGGTGGTGAACCTGAAATTGATGAAAATGGTAATGCTGTATTACAAGATGGTTCGGGTGCTGCGTCTGGCGTAGTTAAAGCTGGTTTAGGTGGTTTCTTGTATCTTGAGGTGTTAGATGCATCCTTCAGCTTTGATGGTGTAATCGGTGCTTTTGCAATTACCAGCGACGTTGTTGTGATTATGTTGGGCCTTGCAATTGGTGCTATTTTTGTCCGTTCAATGACAGTTTATCTTGTTGAAAAAGGCACGCTAGATGCTTATGTGTTCTTAGAACATGGTGCACATTATGCGATTGGTGCTTTAGCATTCATTATGATTGCAAGTGGTACAGGTGTTCATGTGCCAGAAGTTGTCACAGGTTTAATTGGTGTAGCGTTTATTGTGTGGGCTATTATTGCTTCAATTCAATATTCGAAGCGCGAGCAAGAGTCGCCTTAAGCTAATTTTCAGTAAAGTTCGTTAGAATAAAGAGGCTGAATGCCTCTTTATTTTTTTAAGCTGAAATCGTTAATTTAAATAAGGTGTCCCGTATTTTTAGAAACGAATCGGCTTATAATTTGCCTAGTTTGATAAACGTGTATTGATATGATGAATGCTTTGGAACGTCGCTCAACTTTTGCCTTAAGTAGTATTTTTGCGCTACGCATGTTGGGTTTGTTCATGATTATTCCTGTCTTTTCTGTAGTCGGGCAGTCATATCAATATGCAACTCCAGCACTCATTGGTTTGGCTGTGGGTGTTTATGGTTTAAGTCAGGCTATTTTACAAATTCCATTTAGCTTACTGGCTGACCGTTTTAGTCGTAAACCTCTCGTGGTGCTTGGCTTATTGCTGTTTGCAATTGGCGGTGCAATTGCCGGTTTATCTGACACGATTTATGGCGTAATTATTGGCCGTGCCATCGCAGGCGCAGGTGCAGTTTCAGCAGTGGTGATGGCGCTTTTAGCCGATGTAACACGTGAAGAGCAGCGTACTAAAGCCATGGCTGCCATGGGCATGAGTATTGGCCTATCTTTTGTGGTGGCATTTAGTCTTGGGCCTTGGCTCACAAGTCTTGTCGGCATTTCTGGTTTGTTCTTTGTCACGACCATTATGGGTTTAATCGCGATTTTGATGTTATTGCTTGTACCTAAAGTAACTCGTCATCATCGTAATTATCAGCAAGGCTACATGGCGCAGCTTAAGCAAGTCATTCAAATGGGTGATTTAAACCGTTTGCATGTTTCGGTTTTTGCATTGCACTTACTGCTTACCGCCATGTTTATTTATGTGCCTTCACAGCTCATCGAGTTTGCCCATATTCCTCTAGCTAGCCATGGTTTAGTGTATTTGCCTCTGTTAGTCATTAGCCTGTTTTTTGCATTTCCAAGCATTATCGTGGCTGAAAAATATCGCAAAATGCGAGGAATTTTCTTAACGGCAATTACAGGAATTATTGCTGGTTTACTGCTCCTCATATTTGGGTATCAATCAAAATATGTATTACTTGCAGGCCTCGGTATTTTCTTCATTGCCTTTAATGTGATGGAAGCTTTATTGCCATCGTGGTTATCAAAATGTGCGCCCATTCAGTCAAAAGCAACTGCTATGGGCGTAAATGCCAGTAGTCAGTTTTTGGGTGCTTTTTTTGGTGGCACACTAGGTGGTCAATTATTGATGTTACATAATACTGCGATGGGATGGAGTGTCTTAACAGGGATTGCTATAATATGGTTGCTAATTAGTTTTGGTTTAGCTCAGCCGCGGTATTTGTCATCGATTGTGTTGCCATTGCCGCAAGTGCAACAGGTGAATGAGTGGACCACACAGCTATTGGCTATTCGTGGTATAGAAGAAGTTGTGGTGATGCCTGACCAGCAAGTTGCTTATATTAAAGTCGATAAACAGACTCTTGATGAGGCTGCGCGACGTGATTTAACGCAGTTGTTCGGTAAAGAGGTAGCCATTTAAGCATAACTCTTATAAAGTAAAACATAGAAATGTATAGGATGAAGACAGCTAATGCGTGGTGTAAATAAGGTTATTATTGCTCATTAAACTCTTACTCTAATATTTTACTATAAGTATGCTGTATATTCATTTATACTCTGCTCTATAGAACTTGCTCTAATAAAGTAGTTCGATAGGGATAGATGAGGTGTATAGATGGCATACATTAATTACTTAGATGAAGTAAAACTCTCTAATAAAGTTTATAAGAAATTTCCTGTAATTTTAAATAATGAACATATTCTAAATCGGCTTGTTTTAAAATATTTTCTTTCACACAGGGTAGTGTGGAGTGAAAGTACACGTCGTACTTATAGCAAACACTTATGTGATTTTTTCTCTCAACTTGAAGTTGAAAATCCAGAAGTATCCTTTGATTATATTGATGACGATTGGTTAGAAGCATATGCTGATCAAATACTTGAGAGAAATTCAAATTTTCCTATTTATGTTTCACAGATTTTAACCACCGTTATTAATTTCTTGGTTTGGTGTGAAGATAACGAGTACTGTAAAAATTTAATTGGTACTGCTTCAACTTTTAAAATCAGAATAATTTCAAATAAAGATTCTTTTACTCACCAATTGATTCAGTATTACTCTAAGCAAAAGTCTCCACTTAAGCTTGCACCTAAAGAAGAATGGATCGAAAAAGTATTAGCAGTAGAACATTTTAAATCCAACAGTTTGGAAACGCGTTTTAGTGTAATGGTGGATTGGGGGAAAGATGCTGGACTTCGTGCTCATGAGATTTGTGCCTTAACCATTGATCAAATTCCTGCTAGAGACGAAATTGAGAAAAGTTTGATAGCAAAGAAAAATATTCATATTGTTTTGAATGTGACAAAAGGAATGAAGAAAAGCACAATTCCTGTTAGTCCTGATTTGTTGAAAAAAACCCGAGACTATATGGATTTCGAAAGAAAGGAGATTATTAAAAAGTTTAGAGAAAAATCACAATTGACCAGAAAGGCATATAGTCCACCTCAAGAAGTTTTTCTTTCTTTAAAAACAGGCCAAGCACTTCATCCTAGAACTTTATCGAATCAAATTAGGACTGGTTGGTGTCAGGCTGTAAAGGATGGAGAGCTCAAAGAAGACCAACATGTATGGACACATGGGCTAAGGCATCGTTTTGCTACTACTATATTAAAAGGAGTTTCAGAAAAAACGAATATTCGTGATCCTCAGCAAGTTACCAAAATGCTTACTAGGCATAAGCATGCATCTACTGTCGATACTTATACCGCTCGTCTTTATTTAGATTTAGAGGATATCGATGAGTAAGCTACAACGTATTCCTATTTCTCTCAAAAAATCTAAAAGTGACACAATTTTAGATTTTCCAAAAGCAGAGATAAACATTGAAAATAAATACTATGATCTCAGTGAGTTGAATACATTAGATCATTTTTATGAAATAGTTTCAGGAGTCAAAACATATCTTCAGGGAAAGCGGTCAGCTAGGACGCAGTTTTTAGTATTAAGAAATTTTCTGAGAATAATTTCTAAACTTTCAAGAAAAATTGATGAAAAAACAATGATCCTTTATAAGAATCAATTGGATGCTAATCCTGATAATACCTTATCTACTAAGGGGCAAAAATATTCAGCTGCATGTAATTTTGTTAAGTATTTAATTTCAATAGATGTTATTGAGGATTTTATTATTCCTCTAAATTTTGAAAATATTGAAAAGAAACCAATACCTTCATTTGGGGATATAGCACGGAATTATATAGAAAATGATGATAATTTTGATAAATTCGATATTGACGAGATTAGTAACTTTTTTTCACTAGCCTCTTTAGAAGCTAAGACTTTAAGTTATTGTTTAGCTTCACTTGATTTGATACATGATAAAGCCATTAGAGACATACAGAAATGGGAGGAAGATTGGGATAAAATACAAGAAATTATTGATAATATAGATGAATTTAACTTCGATAAAATAAGTAAAGTGATTGATTTTAATAAGGAGTTTAGGGTTCCTGAGCGAACATTAAATGAGGCTTTTCAAATATTATATTCAAAATTTGGAAATAATATTCCAGCAGTCAAATACTGGCCAAAAGGCATGGAAGATTTCTTTCGTTCCATAAATTGGAAAACTAGTAGAGTTAAAAATGTATTTAAGGGGATTGAAAACCATGCTGGAGATTTAGAAGTTTTGGATAAAGCGATTAGTAGTCTGTCTTTAGCTAATGAAAAAAAATTAAAAGAAGTTAAAGATTACTATTTAAATTCAGACGGGAGAGATCCGCGAAGTATTGAGTTAGCGTTATGCATTCTTTTTGTAAACTATGGCCGTATTTTACCTGATTCAACCCAATGGCCTAAAGGGATAGTAGATTATCTTAAATATAGAGGGTGGACGCCTAATCGAGTTAGAGCAGCATTTTTTCCTCATCCAGATACTTTAGCTCCTTTTATAGTAGGATTATTGTCCCATCCAGAATTAGCTCCCAATGTTGATTCAGTAGCGTTCTATTGTTATCTAGATAGTTTTAAATTAAGTACAAAGAAAGAGAAAGTTACAGTTTATCTAGAAAAATTTAGAGGAAAACACTTATATAGAGATATAAACGAATCTGACCCAATGATTTCTTTCTGCATGCGTCATGCTAATAGAATTGATGTGTGCTGAAAAAACAGGAGGTTTTAACTTGGTAAACTAAACACACTCATCAGGAGTTTACCATGAGCAAGAAACACAAGACTTACACCACAGAATTTAAAGCTGAAGCCATCAAATTAATTGAAGCCAATCAAGGCAATGTCTCGGAAACAGCCAGACAACTTAGCATTTCAATGCAAACTCTTTCAAATTGGAATACCAAAGCAAAGGCTGGAACTTTAGCAGGTACAAAACAGTATTCACCTGATCTAAACGCTCTACTCGAAGAAAATAAAAAACTCAAACAACAGCTCAAAATAGCTGAAATGGAACGTGAATTTTTAAAAAAGGCAGCAGCGTACTTTGCCAAAGAAAGTCAGTAAGGTACGCCTATATGAAACAAAAAAGATATTCTTTTCCAATTACCTTAATGGCTCGATTACTTCATGTTTCAGTTTCATGTTTTTATGATTGGCTCAAGAGAGGCGTGAGCAAAAGAACGATTCAACGAAATCAACAGACGATATTGGTGAAAATAGCCCATGAGGAGACAAAGCAGAGCTATGGTTATATTCGATTAACCAAATACTTACAAGCTCAGGGTATAAAAATGAGTATGTACGCTGTACGTCAGATAA
>NZ_AMSS01000061.1 GCF_000313935.1 Acinetobacter sp. WC-141 | reverse complement strand
GGTGAATGTGGGTCACAGAAATATACATCTATGCCTAAATCTTCTTCGAGTATTTTATGTTCTGACATCTCGCGTCCACGGTCATAGGTCAACGTTTTACGCAGTTCTGCAGGTAAATATTTCAGAGCTTCAGTTAAAGCCTTGCGCACTGATTCTGCCTTTGCATCAGGTAATGTTGCCAAGATACAGAGCCGTGTATTTCGTTCAATAAGTGTTGCTATCGAACTTTTATTGTCTTTACCTTTAATTAAATCAGCTTCCCAATGACCCGGTATTTTTCTTTCTTGAACTTCGGCTGGGCGCTCATGAATAGTTTTAATATCCTGTAATATAGAATCTTTTTTAGGTTCACCGTTAGCTTTTCGCTTTTTATTTTCATGACGCAGACAGGATAATAAGTCTTTTTTCAACTCACCCTTTGGTAATGCGCGTATCGTTGAATAAATCGTTGTATGGCTTACATTCATTGTTTGATCCAAATCAGGAAATGTCTTTAAACGCTTTGCTATTTGCTGAGGAGACCATAAACAACGGATCGCTTCAACAATAAATTTCCAGAGGATTGAATCGATTTTGAGTTTTCTGTGACCACGTCTACGTCTAGCGAAGGTGTTATCAGAAGCATATCGAGCTTGATAAACGTCATTGATGCTATTTCTTTTAAGCTCACGATAGATCGTACTAGGATGTCTTTTAATGAGTTCAGCAAATTTTCTGGCTGAAAAGCCTTCTTTTCTTGACTCAAGCATTAATGCAGTACGATCTTCAAAGTTAAGATGATGGTATGACAATTTTATATACTCCATAAACCCTTTAAATTAATTAGGTGGTTTATGTCGCACTTCAAGTTTTACTCTGCCCTGATTGTTCTTTATTTTTATGTGATTAATCCAGCTTAGCTTATTTGCCAAAGCATAATAAAGAATAATCTAGGTAAGAAAATAGATATAAAAAAGCCCAACTAAATTGGGCTTTTTTATATCTGCTATTTACTCAAAAAACACGTTACTCGTCTTACTTTTTCTCAGGCTTAAAGCTATCTTTCAAATCGAGAATACGGTTAAACACTGGTTTTTCAGGTGAATGATCATGTTGATCCGCAACAAAATAACCCTCACGTTCAAACTGGAAACGATCTTCAGGATTCGCTTGTGCTAAAGCTGGCTCAATGACAGCTTCTAATACTTTCAATGAGTCCGGATTTAAGTTTGCTAAGAAATCGTCACCTGTTTCAGGGTCTGCTTCTGTGAACAAACGATCATAAATACGTACTTCAGCAGGAATACCTTTGGTTGCAGATACCCAGTGGATTACCCCTTTTACTTTACGACCTTCTGGATTTTTACCTAAGGTTTCAGGGTCAATTGAACATTTCAGCTCAATCACTTCACCATTTGCGTCCTTAATAACTTCATCACATTTAATCACGTAAGCATGGCGTAAACGCACTTCACCGTCAGGAATTAAACGTTTAAAGCCCTTTGGCGGAATTTCTTCAAAATCTTTACGGTCAATATAAATTTCCTTGGTTAAAGGAATCACACGATCGCCCATATCCACGTTTGGATGGCGAGCATGATTAAGATCCATATCTTCTGGTAAATTGGTTAAAGTCACTTTAAGTGGGCTTAAAACAGCCATACCACGCGCAGCTGTATTTTCTAAAGATTGGCGAATACAGAACTCAAGCATTGCAACATCTACAATACCATCAGTTTTTGACACACCTACACGTTTACAGAAATCACGCAGACCTTCTGGAGTAAAACCACGACGGCGCATACCCACTACAGTTGGCATACGTGGGTCATCCCAACCATTTACATGAGCACCTTCCACCAATTTACGTAATTTACGTTTTGACGTAATGGTGTAGTCCACGTTTAAACGTGAAGATTCATACTGATGTGGAACCGCTTTAGATTTTACTTTTTCTACAATCCAGTCATAAAACGGACGGTGATCTTGGAATTCTAATGTACAAAGCGAATGAGTAATCCCCTCAATAGCATCAGACAATGGATGAGCATAGTCATACATTGGATAGATTTTCCATTTATCGCCAGTTTGGTGATGCTCTGAATGCAATACGCGGTATAAAATCGGATCACGCATATGTACATTGGTACTTGCCATATCAATTTTGGCACGTAGAACTGCTTCACCTTCTTTAAACTCACCACTACGCATTTTTTCAAAGCGAGTAAGATTCTCTTCAATAGAGGCATCACGGTATGGAGAATTTTTACCAGGTTCAACAAAGCTACCACGGTTTAACTTAATCTCTTCAGGAGATTGTAAATCTACATATGCATCACCTTGCTCAATGAGTTGAACAGCCCATGCATATAATTGATCAAAATAACCTGATGCATAGCGTGGCTCACCATTCCAGTTAAAACCAAGCCATTTCACATCATTCGCAATACCGTCAACATACTCTTGTTCTTCAGCATCAGGGTTTGTATCGTCAAAACGCAAATTACATAAACCATCAAACTCTTCAGCCACACCAAAGTTTAGGCAAATTGCTTTTACATGACCAATATGTAAATAGCCATTTGGTTCTGGTGGAAAACGCGTTACGATCTGCTTTGCACGTCCCGTAGCCAAGTCATCAGTAATCACTTGGCGAACAAAATCTAAGCCAGCCTGTTGTTCTTGCTGCGCAGAATCGACAGAGGCATGAGTATTCGGTGTCGGGTTATTTGGCAGGCTCGAGACAACATCATTAGGCTTCATAGTGTATCAATCACTTCTTTGTAGATAAAATTTCGAAAAATTTAAACGCTATCTTCATTTTTCACAAAGATTTTAACGTTTTTTACTTGCCTTGTAGTTTACAGTTTGCTTATGCTTCTCTCAACCAAAAACCCATGGTCATAAGCCCATGTTTAGGAGATTAATGTAATGAGTTTTCCTCAAGTCGAATTAAACACCAATAAAGGTCGTATTGTTCTTGAACTGAATGCTGAAAAAGCACCTAAAACAGTAGCAAACTTTTTAGAATATGTACGTGACGGTTTTTATGACGGCGTTATTTTCCACCGCGTCATTGATGGTTTCATGATCCAAGGTGGCGGTATGGATGAAAACTTCAAAGAAAAAGCAACACGTGATTCAATTGAAAATGAAGCTGATAACGGTTTAAGCAATGACGAAGGTACGATTGCAATGGCACGTACTCAAGCTCCGCACTCGGCGTCTGCTCAATTCTTTATCAATGTAAAAAATAACTCTTTCTTGAACCATACCTCTAAAACTGCTCAAGGTTGGGGTTATGCTGTATTTGGTAAAGTTGTTGAAGGTATGGATGTTGTTGAAGCGATCAAAGGTGTTCGCACTGGCAACCGTGGTTACCACGCTGACGTTCCTTTAGAAAACGTTGTAATTGAATCTGCTAAAATTATTTCTGAATAATTTTAGGATAAAGCTGTGACTTATCTGTTTATTTCAGATTTACATTTGTCACCTGAACACCCTCGACTCGTTCGAGGGTTTTTAGACTTATTGGTACATTACCAACATAAAAACACTCAACTCTACATCTTAGGTGATTGGTTTAATGCCTGGATTGGAGATGACTATTCAGCACCGTGGCTTGATGAAATTGTTGATGCCTTAAAAGACTTTAATAAAAAAGGGAATCGGGTTTACTTCCAAGTCGGTAACCGTGATTTTGCGCTTAATCAGGTTTTCCTCAATAAATTTAATGGCGTCTTACTACCTGATATTTATTCACTCAATATTGCAGGACATCAATATCGTCTAGAACACGGCGATGCCTTATGTACAGACGACGTTTCCTATCAAAAATTTAAAAAAATTATTCGAAATCCAATTTTAGTTGCTCTTTTACGCCGCACCCCACTCAGTTTCCGGACTAAACTAGTGAATGGCTTTCGCAAAAGAAGCTCCGCGGATAAACAACAAAAAAGCTATGAAATTATGGATGTGAATGAGCAAGCCGTTATTTCTGCTTTAGCAAATGTAGATATATTGATTCATGGGCATACTCACCGCCCCTCAATTCATCAGGTACAAGCTAAACAACGAATTGTTCTTGGCGATTGGCGTGAAGATCAGGCTTATATTTTGGAAATTGATCCGTCTTCAAATACGCAACAGCTCGAATTGATTGTCTGGAATTATTAGCTAGTAATTAGTCACTTTTTATTTTAACTTTCAATTCTTTAATTTTTTGATTTAAATCAAAATCGTAAATTGCACATGTACTGGCAATAAATATAAATTTCCAGCTTATATGTGCATGATCGTGATATTCAATGTATAAAATAAGAAGACTCAATACAAATACAAAAATTATAAAGACTTTAATTATTCTAATTTCTCGCAGCTTACTCTTTGCATCTGTTGGCATTAAATCAATCATTTTCAATAAATTACTAAAACTTTATATAAGAGCATTATATTTCTTTATCAAATTACATAGGAAATGTTTTTGAATAAAATAGCGTATGATGGCAAAGATTAAATTCTCTCAATTGCCATAAGATTGATATGGAGCACACCTATGGACCTATTGAATTCTGTTAAAAGCCGCTACACAACAAAAGCGTATGATCCTGAAAAGAAAATCCCTCAAGAAAAAATTAATAAATTATTAGAAATTTTACGTTTTTCACCTTCTTCGGTGAATATACAGCCTTGGCACTTTTTAGTTGCAGACAACCTTGCCGCTAAAGAAAGAATCGCAAAAGCCTTAACAGGCAAGTATGCTTATAATGCACCTAAAGTGCTTGAGTCATCACATACACTTATATTTTGCACAAGAACAGATATTTCAGATGAATACTTAAATCAATTACTTGAACAAGATGATTTAAGTGGGCGTTTTAAAGATGAAAAAGCTAAATTAGGCCAAAAAGATACTCGCCATGGTTATGTTGAATTCTATCGAAATGAACAGAAAAATTTATTTGGATGGATGGAAAATCAAACATTTATTGCTCTAGGACAACTACTGTTCGCTGCAGGTTTAGAAGGAATTGATGCAACACCAATGGGCGGTTTTGATGAAGAGATTTTAAATACAGAGTTAGGTTTAACTGAAAAAGGCCTACGTAGTTCAGTCATCGTTTCTCTCGGCTATCGCAGTGAAAACGATTTTAACGCCAAACTACCTAAATCACGCCTACCAGATGAAGTTATTTTTACCTATTTATAAAATTTAAATAGTTCAAGAGATTTAGTTCTCTTGAACTATGAAGACATTGCCATAGCCAAACAAAGCACGCCACTTATTCCGAATAAAATACCCAAAGTGGTAGGCCATTTTAATTTCTCTTTATATAAAATAATGCCACTTGCAACTCCTAATAACACCACAAGAATATTCATACTTGCAAAAACAATTGCAGGTGAATCTTTTAAAAGTATATGAGCCTTCACATATAAAGTAATATTTGAAAAATTAAGTAAACCTAATATCAACCCAGCTATAGCACTTTTAAACTGCCATTTTTGTGTACTCTGCACCAATAAATATGAAATTGATAATATAAAAGCGGTAATAAAAATAAGATTCAACGTGAGTGTAAATTGAAGGCCTAAACTACTCGTATATTTTAAGAGAATATCTACTGCGGCGTATCCACACCAAACGCTTAATAAAGCAAAAATTGCTTTTCGAGATTGATGATTCGAGGAAGAATCCATTTGTCCAAAGAGGACAAGTAAAACAGCAGAAATTCCTAAACCTATTCCCCAGAGTTTTAATGAATTAAATTGTTCATGAAAAAAGAAATAAGCTGCCAGTAAAGAAAGTACCACGGAAAGACGCTGTGCCACCTCAGTCTTAACAATCCCGGCATATTCTAATGATTTGGCTAAACACAGAAAAATACTCGGCAAAATCAAACCTAATGCAACAATTAGCCACCAAGGCGTTTTTTGTATTGAAATATGTTGAATATCAGGCTGAAACCAGCAAAAGCAAAGAATACTCGCGCTTGCATAGTTCCATGCAATCATTTGTAGCGGCTGGTAACCTTTTTTCTTTAAATTTTTTAATAGGATAGATACCAAAACACTGCTTAAAGCAGCAGCTAATATTAATAGCATCGATTAGAACTCTATTTAAAATATTATTCATCATGGTCAAATCATGGACTTCAATGAATTAAATATTTTGAATTAACTTATAAATAAACATAAAAAAACCAGTCATTATCTGACTGGTTTCTTTTTTAGATTTCAATTAACGATTATTTTCGTCTTCTTGACCATCTTCAAATTTAGTGTCGTTGTCAAAACCACCTTGATGACCACCGAAGCCGCCTTGACCACCGAAACCACCACCTTGACCACCGAAGCCACCTTGACCGCCGAAGCCGCCACCTTGACCACCACCAAAGCCGCCTTGACCACCGAAGCCGCCTTGAGCGCCACCGAAGCCACCTTGAGCGCCACCGAAGCCGCCTTGAGCGCCACCGAAGCCACCACTAGCTTGACCACCAAAACCGCCTTGTGTACCACCTTGTGCTGGGAAGCCTGTACCTTGCGCGCCTGCTGGGCGTGGGTTACGTGCTGGAACAACAGTTGAAATCGCGTGTTTGTAAACCATTTGACTTACTGTATTTTTTAATAAAACAACATATTGGTCAAATGATTCAATATGACCCTGTAATTTAATACCGTTCACAAGGAAAATAGAAACAGGAATACGTTCTTTACGGAGAGAATTTAAGAACGGATCTTGTAAAGTTTGACCTTTAGACATTTTTAACTCCAAAAAAAAATTTTTAAATCAGCGCAAAAAAACTATCTTTATTTTTCAACTAAAAATTATAAAAAGACAGTGTGCAAATTTTGCTTTATCCATAAGAGTTTCGCAAGTCTTCTTTCGCCTGCTTTATCGTCAAGTAAGTTTTAAAATCGTGTATTTCTTGCAAAGAACGTAACCACGTATATTGACGTTTGGCAAGTTGTCGTGTCGCAAATAAAGCTTTATCCTCCATTTCACGTTTACTTTTGAGACTTAAGTCACTTTTTAATAGAAATTCTAGTGCTTGTCGATAACCCACTGAACGCATTGAGGGTAAATTTTCATCTAAATCGTATTTTTCAATTAGAGCTTCAACTTCACTCAAAAAACCGATATCCCACATTTTGCTTAATCTTTGCTCAATGCGTTGATGTAATTCTACCCGATCTGGAAGTAAAGCATAATTATGAAATATGTATCGATATGGTACGTTTTTTGGTTGTTCTGCCTGTAATTTAGTAATTGGTTCACCCGTAAGCTTATAAACTTCTAAGGCTCGAATAATCCTTTGCTTATCAGTCACATTAAATTTTATAGCCGCGGCAGGATCTACAGAAACTAACTCATCATAAACAGCCTGCCACCCTTCATTTAAACCTTTTTCTTCAATTGCTGCGCGAACTTGGGCATCTGCACTCGGCAAATTACTCGATAGGCCTTCTAACAATGCTTTAAAGTACAACATTGTACCTCCTACCAAGATAGGAGTTTTCCCACGCGAATGCATGTCATCAATTAACTTACACGCATCTTCGACAAACTGAGCTGCTGAATAAACTTCAAGAGGTGTAATAATATCAATGAGATGATGAGGATAGAGCGCTTGTTCTTCACGTGTTGGCTTAGCAGTACCAATATCCATATCTTTATAAACAAGTGCAGAATCAACAGAAATCAATTCAAAATTTCCACGCTCGTATAATTCACATGCCAAAGCGGTTTTTCCACTTGCAGTTGGCCCCATTAAATTGATGACGGGCAATTGATTTGACATGTACAACTACTCTCCTCGAGCAAATAATTTATCTAATTGGGCTAGTGGAAATGCGCGCCAAGTTGGCCTTCCGTGGTTACATTGACTTGCAAATTCGGTTTGTTCCATTTGGCGAAGTAAAGCATTCATTTCAGAAAGACTGAGTTGTCGATGTGCACGTACGGCTCCATGACATGCCATTCCAGCTAATAACTCATCTCTTTTTTGAAGTAATCCTTGGGCTTCATCATTTGGGTCTAAATCATTTAAAAGTTCGGGAATAAGATTTTCAAAGTCAGCTTTTTGTAATATGGCTGGCACTCCCCGAACAATAACTTGCTCATCCCCATATAAATCAATTTCCAGCCCTAAACGCTCCAGTTGAGGTTTTAACTCTTCTACCCGCACTGCCTGCATACGACTAATAGAAATGACTTTAGGTATAAGCAACTGCTGAGATGTCCAAAATTCAGGTTTATCCCAAGCATTTTTCATTTGCTGTAATAAAATACGCTCATGCGCTGCATGCATATCGACAATAATAAGCCCTTCAGTATTTTGCGCTAAAATATAAATTCCATGAAGTTGAGCAATTGCGATACCTAAAGGAAACTCATCGACTTTAGTTACTGGCTCAATATTTTCATTTACTGAAAAATTAGTAGACTGGTCACGAAGAGGCGCTAAGTAAGTCTTTAACGCATTATTTAACTGAGGAGAACCATTATATTTTGGTGTTTGATCTGCATAGTGAATGGCTTGAGGACGACTAGCGTTAAAATCGGTTAATAACTCTGTTGGTGCTTGCTGTGGCTGTGGCTCACTATCTGCATTTAAAGTTTCATTTGCTCTGTGCAATGAAAATTGTTCTTGATATTTAGGCTGCGGCTGTACTGAATAATCTGATTGTTCATCTACTTTCATCGCTTGAGCTAAATCAGCACTCGCTGTCTGAAATTGCGATAGAATTTCTTTTGCATAATGCCTTACAAACTCGTGCACTTCTCTTTGATTTAAAAATCGAATTTCATGTTTTGTAGGATGAACATTCACATCAATATTTTCAGGGTCGACTTCTAAAAAAAGTAAATATGATGAATGCTGATGGCCATGTAAAATACCGTCATAGGCCATGCGTAACGCATGCGAAATTGTTTTATCTTTAACAATACGACCATTTACATAGACATATTGCATATCAGCTTGCGCACGTGCATCTGAAGGATGACCAAGCCAACCCGATAAACGCATGCTAATACTTTCGGCATCCATCCAATATGCATTTTGTACAAATTGCGAACCTAATAATTGCTGTACCCGCTGAAAACGCAGCTCGCCGCTATCTGCTATAGGTAAATTAATTCTAATATTATCATTATGTTCAAGCACAAAACGTATATCGAAATGTGTTAAAGCTAGACGGCGAACAATTTCTTCAATATGACCAAATTCAGTCGTTGGTTTCTTTAAAAATTTACGGCGCGCAGGAACATTAAAAAATAAGTCCTGAACACGTATATGGGTTCCCTTTTGAGCAGCAACGGCTTGTACTTCTTGGTGATCAAAGGCTGTACCATTTACTTCAACTCGATGGCCGATTCCACTTTCATCTTGGCTACTCGTTAATGTCAATCTTGAAACAGCGGCAATCGAAGCAAGCGCCTCCCCGCGAAATCCTAAACTTACAATAGCGTGTAAATCTTCTGCCGTTTTAATTTTACTTGTGGCATGACGCATAACAGCTAATGCTAAATCTTCAGAATGAATGCCATGCCCATTATCAATAATTTCTATTAGGGTCGAACCACCTTGAGCAATTCGCACAATCAGCTCAGTTGCACCGGCATCAATTGAGTTTTCTAATAATTCTTTAACAACAGATGAAGGACGCTCAATCACCTCACCCGCAGCAATCTGGTTGGCTAACGCTGCGTCTAATGTATGGATACGACGTCGTGCTAGCTTTTCATCAGTCATGAAGCTGTTCCTGCAAAGTCTGATACAAATGTTCTGTAGGTAAAGTTAACGTTACTAAACGGCTCAACTCATCATCTGATTTCTGAATATCAATAATGATATCGGCCTCTGGAATTTCATCGCCACCTTTTGATGGCCATTCAAATAAAAATAATGCATCTGTGATATCTAAATAATCACGGATTCCCATTAATTCAAGTTCATAAGGGTCATTCAAACGATATAAATCAAAATGAAAAATTTCTTTTTCATTGATTTTATACGGCTCAACGAGCGTATAGGTTGGACTTTTAACAGAGCCTTTGTGGCCCAAAGCCTGCAAGAAATAGCGCGTAAGTGTGGTTTTACCCGCACCTAGGTCCCCAATTAAATAAATTACACCCGACTGGACATGTTGCGCCAAAGCTTGAGCTAAACGCTCAGTATCTTCTTCATGATTTAAGACCAATTTCAATGAATACGACATAGCACACATAACATGATTCGAAATAATCGATATGATAACATTGCCCTGCCTTAAAAGCCTACTCAAGCCCTAGAAGTTGGCTTTTTTTATATCAATTCTCTTACTTATTTACACTTTTTTATGTCTAGTCCGAACGAATTTCTGCCGCCCATGATTAATGGTGTAAGTGCAAGCCAAGTCTATCTTCCTGCACAAACAAATACTCAAACAATTTATGAGTATCTATGCCAACATTTTCAACATATTAAAGTACAAGAGTGGCAACAACGATTTCAGGATGGACTTATTTATGGCGCGAATGGACAAAAATTAACATTAGACAGTCCCTATCAAGGTAATACGCATATTTTTTATTATCGCTTTCTTGCCTATGAACCACATGTTCCTTTCGAACATCGAATCTTATTTGAAAATGATGATCTACTGGTGGTCGATAAACCGCATTTTTTAACGATTAGTCCAACTGGACAATATGTACAAGAAACATTATTAGTTCGTCTAAAAAAACAAACAAGCAATGAATCTTTAACGCCCATACATCGATTAGACCGTGAAACTGCTGGCGTTGTTCTATTTTGCAAACGGGTTGAGTCGCGTGGTGTTTATCAACAATTATTTGCAGAGCGCCAAGTCAATAAAATTTATCACGCTGTTGCACCTTATAAAAAAGATTTAAATTTTCCTCAGACATTAAAATTGCATTTAGATAAAGGTAATCCTTTTTACACTATGCAAGTTGTGGCAAATACAAAAACAAATACCGAGACCTATATTGAGCTTATCGAACATAACCAAATGTGGGCAAAATATCGCTTAACCCCCACAACAGGTAAACAACATCAACTTCGTGTACATCTTAATTATTTAGAAATTCCGATTAAAAATGATCCATTTTATCCTAACGTTCAACATAAGGCAGAGGACGATTTCTCAGAACCATTGCAGCTTCTAGCTAAGCATATTTCATTTATAGATCCCCTCACGAAAGAGGAAATGTCTTTCAATTCCGAATTTGAATTGACATTGTAATGTAACCGTAATGACAAAAAGATTATTTTTTATGCCAAAAAGCATTGAAATTACATTGCGATGGTTTAAAATAAATTTCTAAAAATTAAAATCATTTGGTTTTGTTATTCATGCGAAAAACAGAAGTTTATCAGGTTCGACTAGACTCCCAAGAGAAAAAGCAGGCTTTTGCTGTTTTTAAACAATTGGGTATTACCCCTGCCCAAGCGGTACGACTTTTTTTTAAACAGGTCGTATTAACTAAATCTATTCCATTTGCGATTGAAAATCAGACGATCAATATGGAACAATTATTAAAGCTGAGAAAAGCAAAAGCATCTTCATTAAGCCAAAATCCATCAAATTTAGCTGAAGATGATGACCATGAGGATTTATTTGAAGAACTTAATGCTCTTCTTGGTGAAAGCGACAAAATTTAACACTGTTGCATTTATAAACAAGTTTTAACGTCAAAAAGCTCTTTTTTTCGTTATGCTCTCTTTGTAAAAACATAATGATAAGTTACAAGGAGTGCCAAATGATCGTTAGACGAGCGACTTTTGAAGATTTAGAGCAACTCGCCGTTTTATTTGATGAATACCGTCAGTTTTATGGGGCTTCTTCTAATTTTAATGAATCGCTTCACTTTCTTAAACAACGTTTTGAGAATAGAGAAAGTATATTTTTTATTCACATTAAAGACGATAAAATCACAGGGTTCGTTCTACTCTATTTAGGCTTTTCTTCAGTTGCTTGTTCAACCTACTATATTTTAGATGACGTATATGTAACACCTGTTTTTCGTCGTCAAGGCTCTGCTAAACAGTTAATCGATACTGCTATTTTATTTGCAAAGCAACAAAATGCTTTACGTATTAGTCTAGAAACTCAAAGTAACAACCATGAGTCTCATCGGCTATATGAACAAATGGGCTTTATTCGGGACAGTGAATTCCAAACATTTCATTGCTTTCTTAAGTGATATTTTGGGCGAGATGTTTTTGCTTTTCAGACAAATAAATCCATTCTCCCTCTGCAAGTTCAGGTAAAACCAATTGCCCTACTTGATGGCGATGTAATGCTTCTACCTTATTTCCTACAGCTGCAATCATTCTTTTGACTTGGTGATAAACGCCTTGATGAATCGTCATCGTTAATTGATGAGTTTCTAATATAGCTACATCTGTTGCAGCAAAAACACCTTTTTCTTGATGTAAGCTTACCCCTTGGCTCAACATTTCAATTTGCTCAGGTGTTACTGGATCTATGGTCGTAACATGATAAACCTTTGGAACATGTTTACGCGGATGAGTTAAAGCTTGAAGATATTTACCATCATCAGTAAGTAAGAGTAAACCGGTTGTATCTTGATCCAAACGGCCAATAGCCTGTACACCTCTATGAATCATGATTTCAGGTAAAAGACTAAAAACGCTTTGATGATGTTGCGGCTGATGTGAACATTCAAAACCTTTTGGCTTTTTTAAAGCCAGATAAACTTTTTCTCGATATTGATAAGTTTGTCCAAAAAGAGAAAATTCTAAATTTTCAGGAGAGAATTGCTTTTTAAGATTATCTACAATCTCTCCCTCAACAATTACAGACCCATTTTTTATTAACTGCTGACAATATTTACGTGAACCAAACCCTTGTGATTGTAAAATTTTTTCCAGCAGCATGAAATTTTCTCATTAGAACTAAGCTGTTATTTTAACGTAGTTTCCATTTTTTACTAAACACTACTCGCTACTGTTTTCGTTTACTTCAAACAGCTCGTACCCTTACTCTTCAACGACTCGATAAATATTTTCATTCTGCTCACTTTCAAATAACAACTCAGTAGTTGGCAAAATAATTTCATTATCTACAATAATATGCTCAATACGCTGGCTTAGTTTTAAAGATTCATTTTCATGTTCAACTAAATTTTTCTTTAGCTGGGCTTTTGCATCGTGAATCTGGTCAAACTGATCTTTGATTTTAATATCTATAATATCCATAAAAATATCCTGTACTCATGAGTAATGACTATTTTTATATCACAGTTTTTTAAAACTATAATTTTTAACTTGTTAATTTATATAACATTGTGTCCAAGCGTAAACAAAAATTAAAACTCTTTATCATTGAGAGATATACAATAAATTTTTATTAAAAATAAGTTCTGAAATCGGCTGTATCTTTTAAAGCGTTCACATTACGACTCTTAAATATTATACAATTCCATTTTATTTACTTTCCTTTCTACTCCTCATGCTTGCCCAATTTGATGTTAATTTAGTTGTTTTACTCGTTCTGCTTGTCTGCGGTTTATTAAGTCAAAATGCGGCTGTAACCATTGCAGCGGGTGTACTCATTGTCGTTAAAATCACGCCTTTAAATGAGTTCTTTCCTTATATTCAAGCACATGGTCTTAATTTAGGAATTCTTATTTTAACGATTGGCGTACTCACACCAATTGCCAGTGGAAAGCTTAGTGGGGAAAGTATTTTAAAATCATTTGTTAGTTTTAAATCGCTTGTTGCTATCGCAATTGGTTTGTTAGTCGCTTGGCTAGGTGGACGCGGAGTAAAACTTATGTCAAGCCAGCCTGATGTTGTTGCAGGCTTACTCATTGGGACAGTTGCTGGTGTGGCCTTACTACGTGGTGTACCAGTCGGCCCTCTAATTGCAGCCGGCTTACTCTCTTTATTTATTGGTAAATAAGAAGTCGATATAGAAAAGGTGCAATTAAGCACCTTTTTAACACTTAGGCTAAATTATTTATTTAGCCAGAATAATAGGCATTTCGTTTTAAAGAAAACTTTTCTAATTGCTTTAAAAACCCTTCGAAATAACTTTTCTCTTTTTCTTCAGTTCGATAGCCCGCATATAAAGTTCGTCTTAAACCTGTAGGAGAAACACAATCTAAACGGCGACTAGTAACCCATCCCTTTTGTTCATATTCATTTACTACCCAATCCGGTAAAGCAGCAATCCCTCGTCCACTTGCTACAAGCTGAATGAGCATTTGGGTTAAGTCCGTTGTCCGTATTTGTTTAGGCTGAATATTCGCAGGAATGAAAAGTTTCGACATAATATCTAAACGATGCTTATCAACTGGATAAGTAATTAAGACTTGTTCTGCTAACTCTTGAACAGTAATATTTTCGGCACGCACCAAAGGATGAGTATTTGATAGGACCAAACGTGATTCGTATTCAAAAATCGGGAAATACTCAATTCCTTTTAAAGCAATTGGGTCAGCTGTAATCAGTAAATCAAATTCTGCATTTTGTAAAAGTTCATGTGGATTGGCTTCAAAACCTGAAGCGAAGTCTAAATCGACATCCGGATATTGCTGTCGATATTGATTTAATAAAGGCATTAACCAGTCAAAACAACTGTGGCATTCCGATGAAAAAATAATTCTGCCAGTCTGTCCATGCACAATACGCGTGATGTCACTATGAGTAATCTGAATTTGTGGCAAAACGTCATCGGCTAACTTAAGTAAGCGCTGTCCTACATTAGAAAAACTAACAGGTCTACTTCGACGATTAACGACTTCTACCCCATACCAATGATCTAATTCTTTTAATTGATGGGAAATTGCAGATGGTGTCAAACAAAGATCATTTGCTGCCGAAACCAATGAACCGTGTTCACGTAAGGCAACTAAGGTTTTAAGGTGGCGTATTTCTAACATGGGCCCCAGCCTAAAAAAGAGATTTATCTATAAATGGCTAAAGCACATGTTTGCTGTTCCATAAAACTTTCGATAAATCTTTATTAATGAATTTTATTCACTTTAACACAAAATTAGTTAGTTTGTCTCAACATGAATTTTATTTCACTATTTTCACATGGGATGAATTTAGGTATTTTCAAAAAAGAAGGAAAATTAAAGCGATTTTATAAAAATTTTTAAAGTGGTTAAAAAAGCATAAGACAAAAATAGACCTTTATTAGGTCTATTTTTATAAAAAACTAAAAACTACTGTGCTAATACATTTAAGCTAATAATCGTATAACTCTGATCTTTAGGTTTTGATTTCAAATTTAGGGGAGCTGTTACTTCTACTAGGTACTCTCCAGCTTTTGGAAAGCTAAGCTCAACCTGACCGTTGTTTTCTGCCTTAAACTGCTGCACTTTTTTGTCAGTTGCACCCTTTTCTCTTAAATTAACTTCAGCATAAGCTAAAGGTTGGCCTTTTTGAGTTATAGCTAATTTAACTGGTTGAGCAGCTTTAATTTGGTTTGGATGCACAGAGAAACTAACTTTAATCGGTGTATTAGGAAGCTGAATATCTGAAACTTTTCCCTTAGAAAGATAACTCTGCAATATCCACTCACGTGTTACTTGCTCTGTTTTAATTGTTTTTGTTTTAAGGTCAGTCGGAATCAAATATTCACGTTCTGCTTTCGGTGGAGCTTTATCAGCTGGCATATCAAAAAATAGATGCCATTCTTTTTGGTCATATACATATTTTAAAGGGTAACTCGCCTGAGTTTGAACAATGTATGTGCCCTCTTCAGGTAGATCTACATCAAAGACAGTTACAGACTTATGCATAGCTTCTGAGTTGACGGTTTTAAGCTCATTTTTAGGTGTAATTACAGTAAGCTTGGCATCTTTTAAAGCATATTCACTATTTAATGCTTCTTCAGCATAACCAGTAATTACAGGTACTTGAGTCTGTTCAGTTTTATAAGCTACAGGTGCTACATAAGGTTCGTGAGCAAAGCCTGTTGTACATATCAATGCAAGTGACGTCATTAGAAATCTATTCATTATTAGAAAATCCTGTTGTATACAAAGTTAAAAAATCAAACAAAATATAAGCGAATACAATATACACAAATAAAAACAATTCTTATTATCATTCGTTATTTTTTATTATTTATAGCTCAAAACATGAAGATTTAAATTTACTTCATTTGAATATTTAATCCTTATCTCAATATTTTAGTTTTTTATTATTCTGTTCTCTTTTCCCTTATACTTCTCTTTTTTGTGTCTTCCCTTAACTTATTATGGCGTCCCAACAATCTCCCCTTTCTACACATCAACACTATTCTCTCTTTTTAGCAATTTTCTCTCTCGCTGTAGGTGGTTTTTGTATTGGAACCACCGAATTCGTCGCAATGGGACTGATTCAGGAAATTGCAAATAATTTAAATATTACAGTACCTGAAGCTGGCCATTTTATTAGTGCCTATGCATTGGGTGTAGTTATTGGTGCTCCTATCATTGCTATTCTCGGAGCCAAAGTTCCGAGAAAAACTTTATTACTTGGTTTAATGCTTTTTTATGGTGTAGCTAATGCCTGTACTGCTTTAGCACACACACCTGAAACTGTTTTAATCTCACGTTTCATTGCAGGTTTACCACACGGAGCATATTTTGGAGTCGGTGCATTAGTTGCAGCAGAACTCGCTGGACCATCAAGAAGAGCTTCTGCGGTTGCTCAAATGATGATGGGGCTTACAGTTGCGACTGTAATTGGTGTTCCTCTAGCAACTTGGTTAGGTCAAAATTTTGGCTGGAGAGCAGGTTTTGAGTTTTCAGCCACCATTGCTTTCGTTACTTTAATTGCTGTTGGCTTCTTTGTACCTAATATTCCAGTCCAAGCTACTGCCAGTATAAAAACAGAGTTAGCTGGTCTTAAAAATATCAACATGTGGCTAACACTAGCAGTAGGCGCTATCGGTTTTGGGGGCATGTTTTCTGTTTATAGTTATGTTTCACCAATTTTGACTGAATATACTCAGGTTAATATCCAAATTGTCCCTATCGCTTTAGCTATTTGGGGTACTGGTATGGTTATCGGTGGCTTAGCAGCAGGGTGGCTTGCAGATAAAAACCTCAACAAAACGATTGTCGGTGTATTAATTAGTTCAGCTATTGCTTTTGTTGTTGCCAGTTTCTTAATGAGTAATATCTATACTGCGATTGCCTCATTATTTTTAATTGGTCTTACGGTAATGGGATTAGGTGGAGCTTTGCAAACCCGTCTAATGGATGTCGCAGGCGAAGCCCAAACATTAGCAGCGTCACTCAACCACTCTGCCTTTAATATGGCCAATGCATTAGGTGCATTTTTAGGGGGATGGGTACTCAGCCACCAAATGGGTTGGATCGCGCCAATCTGGGTAGGTTTTGTTTTAAGTCTCGGTGGTCTTATTATTTTACTTATTGCATTTGCTGTTGAAAAAGCCAGTAAGTAAATTTAATCAAAGAAGATGCTAACTTATTATTTCTAATCAGTTAGCTTTCCACCACAGTGTGGGCAATAACATTTTTTCTCTCTAACCGACTCTTCTTGCTCTAATACTTTTTCACGCATAATTTGAACAATCAGGTTATGCGCCTGCTCTTTTGGTAGACCTACTTTTTGACGGATCCGTTCTATTTCAACTTCATCATGTAAAATATCAATACCTCGTGCTTGAAGTAATTCACGAAATTCTTGCTCTAGCCTTTGATTCCGCTGGTTAAGTTCATTTGCGAGTCCAGACGCCAAAATACCAGCCGGTAATGCTGCAATACCAACACCCAAAATAGTAATAAGCGCGCCTAATAACTTTCCTAGGCTAGTTACTGGAGTGACATCGCCATATCCCACCGTGGTTAAAGTCACTACAGCCCACCACATAGATTTAGGTATTGAACTAAAAGCTTCTGGCTGAGCCTTGTTTTCAACCACATAAATTCCAGAAGCAGTCATAATAATCATAATGATTAAAATAAAGATAACAGCTTGAAAAGAACCTTTCTCACGTTTAATCACGCATAACAATATCTGTAGCGAGATAAAATACCGTGTCAATTTTAATAAGCGAAGTAAACGTAAGATTCTGAGCATACGAAGATCAATCCGTACGAAGAAATTGAGATAGGCAGGTAAGATTGCCATCAAATCAATAATTGCTTCACCGCTTTTCATCCAGTTCAAGCGGATTTTCCATGCAGATTGTGTGGTATCTCGATCTGCAATACTCCATAATCTTAATAAATATTCAATACTAAAAATTCCAATTGAAATAACTTCAAAATAGTCGAACCAAATATGATAACTTGAGTACAAATCATTTACTGTTTCTAATAAAACGGCAGCGACGTTACCAACAATTAAAAAGACTAAAAAATAATTAATACATCTACTTACCGTAGTTTCATAGTCATGATTATGAAGATTATTATAAAAAAACTTACGCAATCCCATCCAAGCTGAATTTTGCATATTGATCTGACCACTTGATATTGGTGATATAGTAAGCTCTCGCCCTCTATTCACCAATATAGTCTTTAATAAATTTTCCTTCACTCACTTCGGCATTTAAAATTTTCTAACTCTGCCCACTTCAGCTCGCCGCTACACATCGGAATTCTTTTTCTTTCCACCACATCACATCATAGATGCCCGGATGTGATTTTAAGATAATATTTATATAGTTTTGCAGCACCATAATATGATGAGTAATATCAAGTTTTCTAAATAAAAACTTTCTTAAAATGGGTGTGTTTGGAGAAATAAAAATTGCGAAACCGTTGCTATATTCTTCATAGACACTTATACCAAGATACATCGTTATTTCAGGGAGTGGAATCTCAATTTGCCACCCCCATTTTTCACTATATAGCTCTACATTTAAATGATATCTATTTTTTAAAATACTAAAAATATACTGTGCAATATCTTCAGTTTTTTGAACTAAAACACCTTCTTCGTTAGAGTATGTTTTTTGTTCATATATTTGGTAATCATCAAATTTAAATTCAACAATTGTCTTTAGCATTCTTAAGTTCCCTATATAAAATACTCATATTTTTTTTAATTATTATTAAGTTCGTTCAATTATTTTAAAGCAAAAAACGTTTTAATATCTAGACTAATATTTATTTTTACATTTTCATTAAATAAAATTTGATCTATTTATTATTTTTAAAACTAATTATGTATAAAGTCTCATTTAAATAAAAAAGGAGCTGAATAATCAGCTCCTTTTTTGTACTAAATCGACGTATTAAGTCAATTGAGCAGCTTGGATTTTCTTAGTATCAACTTGATCAGCTTCTTTAGTATATTCGCTCATCTTGTCGAAGTTTAAGTATTTGTAGATGTCAGCAGAAGCGCTATCGATTTGCGACGCGTACTGTTGATATTCTTCTGGGCTTGGTAATTTACCAAGAACCGCAGCTACAGATGCAAGCTCAGCAGATGCTAAGTAAACGTTTGCACCTTGACCTAAACGGTTCGGGAAGTTACGAGTAGATGTCGATACACATGTTGTGTTCGGCGCTACACGTGCTTGGTTACCCATACATAATGAACAGCCTGGCATCTCTGTACGCGCACCAGCACGGCCATAGATGTTATACAAGCCTTCTTCCATTAATTGGTGCTCGTCCATACGAGTTGGTGGAGCCAACCATAAACGAGTAGACAATGAACCACCAGGTACTTTATCAAGTAACTGACCAGCTGCACGGAAGTGACCGATGTTGGTCATACAAGAACCGATGAATACTTCATCAATTTTGTCGCCTTGAACGTCAGAAAGAAGTTTCGCGTCGTCTGGATCGTTCGGGCAGCAAAGAATTGGTTCTTTGATGTCAGCAAGATCGATTTCGTAAACTTTTAAGTATTCAGCATCAGCATCAGCTTTTAACAAGCTTGGGTTGTCTAACCACTTCTGCATGTTTTCTGCACGGCGCGCCATAGTACGAGCATCGCCATAACCTTCTGCAATCATCCACTTCAACATAGTGATGTTAGAACGTAAGTATTCAGCAACTTTCTCTTCAGAAAGTGTGATTGAACAGCCAGCAGCAGAACGTTCAGCAGAAGCATCAGAAAGTTCGAATGCTTGCTCAACAGTCAAGTCATTTTCCATTTCTGACAAATCGATCTCAAGGATACGACCAGAGAAGATGTTTTTCTTACCTTTCTTCTCTACAGTTAAGTCACCCGCTTGAATTGCGTAGTAAGGGATTGCATGTACAAGGTCACGTAAAGTGATACCAGGTTGCATTTTACCTTTGAACTTAACAAGTACAGACTCTGGCATATCAAGTGGCATAACACCAGTTGCAGCTGCAAATGCAACAAGACCAGAACCCGCTGGGAATGAAATACCGATTGGGAAACGAGTATGTGAGTCACCACCAGTACCTACTGTATCTGGAAGTAACATACGGTTTAACCAAGAGTGGATAATACCGTCACCTGGACGTAAAGATACACCACCACGGTTCATAATGAAGTCAGGTAATGTATGGTGAGTTGTTACGTCAACTGGTTTTGGATACGCAGCAGTGTGACAGAAAGACTGCATTACTAAGTCAGCAGAGAAGCCCAAGCAAGCTAAGTCTTTTAACTCGTCACGAGTCATTGGACCTGTTGTATCTTGAGAACCAACTGTAGTCATCTTAGGTTCACAGTAAGTACCCGGACGAATACCTTGACCTTCTGGTAAACCACATGCACGGCCAACCATCTTCTGAGCTTGTGTAAAGCCTTTGCCAGTGTCAGCAGGTTGAACAGGGGTACGGAACAATGTAGAAGGTGGAAGTCCTAATTCTTCACGTGCTTTAGTTGTCAAACCACGACCAATGATCAAGTTAATACGACCACCAGCACGTACTTCGTCTAAAAGTACTGGAGTTTTAAGTTCTGCTTCTGAAATTTGTACGCCATCTTTAAAAGCAGTAACTTTTGCGGCAGCATGATCAATTTTCAATACAACTTCGTCGCCCATGTTCATGTTAGCAACGTCGATTTCTACAGGTAATGCACCTGCGTCTTCCATTGTGTTGAAGAAAATTGGAGCGATTTTAGAACCTAAGCACACACCACCATCTTTTTTGTTTGGAATGTGTGGAAGTTCGTCACCGAAGAACCAAAGTACAGAGTTAGTTGCAGATTTACGGCTTGAACCTGTACCAACAACGTCACCCACATAAGCAACTTGGTTGCCTTTCGCGATGAGTTCTTTGATTTGGCTTAATGGACCAACTTCACCTGGTTTTTCAGGGTTGATACCATCACGCTCGTTTTTTAACATTGCATTTGCATGTAATGGGATATCTGGACGGCTCCAAGCATCTTGAGCTGGAGACAAGTCATCAGTATTTGTTTCACCAGTTACTTTGAATACAGTGATTTTGATTTCTTCTGGAACATCAGGACGGCTAGTGAACCATTCTGCTTCTGCCCAAGATTGTAAAACAGCTTTAGCAGCATCGTTACCAGCTTTTGCTTTATCTGCTACGTCGTGGAATGCATCAAATACAAGAAGTGTTTTCTTTAATGCTTCAGCAGCTAGGTTTGCAAGTTCAGCATCGTCAAGAAGCTCAACGAGTGGTGCTACGTTGTAACCACCAAGCATTGTGCCAAGTAAGTAAACTGCACGCTCTTTAGAAACGAGTGGTGAAGTTGCTTCGCCTTTTGCAATTGCTGCCAAGAACGCTGCCTTTACGTAAGCTGCTTGGTCAACACCTGCAGGAACACGGTTTTCAAGCAAATCAACCAAGAACGCTTCTTCGCCTGCTGGTGGATTTTTTAATAGTTCAACAAGCTGAGCTGTTTGAGCATCATCAAGTGGCTTCGGTGGGACTCCGAGTGCGGCACGTTCTTCAACGTGTTGGCGGTAAGCTTCTAGCACGGTGTTCATTCCTCTTTTTTTGAAAAATTACTTGCAAATTCCAGCTTTCGAAAAAGCTTCACAAGTAATATGGACTACAAAAGTTTACTAGAGTTCACGGTAAAAGTTAATGAGCGCGGGGTGTTTCTCCGTGATGCCCATTATTTTGTATCTAAATACCTGTGTTTAAATAATGAGCAAAATGGCTGATTCTGGGTTATTTTTGAGCGAAAGAACCTAATATTAGTAGAATTTCAATAAACTTAGACAGAATTAGAACGGTTTATATCTTGGCATTTTTTCATGAGGTGTTGACAAACATTCTTCCATCATTTGCTTTCTAACTTTTTCTTGTACAGCTTGCTGATCTTTAGTTAATTCTTCTTTTGGAATTGCGTAAACTTTTTCAATAATATTAAGAATAAATTTTTTCGTAATGTCATCTTCAATTTTATTTGCATGCTCAACTGCTTGAGCTTTTTCAATTGCTTGCTGACGATCAAAAACAATACTTCTAGCTGCGTTGCCTACGCTAGTACAAAAGCCATGCCATTGCTCTTCTGGTGTTAATGGCTTCTTTTCTGAACAACCAACAAAGAACAAGCTCATTGCAATCAATAAAATCTTTTTCATCACTTCACTACACTAATTATTGCTGTTCATATCATACGGAAAATCATCATTTTTGCAAAAACTGATATAAAAACCGAGATAGCAAAATCTCGGTCGTTTATATCAGGCACTAGAAATGCCAGTTTCATGTTTCGGATTAATTAAAGAATTTGATATCCGTAGGTGTTGATATTTTTGCTGCATCACCAGCTGGTTTTAAGGTGCCATTTTTTGCATCAAAACGAAATAAACTAATATTGTTACTATAAACATTGGTTACATATAGATATTTACCAGACGCATCAAATGAGAAAGCACGTGGTTCAATTCCATTGGCTTTATAAACTACTGGCTTACCAAGCAATCCATTCTGTTGAATTTTAAATACCAAAAGTTTGTTGTCTGCACCCCGATTAGCAGCAATCACATATTTACCATTTGGACTAAGGATAATTCCACTCGCGCTCTTAAATTCAGGTGTTTTGTCTTCGTGAATCAGTTTTAGCTCAGCCACTTTTTTCAAATGACCATCTTGCACATTAAACGTGACAATTTCACTTCGCATTTCTGCGGTAACGTATGCATGTTTACCATTTGGTGAAAAGACCATATGGCGTGGGCCAGAACCATGCGTAAAAGTCACATCTCGAGTGTTATCTGCTTCGAGTGGTTGAGGTTTATCCGGGTTATAATGAAAAGTATAGACTTTGTCATTTCCCAGATCGCTCGCATATAAATATTTACCATCTGGGCTGAAAGTTGTCGAATGGGCATGACCACTCTCCTGTCGACCTTTGACATGGCCAGAACCTTCCTTAAAAACAATATTTTGTACTTTTTCACCTACATGACCGTTTGGCAAAATTGGAAACACAGCGACACCACCACGACCTTTATCAAATGCCGAATAGTTCGATACAAATAGGAATTTGCCATCTAAACTGATTGATGCGTGTGTTGGATGTCCACCATGGCTATCGACTGTGTTCAACACCTCCACCTTTCCGTTTTGAACCGATAATGCAGTCACTGCCCCTTCATTTTCTTCATTAGTGGTATAGGCAAAACGGCCATCTTTCGATTTTACAATCCATGAAGGACTTTTCATTTTCAATACTTTAACAGGAGTTAAAGTCCCATCATTATTTACTTGAAACTGGTACAAACCTTCACTGGCTTGTTTTGGTTTTTGCGCGAGCGGCGCATTAGGAATCGATGTCCATGTCCCTACTAAAGCAATTTGCTGTTGTGCGGCATTTACAGTGGAGTTCCATCCAAATGACAAAAGCGTCATCGACAATGTTGCTGTTATTTTTTGAATTAGCCCACGATATTTAATATTTGTATCGTTATCCTTGCTATCTTTAATTTCAATATAAGTATCTATTTTCACTGTTATTTCCTTAGAAAACCACCTTATTTGCATGTATCAATAAGGTATTATCAGCCTAGTTTCATTTAATAATTCTGGAAATTAATTTATAAAACAGCAATTTTCAAGTGAATTTTCTTTAATCAGAAGTCTATTGAAGCTCAGCTTCCTTTTTAGAAAATCGATGCTTTATATAATAAATATTCAACTTTTAAAATCTGGGAAAGATGTCATTAAAATAAAAGCCCACTAGAAGTGAGCTTTTATTTCATTTATTTAGAAACGCCAGTTATAGAAAAGATCGATTGCTCGTTCTAAAGATTGACTTGCTTCTAGATATAAACGGCGGTTCATTTGATAACGTAAAGTCAATTTGTTGACTGGAGTAAATACTCCGACACCGTAACGAATGAATAAATCAGGTGTGATATAGCCAGTTAAACTTACCTGAGTATCATCACCCGTACCTTGTGCATCCAAAGCTAAGCCACTCAAACCAAAAGTACGTCCAATCTGATTCGTTAAAGCACGTGTACCACCTAAGCCCATACTGATCCCAGCGGCAGCAATGGTGTTATTTACATCAGACTTGAAGCCTTCTGCATTACTTAAACCGCTTGCCCCCTCATTAATACGTCCAGTCACAAGCGCATTCAATGCTTCTTGTTCAGAAAGACCTGCGTCATTATAAACTTGAATGTTTGGCGATGAGGCAGTACCTGTAACACGTACTCCAACCATACTACCTTGAACATTTTTATTTGCGTCTATATCTAAAGTTGGGTTTGCCAATGGCCCATTAAAACGCGCAATTGCTCGATTTAAATCTAGACTTTGTCCATAGGCTTCAATTTTTACTTTTTGGCTGACACCAATTGCCCCATTAGCTCTCATTGCGGTTTCATAGCCACGTTGAGTTAAATTCAAACGACCAACTAACGGAATATTACTGTTAAAGCCTTGGAATATCACTTGTTTTCCAATATTAACAGTAATATCAGCTCGGATATCCCAAGGTTTAGCTGCACGTAAAATTGCAAGTGGGTCTTGGCCTTGTCGAACGATACGCACATCTGATGAGGTATTAATGACTGGAGCAGTTGTTTCCGGCATTGAAATACGTGCACGAGGAACATCTACCGATCCCTTTAAACTTAAACGCTTATCAAAAGGATACATATCCAGTGTAAGGTTTGGATTGGCAATTGCAGTAATTAAAGGCGCCTGACGTACAAGTAAATTATCACCTTTAAGGTTTAATTGAAGACGTGGTGCATCTTTCCATTCAAAACTGCCTTTAAGAAGACCAACACCTTGTCCACTGTTAAATGCCCCATCAATTGTTGCCATGTCCTGACGAATTGATGAGTAAACCTGAACATTGGTCAAATTAACTGGAAGCGAAATCATACTGATTGCACCATTTTTCAGACGCATTTCACCAGTAAATTGTGGCTGAGTTAATGTACCATTAACTTTACCAGCCAAGGCTAAGGTCCCACTCAGTTTGCGGACATCTTGAATAAATGGTTTCAAGACTTTTAATTGAACATCATTAAAAGCGACCTCACCATGCATTGGCATTGATGGCTGGAATGGATTGATAATAACATTCGCATATCCTGTACCAATATCAGGTGTTTTAACATCAACACGGAACAACAGCCCTTCAGCTACACTTTTTGCAATAACACCCAGCTCATCATAAGCTAGCGTTGTTGGAGGATCTTGAGGATCTTCAGCAGCTAAACCAATTTCACCTTTGCGCGTAATTAAACGTGCATCAAGTTTTGGATTTCCTCCATTTACCCATGATGCCTTGGCATAACCATTTAATTGCCCAGTCATCGCTAAGCCTTCAGGCATAAATGCCGCGAAGTCACTTAAATCCATGTTCTGAGTAACGAACGAAATATTACCGCGTGCTTTACTTACCCGTACTGGTTGGTCAAAACAGAGTTGGCTATGAGCACTCTGCCAGCAGTGTTGACCTACATATAACTCAGATCGTGCAGAAGAAAAAATCACCGGAGCATTTTGATTTTGTGCCAGACGAATTCGTTTTGAATCAAAACTTCCTTTCTGGATCTGGCCTAGCCAATCATTGTTTTGGTTAAATCCGCCTGCCAACTGAACATAGAACTTGGAAATACTATTATTGCCAAGTACTTTTAATAAATGCGCTTTCCTTGTTCCAGTTAAATTCAACTCAGCAGACTGAATGAGTCTATTTCCACTACGCAAGTTATCTAGTTTTGCTGTTAATTGAGTCGGTGTTGTTTCCGATGTTGGAAGCTCCCCCTGAATACTCAATCGCTTCACACTTACTAAAGTATTAAATGCAAAGTTATCTACTGCGATATTTGCTGTAGCTTTTAAACGTGGTTGTGATTGCACATTCAGGTCGCCGTAAGCTCGACCACGCAACCCTGGATATAACTCATAGAGTGCTGGTGCATTGAGCTTAATTTTTAGATTTTGTGCATTACCTGTCGCTTGTAGCTGATTCTGTCCATACACTAAAAATAAATTATTTGCTTCAAACTGCTGAGGTAAAAAGCCATTTTGATTAGAGTCCATCAATAAAGATAAATTACCTTTACCACGAACAGGTTTATTATTTATAAAGCCAGCAAGGTTCAATTGCTGAATATTAATTCGTTTCAAATGATCTGACCAAACCCCTTGAGTTTTCAGATTTCCTGAAATTTCACCTTTTACAGCTGAGGTAAAGTATTGAGGTTTAAAGCGTACTAATGAACTATTAATATCCCATGCAATGCGATCTTTTAAATTTACAGAACCTGTCGCATAGATTTTTCCAGCAACCCCGTCGTGTTGTAACTGGTTAATTCGAATAAAATCAGGTGTACCTGCTATAGAAAACTTCAGTAAACCATTTGCCTGTTTTAAGGCTTTTAAAGTTCCATCATAATTAACTGCAAAACCTTTAAACCCACCACCAGCTTTCACATCATGGAATAATAATGCTGCTGTGCTTTTACCGCCTAAAGTTACAGTCTCCTGACCCGCTTGAGCCAGTCGACCAGTTAAATTTATCTTCTCAAATTGAATGATTTGCTGATTTGGTTTAGCAAAACCATTTGCTTTAATCGAACCATTTAAAAGATTAACAGGCGCTGCCGCATGAATACTTTGTGGATTGAAATCTTTTGCATTTAACAATGCGTTCCAAACCAACTGACGTTTTTCAGTAGGAAGCAACACTTTAGCCTGTCCAGTTAAGCTACCTTTTTCAGCAGCAAAACTAAAATTTGGAACATTTAAAACATTATCTTTAACATTGAGATTTGCAAGATATTGTCCTGCTGGCAATAAAGTTTTTTCATGCTGATATACTTTTGTAGCCACTTTAATATCTTGCTGACCCTCACGTAATGTTAAATCAACCTGACCATTGTCACTGCTTAACCATCCAATATAAGGCATTGCACGATCTATTTTCGACCAAGCCACATTCATAAGCATTGGTTGGGGTTTATTATTTTTTTCAGGAGCCTGATTAAACTTGAGTTTCCAAGACTCGTAACGGTCAAAATCGACATTAGCAAATACTTCAGTACCTTTTTCTAAAGAACCGGTTGAAGCAACGGCAGCATCTAGACTTGGCGGTAAAAAGTCTTGAACAACTTGAGGAATTGCTTTGTCTTTCGGATTAATATGGTCTAAACGGCCTTTAACATCCCAAGTAACATGATCTTTCCAGTTCACTAAGCCTTTAAGGTTAACAGCCCCTTTCATGACTTGGCCGTTAAAATCGGTAATATTAAGTTGATGGACCAGATCAGTATTCATTAAAGCGTTGTACTGACCTTCAGGTAAATTCTCACCCTTTAAATCTGTATCAAGTGCTAAATTAAGTTGTTTAATATCCCCTTGAAACTTGATTACGCCATTTTTTGCAAAAAGCTTTTGTTCCTCCAGCAAAGGTAAGTGATAATTTTTTAGTAATAACTCACCCTGCATTGGAACTTCATCACGAACAGGATGCAACACCACCCATCCCGTTAATAAATCGGGAGTTGTAGTTGCAACACCCGCTTTTAAAGTATCTAAACTTCCGCGAGCTGCAACTTTAATATTTTGAATATTCAAACTTTTTAGAGATGGGATTCTTAAATCTGCTGTCGCATTTAATGGATATTTACCACTAAAGTCCATTTTTCCTGTTGCGTTGTGGACTGAGAGATAACCCATATCCATACTAGATTTTTCAAATTCCAGTTTGGTCTCTGACCAGAGCGCATCTTGTAAATGAACATCATGAAAATCTACATCTGAGGTCGCTAACTTAATCTCTAAATGGTCCACATCAGCTTCATCGACACGTAGAACAAATGGCAACTTAATGGGTTTAAATTCAAACGCCTTACCAGAAGGGGGAGTTTTATTAATAATACGTAAATTACGCACATCCGCATGGCTCAAATGTACTTCTTTTTCTAATAATAAAGAGCGCCATCCTAAGCCTACGTCAGCTCGATCTAGGGAAACATCAACATCCTTTAATTGCACCAAAACATTCTTAAGAATAATACCGCGTAGTAAGTTTCCGCCTTCGTATTCATATTTAATTATTTTCTGAGCTTCTAAAACCCGATCTAATAAAAAACGACTTCCGCGATCTGTTGACATCATGATCACTAATGAAGACGCTAATAATAAAAATATGATTAATATCGTCAGCAAGACACTACGCAAAATGCGCCGCTTCTTAGGAGAGCTAGGTGCCGAATTTGGCTGCTGTTCTACATCCGCCATAAAATAAACCTAATAAAATTTTATTTTTAAAGTTGTGGGCCTATAAAGAAATGTAAACGAATCGGATGGTTTTCATCTGAAATACCCGAAGCGACATCTAAACGGATTGGCCCAATTGGAGACTTCCAGCGAATACCAACCCCAACGCTATAAGCTGCTGGATTATTAAAGTCTTTATCATAGGAATTACCAAAGTCAGAGAACACAGCGGCGCGCCAACCGTCCTTAAACTGATAGTTATATTCTAAAGAACCTATAGCCAAAGCTTGCCCCCCGATTTTATATCCATCTACTTCTGGGGAAAGACTCTTATAGTCAAATCCACGAATTGTTTGGTCCCCACCCGTAAAGAATCTAAGATTGTACGGAACTTTGTCAAAATCATCGGTAAAAATGTAGCTAAGGTCAGATCTTCCCACGAATTGATGATCATCATTTTCACCAAGAGAATAAATAAATCTCCAGCCCGCACTTGCAATTGCCATATTGGCATCGGATAGTAAACTTTCGCTACCTAATTCTAATTTATAAGTTTGTTTAAAAGCTTTCGTTGGATTTAAACGTGTATTGCTCGAGGTTTTAGAGGTTTCATAACTAAATAATAGTGCTTCTTGCTCTGATGCAGCAGTTTTAAAAGCATCTGGTAACTCAGAAATGTCAACATTACCCTGTTGAGTCAAACGGTCTAAACGATAGCGGACACCAAAAGTATGTTGCCAGTTCCCTAATGGACGTTTAATTATGCGCTCTCCACCAACCACGGCAGACTCAGTCAACAAACTTACATCTGGGCCAATATCATCACGTGTTTCACGCTCATATCCCCCCACAATGTTAAAGTAATCATTTAACGGATGTTTATAGGGAATACTGTATCGGCCATCCACAGATTGACGAATTTGAGAAACTTCTAAGTTTGCATCAAAAGAATGTCCATATTTATTGACAATAGAACGGCGATACTGACTACGTAAACGCGCGCCCGTATCGGTTCCGTAACCAATACCAGTTTCCAAACTGTTTAATTTATCTGCATTTAAAGTCACAATGACTGGAATTCTTTTCGTTTCACGTGCTTGAGCTTGCAAACGATCTTGTTCAGTTTCTTTTTCATCCTGCTGACCTGGGGCACTTTGTAACATTGCTGTTTGAGGTTCTCCCTCTTTTACTTTTTGTGTTCCTGCAAACTGTTTTTCATCTACTACGTTTTGGGTAACTTCTTTATTAGAGGTGGCTAATTGACGTGCTTTAGCAAGTTGTCTTTCTTCGGGTGAAAGTAAATTAGACTCATCCACATCAATATTTTGTTCATCGACCAAAGCTTGTAAATCTGGTGCTAACTCAAGTGGTTTTTCAATTGGATCAGGTTTTATTGAATCAACTAAAGTGTAATTAAAATAGCGAGAGTTGGTTAAGTTGTTTGCTAATACATTTACTCGCCAAAATGCATAGTCATCACCCTCTTTCCAAGGTGCCATACTTTCTAAAATATTTTGGTTCAAAGGTAATGGTTTCGATGGATCACTCATCCGAAACTCAACCTTATCTAATTTGTAACGCTCACCTGTTTCATAACGCAAGTTAATATCAGCCTTATTTTCTGGCTGACTCACTTTCACATCATGCAAACGCCAATAAGCATCAAAATAACCATTATCAGAGGCTGCATTAACAATACGATCTTTCGTGGTTTCATATAAACCATGATTAAAGATATCACCAACATCCTGTTCAGGAACTAAACGAATAACCTGAAACTGGGGTTGTTTTTCACCCGCACCAGTAAATTCGATATTTTGCTCATTAATTCGTACCGGTTCATTTGGCGTAACGTTGACACGGACCCGGCTTGGGCTTAACTTTTCAAATCGGAACTCTGCATTATAGTAACCCACTGCTTGAGCAGCCTGATTACTTAGCGTTCTAAGCTGAGGTAAGGCAGCATTAAAATCTTCAAATGATTCTTGAGTAAATGTTGATAATTTACCTTTAATATTTTTAGCCAACACATCTGAAGCACCATTAACCTCGGCACTAATACGTGGCACTTGCTCCATGGGAATCACACGCGGTGGGCGTACTTTATTTAAAATACGCTTAAAGAAACCAACTTGCTCAGGTGGCTCTTCGGCCTCTGGGGTTAATTCAGGTAAGGTTTTTCCAGTTTCATTGGCTTCGACTACAATCTTACTGTCAGATTTAATCTCTTGCATCAGCTGGTCAATATTTACAGGTGCTTGATTAATCTGATTTAATTCAGACTGAGTTGCATCACTGACTGTAACCTCTGGTAGCTTCTGAGTGCCATTTTGGAAATTCTGCGCTTCATTTTTAGCTTCTTCAGCGACTTTATAAATTTCATTTGCCATGTTTTCATCAACAGGCAATTCTGGCAAATCTTCAAGATTATCAAGCGTAATTGGCTTAAATTCATCAATTTGATTTGGAAATTGTTCTTGTTGTTGCAATATAGCCAAGCTATCTTGTTGCTGCTGAGCTTGGGTCACAAGTGTAGCAATATCTGTGATTGGAGCTGCGTATTGTTGACTCACCGTATCAGACTGTTCAGTTGACGCATCAGACACTGTCTGGTTTAAAGTTGATGAATTATTCTCAACAGAGGTTTGAGCAAAACTTGGCGTTACACAAACTGTTAACAACAAGCTGCTACAAATAAGTTTAGGAATCCCCTGCATTTTTAAAATTAAATGCATAGAATGAGAGAGAGTTGACTGTTTAAACTTAATTTTAGAAGGCATAGAAAACTCTAGACTTATTTTTTAATAAAACGCACCAAGGTAAGTGTAAAACTCACTCAAAACCATTGATTTTTCATTTAATCAAGCGTTAAAAATATCATACATGGTTTTCGATGCAAATTAACACTCGGTCACATTTTTTTATAAAACACAATGAAGTTTGCACATGATGAAACAAGATGAGCACCTGATGACATCACGTCGGTTTGTACCGATGTTTTTTACCCAGTTTTTTGGCGCATTAAATGATAACGTTTTTAAGCAATCTTTATTATTAGTGATTACTTATGGTTTGATTCAGCAACAGTCTGCCCCAGTAAGTACCCTCAATAATTTAGCAGCTCTCTTGTTTATTTTGCCCTATTTCTTTTTTTCAGCCACTGCTGGACAAATTGCAGATAAATATGAGCGTTCTCAACTGGTCCGTGGCATTAAAATCTTAGAAATCATCATTATGCTCATCGGTACTGCTGGTTTCATGTTGGGCCATTTATGGCTACTTCTTCTTGCTTTATTTTTGATGGGTACACATTCGACATTCTTCGGTCCCATTAAGTACGCAATTTTGCCTGAAATATTAAAACCGCATGAGTTAATGTCAGGTAATGCTCTGTTTCAGTCGGGCACTTCAATGGCAATTTTATTTGGGATGATTTTAGGTGGTGCTGTAATTGCATCATCACATGGGAATTTATTGTGGATTAGTCTTACTGTGGTGATTATTGCTGGCATAGGCTATGTATGTAGTCGCTTCATTTTGCCACAAAAGGTTGCTGCTCCTGATTTAAAGATTGACTGGAATTTCATTCGTACGAGTTTTCAAACCATTAAATATGCCAAAAGCTTGCCTTTAGTGTTCACCATTTTGTTAGGTAACTCATGGTACTGGTTTTATGGCGCAACTTATTTAACGCAAATTCCACAGCTTACCCAACAAAATCTTCATGCATCAGAAAATGTAGTTAGTCTGTTGCTTACTTTCTTTTCAGTCGGTATTGGTGTCGGATCTCTTCTTTGCCGAAAAATTGGTGGTTCAGAAATTAATATTAAAATGGTGCCAATTGGTGCAATTGGCCTTACCGTTTTCGCGCTCTACCTTGCTGCCAGTCTAGCTTTTGTTCCTGAAAGAACTGGCGCATTACTTACTTTAAAAGATATTTTTACTCAGGGTTGGGTTTACTATCACGTTATGATTGCTGTGACTTTACTGGGCATTAGTGGCGGTTTTTATATTGTTCCCCTTTATGCCATGATGCAGGCTTATTCACCACGTTCACATCGTGCTCGTGTTGTAGCAGCAAATAACATTTTAAATGCCGTTTTTATGGTTTCATCTGCAATTTTTTCAATCTTAATCTTAAGTGTTTTAAAAATTGATATTAAAATACTATTTATTATTACAGCTGTACTTAGTGCAATCTTTAGTATTTGGCTTCTAGCACGTCTAAAACCAATGCTTGCCACAGCACATCTTTCTTTGGAGGACTAATTTATGCGCCACTATACGGGAATTGATCAGCTTATTAATTCTTTTGATCAAGCATTACGTAGTCTTGTTCCGGGTGCAACAGCAGCACAGCGCCAAAATCCAGCCGAATCAGTTGAAGCAAAACTAGGCGTAGAAGATGCTCGCCATGTCGCAGGCTTAATGCGTGTTAACCATAGCGGTGAAGTGTGTGCACAAGCCCTTTATCATGGGCAAGCATTAACGGCGAAGTTGCCAAATGTACGCAAGGAAATGCAACAAGCAGCAATTGAAGAACAAGATCATTTAGCGTGGTGTGAAGTTCGTTTAAAAGAATTAAATAGCCATACCAGTTTATTAAACCCAATTTGGTATGGGCTTTCATATGGCATGGGTGCTCTTGCTGGTATTGCGGGTGATAAATATAGCTTAGGTTTTGTTGCTGAAACTGAGCGTCAGGTAAGCATGCATTTGCAAGACCATTTGAACCAGTTACCTGCTCAAGATGATCGCTCTCGTAAAATTTTAGAGCAAATGAATGAAGATGAGTTACATCATCGTCATACGGCGCTTGAAGCAGGCGGTGTTGAATTGCCTTATGCTGTGAAAATTACCATGACAGCCATTTCAAAACTTATGACAAAAACCAGCTATTATCTTTAAAAAAATAAAGGATTGATCTAATTCGGATCAATCCTTTTTCAAATATTATTTTAATCCATGATCGTATTTAAAACGCTCGACATCTCGAATTGAGTTCCAATAGTTTCTGTTAATACGGTCACGGTCAATTTGTAACTCTCTTAAAAGCTTACGATAACGTTCACGCTCTTCAGGCTTCATTTTTTCGTTGTAAGCATTATCAGAATATTGCTTAAATTTCTCGTCATAACGGTCATATTCATTTTTTGCATTGTAGTAATCTGAGGCAGCTCGATAATAAGGTCTTAAACGATTACGCTGCTCAACTGGGCATACATTGATATTGCCGTTACCCTCTAAAGCGTTATAAAAGATATTCGCTGGTTGGCAATAATACCCTAGACCTTCTTTATACCCACGTTCATATGACTTTTGATCTGGAACAACATTGGCTTTTCCACACGCTTTATAATATTGATCTAAACGTGGTGACGAACCTTTTGAACCATCTTTCTCACCCACTAATGACCAATTCGCAGTCTTACATTCTTCTACGCTCATTGCAGCACAACCTGAAAGGCTGATTGCTAAAATGGCTAAACCGATATTTTTCATATTAAGAGAACTCAAAAAATAAATTAAAAAAAAACGCAAAAATAAAATTCCAGTAAACACCCTAAAAGGTCCTGCTCTATTCAAGACCTCAAAAATAAGTGATTCACTGGATAAGTCTTAAGTTTAAATCAGTTTGACCATCTCACCAAATTGAAAGGTCGTAATTCTTAATATTGTTTAATTAAAAAAATAAAATCAGAAGAAAATTTCAAGACGAGCATATTTTATTAGCCAACAACCAACCAGAAGCCTAAAAAATATTTAAAGGAAGTCTTATTTTAAAAAGATAGTTAGGGGCCGACTTTGTAGAACATTGGCACACAGTGAAACAGGCTGAATATCAAAATATTTACAGCCAAATGACTGAAGCAGAACAACATTGGGATATTTAAATAAAAAAAAACTAAAAGATATAAACCACTTTGCAATCCCTTAGGGAGAAATACCCTAAGGTTTTTTTATATCTAATGATTTTTCTGTTGAGCTAAAAAACGTAATCCAACACCAGGTTCAGTAGCAATATAGCGTGGTTGAATCGCATTATCCCCCAGTTTGCTTCGCAACTTACCCACCAAAATACGTAAATAGTGAGTATCTTCCTGATGGGTTGGCCCCCATAATTCTTTTAAAAGTTGTGGCTGTGTTAAAAGCTGACCTTTATAGCGCATTAATAGTGTCAAAAGTTGAAACTCTTTTCGAGTTAAAGTAATTGGCTGTTGCTCAACCCAAACTAATCGTTGTGTGACATCAACTTTAAGATAGCCATCGTCATACACATGTGCTTCTTGCTGAATCGGTTGATTTCTTAGAATGACACGTATGCGCGCCAAAAGTTCTTGAACACTAAAAGGCTTGGTCATGTAATCATTTGCGCCAGCATCTAGCAAAGCAACTTTTTCATATTCATCAGCACGTACAGATAGGACTATAACCGGCACATTCGACCAGCTACGTAATTCTTGGAGTACTTCTTTGCCATCTAAATCAGGTAAGCCGAGGTCAAGAATAACCAAATCAGCACCTTGGGTCGCTAATGTTTCTAGGCCTTTGTAACCTGTCTCACAGAGCGTGGTTTTGTATTTTTGTGTTCTTAAGGCGATGTCTAAAAATTTACGGATTTGAGGCTCATCATCAATAATTACAATACGTGTTTCTACAGGAGATGTTTCTGAAGTTAACATGACTTTACAACTTATTCTTTTACTGGATGAATGGGTAATCTGATTTGAATTAAAGTACCTTTATTTTGGCGCCCTGAAAATGCTTCTATTGTACCCATATGAGCACCAATAATTGCCTTAACAATCGTTAGCCCCAAACCTGTACCAAATTTTCCACGGTCTCCGCGCTCCATGGTGTAAAACATATCAAAAATGCGGTTTCTTTCGTCTTCAGGGATTCCAGCACCCCTATCTTCAATTTCTATTTTCACTTCATCTTCAGACAAAAGAGAAGCGCGAATCATGACTGGTTCATCTGAAGGTGAAAAGTTTGCTGCATTTTCTAAAACATTAAAAATGGCTTGCTCTACCAGTGCTGGGTGTACATATAAACTAATTGTTTGTTCAGGTAATTGAACGACCACTTGAATATCTGGTTTATAGCGCTTTAAACGGCGGGTTGCAGAACCGATTAATTCGTCCACACCAATCCAGTCTCTTTTTAAAGATAGACCTTCATGCCCCAAACGTGTCATATCAAGTAGGTTTTGAATATAACGGTCTAAGCGTTCGCCTTCTAAATGAATGGTTTCGAGTAAATCTTGCTGATCTTGTTCTGACATATCAGCTTTAAAATCGGCAAGTGTGTCCGCTGCTCCAATAATCGAAGCAAGTGGTGAACGTAAATCATGCGATACCGAAGATAATAAAGCAGAACGTAATCGCTCTGTTTCACTGGTGACTTTTGCTTGTTCAAGTTCATTGACCAATTGGGTGCGAAGTGCTGCCTGTGCAATATATTCGATTACACTTTCCGTCAGTTTCTTTTGCTCAAAATTTAGAGAAACCACATCGTCCTTAAAGTAAATTCCCACTATACCTAGGCTATTTTTCTGCTCTAAAAGAGGTAAAAACCACCAGTTTGACTGGCTGAGTGTATCGGTAAAACGCCCACACGGCTGCTTGTATTTCAAACACCATTCTGCGGCTACTTTTTCTTTATCGTTTAACTCTATGTTGGATGAAATTACCTTGTCTCGAATAGAAATCCACACCTTAGTTTGAAGTTGGGTTTCTAAAGTCATTCGGCCTGTTTGCATGACTTCTTCAAGGTTTACTGCACTAGAAAGTTTACGCGCTAAGTCTTGCATCACTGTGGTGTAGGCATTTGCTGCTTTTAAAGATAAAACCTGCTGACGTAATTGAGAGGCCAAACGCCCAGCAATTAAAGCTGCCGCAAAAAATGCAACAACGGTAACCACACCTTGGTGTGCTGAAATTTGTAAGGTAAAACGTGGTGCAATAAAGAAAAAGTTATAGGCTAAGAAACAAATAAGAGCTGCCACTACTGCAGCGAGCATTCTCGTTTTGGTTGCTACAATTAAAACTGAAATAATGAAAATGACGGAAAAGTCTTCAATACCTAAGAGAACTTCGGCAAAGTGAGCGATAAAAATACTGGCACACGTCACAGCTAGAACAAAAATACTTTCTTTTAATGATAAAAATGAAGGTTTTTCGAGCTGATTAATCTTTTTGGTACCCTGTTCTGGATGCAAAATGGTTAAAGCAATCGAGTTTTCTTGATTTAATAATTGCTGAGCTAAATTTTTCTTAAATAACTTTAGCCACCACGGCGAAATACTTTTGCCAATGACCAGATTGGAAATACCTCGGTCAACCGCGGCATCCATTAACACTGAAGCAACTCGCGGCCCATATAAAACCTCTGTTCGGCCACCGAGTTGCCGAGCTAGCTCAAACGCCCGATCAACCTCGATATATTCTTTTTTATAAGAGTTTCCTGAACTCTGTCCAAAGTCTAAACTTTTAGCAACATTCACTACAGTCCATGTTGCTCCATAGCGTTCAGCTAAACGACAACCGGCCCGTACTAAATATTCAGAAGAGCCTTGTCCATCTATGGCAATCATTAATTCATTTTGCAACGATATAGACTTCAAACCTTTAGAGGCATAGCTCTCTTTTAAATCTGAATCGACATGTTCTGCAACGCATTGCATTGCGAGTTCACGTAATGCTGTTAAATTTGAAATGCTAAAAAAGCCTTGTAATGCCAAATTTGCTTGCTCTGGCACATAGACTTTTCCTTGGTGGAACCTTTCAATGAGTTCACTGACGGGTAAATCAATTAAGCGAATGTCTCGAATACGATCAAATACCCGATCTGGTACCGTTTCATTTACCCGAATCCCCGTAATCTGGTAGACCACATCATTTAGGCTTTCTAAATGCTGAATATTAATGGTCGTAAATACATCAATACCTGCATCTAGCAATTCATTGACATCTTGCCAACGTCGTTCATGGCGACTATTGGGTATATTGCGATGAGCCAACTCATCAACCAACACAATTTCTGGATGCCTAAGCAAAATAGCATCCAGGTCCATTTCTTCTAAAGTATGCCCCTGATATTGCATTTCCCTTCTAGCAATTTCAGGTAAGCCTTCCAAAATTTTTAGAGTTTCGATTCTTCCATGGGTTTCAACAATACCCACAACAACATCTATGCCCTGTTGAAATAATTCTTTGGCGCGGGAGAGCATGGCATAGGTTTTTCCAACACCCGGTGCCGCACCTAAAAAGACCGTTAGTCGACCAGCTTGATATCTGTTGACATGATTTAATAAGGCCTCAGCCTGATTTTCGCGATTGCTTTGCACTTGATATCATCCGGTAAACTAACAACTTTATTTTTAAGTTAATGTGGAGATTGTAATTGATCTAAAGCAATATTGAGCTGTAATACATTAACACGAGCTTGCCCCAATACACCAAACTGCTTCGGTTCAATATGCTTTTGCAAAAGCCCTTCAACAATCTGAGGGTCTAAATGACGAGCTTGAGCCACTCGAGTAACCTGTAACTGAGCAGATTCAGGACTAATATGCGGATCGATACCACTACCAGATTTAGTCACCAAATCGCTTGGAATCGGTGTATTGCCCGTGTGATCTTGTTTTTTCACCGCAATAATCTGAGCGTCGATTTGCTTTTTCAGTTCAGGATTAGTACGAGCTAAGTTTGTACCTGCCATCGCCATCGGATTATAAGCAACTGCTGAAGGACGTGGATGAAAATAAGCCTCTCCAACAAATGGCTGAGCGACTAACTTTGACCCTAAGACTTTATGGCCTATTTCAATCAAGCTACCATTTGCTTGATTGTTAAATAGCACCTGTCCCGCACCTGTAGTAATCGCACTATAAATAGCACCACAGCCAACTAAGGTAAAAATTAATAGTCCCAAAGATGCTTTTAAGGTCTGACCCAAATTTGCTTCTGAATTTTGTACATAAATTTTCATTTCAAACTCCAGATTACAAACCAAATAATTGAACAATCACAACATCAATCGCCTTAATGGCAATGAATGGTAGAACCACACCACCCACACCATAAATCAACATATTTCGACGTAGTAACTGAGTTGCCGTTGAAGGTTTAAATTTCACGCCTCGGAGTGCGATTGGAATTAATAGCGGGATAATAATCGCGTTAAAAATTAATGCAGATAAAATCGCGCTGTTTGGACTTGCTAAGTGCATTACATTCAATACTTGCATTTGTGGAATCGCAGCAGCGAACAATGCAGGCAAGATGGCAAAGTATTTAGAGACGTCGTTTGCTAACGAAAATGTTGTTAAAGCACCACGGGTAATCAGCTGCTGTTTCCCAATCTCAACGACAGCGAGTAGTTTGGTTGGATCTGAGTCTAAATCAACCATGTTGCCGGCTTCTTTTGCAGCTTGTGTACCCGAGTTCATGGCTAAACCGATATCGGCTTGTGCTAATGCCGGCGCATCGTTGGTTCCGTCACCGACCATCGCAACTAAACGACCTTGTTGTTGTTCGGTGCGAATACAAGCCAATTTGTCTTCTGGTTTTGCTTCGGCAATATAGTCATCTACACCAGCTTCAGCAGCAATCGCGGCCGCAGTTAATGGGTTATCACCTGTGACCATCACAGTTTTAATACCCATTTCTCTTAAACGAGCAAAACGTTCTTTAATGCCGTGTTTAATCACATCTGAAAGTTCAATCACACCTAGTACATGATGTTGATTTGCTACGACTAATGGTGTTGCCCCTTTTTTAGCAACTTGTTCAACACGTGCTTTTAACTCTAAATCTTGAGAATAATCTTCATCTACAAACTTCAAGATTGCATCTAAAGCACCTTTACGAATTTGGTCACCATTCGGTAAATTCACACCGGAAATTCGAGTCGAAGCACTAAAAGAGATAAATTCGGCTTGCTCAGGTTCTTGCTGTTTTAAACCTTGTTCTTTTGCTAACTTAACAATCGATTTCCCCTCTGGCGTTGGATCGGCAAGTGAACTCACCCAAGCAGCAGCTCTCAACTCAGACTCGGTTACCGAAGTTAAAGGATAAAAAGAAGTCGCTTGACGGTCACCATAAGTAATGGTTCCTGTTTTATCGAGTAAAAGCACATCAATGTCACCCGCAACTTCTACCGCTTTACCTGATTTTGCCAAAACATTAGCTTTGAGTGCACGGTTCATCCCCGCAATACCAATCGCAGGTAACAAGCCACCAATGGTTGTGGGAATCAAGCAGACTAACAGCGCCACGAGCACAACTGGATCAAGTTCAATATGCAAATACTTGGCAATAAATGGCAAGCTAATCACAACAATTAAAAACGTGATTGTCATCACCATTAATAAGAAGCCAAGCGCAATCTCATTCGGTGTTTTTTGGCGATTTGAGCCTTCAACCAAAGCAATCATACGGTCTAAGAAACTTTGACCAGATTCAGCAGTCACTTGTACAACAATGCGATCTGTAAGGACTTTGGTTCCACCAATAACACCTGAACGGTCTGTTCCAGCTTCACGTAGCACTGGTGCTGACTCACCTGTAACAGCTGATTCATTAATAGTGGCAAAGCCTTCTACAATCTCACCGTCGGCTGGAACAAGCTCACCTGCATGTACTTCAATAAAATCATTTAAATGAAGTTCAGTGGCTGCGATTTGGGTGGTTTGACGGTCTGTCAAAGAGTTGAGTCTTCGAGCCGTTAAATTTTCTCTTGCTGCACGCAATGAAGATGCCTGCCCGCGACCTCTAGCCTCTGCAACTGCTTCAGCATAGTTGGCAAATAAAATGGTAATAAATAGAATTGCTGTAACCGCGAAACCAAATAACAGCGTGGTGTAACCCAAGACTGTACTCATTGCAGTAACTACTGTTCCAAGCCATACGATTGCCATCACAGGATTTTTAATTGCATGCTGCGGTAGCAGTTTCACAAATGCATTTTTCCAAACTTCAAAATTTGGCACTGCCATGGTTTGTTTATGGCTATTTACATGAGTTTGTGTATTCATTTTCACTCGCCTCCTTAGCCTTTAACCAACAAAAGTTGATCGGCAATAGGCCCAAGGACAAGAACTGGCATAAATTGTAATAAGGTAAGCAACACAACAATCGTAATCAGCGTTAAAGCAAAGGTTGGAGTTTCAACTTGAAGACTACCTGCTGTTTCGGGTGCTTTTCTTTTTGCTGCTAAACGTGTCGCAATCATTAATGGCAAAATTAAGGTCGGAAAACGTCCTAACAGTAGAGCGATACTACAAGTGACATTCCACCATACAGTGTTGTCTCCAAGACCTTCAAAACCTGAACCATTGTTGGCAAATGCAGAAACATATTCGTAGAACACTTGGCTAATACCATGTGGTCCCGGATTACTAATTCCAGATATGCCTGGAATGCTGAGGCTTAATGCGGTAAATGCAAGAATGACTAAAGGTTGAATCAAGATAATAATCGCGAGCAACTTAATTTCTGCCGCTTCAATCTTGCGTCCGAACAATTCAGGGGTACGGCCTGTCATTAAACCTGCAATAAATACTGCAAGTAATAGATAAATCATAAACTGTTGTAGACCACAGCCCACACCACCCCAAATCGCATTAATCAGCATGTTAATGAGTTCAACCAGACCGGTAAGCGGTGCAGAAGAATCATGCATCATATTGACCGAACCGTTATTCACCTGCGTAGTGATCGCTGCCCAAACTGCTGATGCGGCTGGTCCAAAACGTTGTTCTTTACCTTCCATTACGGCAAGTTGAGATGCTGTCGATGACATACTCTCAGACCAGACAGCCGCCGCACCTGAAATAATCGACATGAAAAGCATGCTACCAAACACAAAGTAAGCAAACTTTTTACGCTGGGTAAAATGCCCAACCATAAAAATCACGGTAAGTGGAATAAGTAATATCGCAATCATTTCTAATAAATTAGAAAGTGGTGTCGGATTTTCTAAAGGCACACTACTATTTGGACCATACCAACCACCACCATTACTCCCCAATTGCTTAATCGCTACCATTGGTGCAACTGGTCCTAAAGGAATTTTTTGGGTTTGAACTGTATTGGCTTTATCAATCAGCTGTACTTCTGGCCCGCCTTGGAAAGTCGCTGGTACGCCTTGGCTATTGAGCAATAAAGACCAGACAAAACAGAGCGGAAGTAAGAATCGGACTGTAGAGCGAATTACATCTGCCCAATAGTTCCCAATTAAAATTTGGTCTGGCTGCTCGGCGACATCGGCTGCAATATGGCTTGGGCGCTGATAAAAGAAAGCTCTTAAGGTCGCGACAACTAAAGCCAGCCCCATCATTGGAGTAATGACTTGCAAGCCCACAATACCTGTCATTTGCGACAAATAAGATAATTGAGCTTGTCCAGAATAATGCTGTTGATTGGTATTAGTTAAAAATGAAATAACCGTGTGTAATGCTAAATCCCAACTCATATTTGGTGCATGATTGGGGTTTAATGGTAGCCATGCTTGTGTCAAAAAAATAGCAAAAACGGCTACAGCTAGAACAACACAGCTAACAACAAATGCTAGAGAATATTGTTTCCAGTTCATTTGTTGTTGTGGGGATATACCTAACAAGCGATAAACAGGATTTTCAATCCAGCGAAATAATCCATCGCCCACCATCGGCTGATTTGTCATCACTTTGGATAGATATTTACCGAGGCACCATGCTAGAAAAATAGCAATAAATAAAACAAGTATAAGTTCTAACATGGCTATTCTCCTCTATACCCCTTGGCTTGATTTGCCAAACTGGAAATAAGGAGAGATGAAGAAATATCATTTGTTTTAAGTCCGCATAAGACAATGCCAGACTGATGCAAGATGCGCATTTGAGAATTTATAAGCATCTTTATTGTCCTGAAATAACACTAATTTAGTGAATTTCAGTATGGATAAAATGCCCGTAAATTCTCTATTGAGGAAATTAAAGACCGCGTAAAGTTTGCGTAAAATCTAGTTTGAAAGCCTTTAAACTTTAAAATTAACGACTGGATAAATCATGCTATCAGCCTTTAAGGTTTCACAATGCCAGAGTTCATATAAAGGGATTTTGACATCGAGTGCCAAAGGTAGTTTTTTAGAATTAAATTGCATATGGTCCAGATCACTTCCCCATGCAATCAAATCTACATCTAAAGAAATATGATGCGATGGACGAACACGCCCAGAATCTGATTCGAGTTTCTTGAGAAAAGATTCAATTTGGTCACACGATAAAGTGCTTTTTAATAGACATGCTGAATTCCAGTAATCATCTCCAATACCATCTCGGCATGGAATTTGATAAACAGATGAAAACTGCACTTTCCCCAAAGTTGCCAATTGCATATAAGCAAAAGTAAAGTGCTGATCTGCGTCTAAATTACTCGCTAGGGCGAGCGCAAAAATTGTTTCTGGTGCGTTCAAGACGAATTCCTACAGCATTAGCTTCTGCAATGATGGCGGGCTTACGGATGGTTATGGTAATTTTTTCAATTGTTGGAAAGGTTTCAAACAAACATTGCAGAACGAGATGTGCTGCATGCTCGATTAATTCAGGCTTGGCTTGTTGAATGGTTTGAGCCGATAACTCACAAATCTGCGCATAGTTGAGTGTGTCCTCAAGCTTGTCAGACTCTGCTGCTCGGCTCAAATCATTATGGATGGTTAAATCCAACATTAAAGGTTGAATGATTTGTCTTTCCCAGTTGAAACAGCCAATCACTGTCTCAACTTTCAAGCCTTCAATAATAATGGCATCCATAAATTTAAATTGACCTTAGTGCTTTAATAATGAAGCAGGTTCCATATTTTGAACCATTTTCAAACGCTGGTCTGCATAAATATCAGTATATGGTGCGAGTACGCGCATAAAACGATCGAAATAAAGCATTTGCTTAAATAATAAGGCAAAATCTCGAGGGAATTTAATACCGTGGCGCTCACCAACACCCACCATATCCAGCATAATATCGTTTAAATCAGCTGGATTTGAAGCAAGTATTTGCTGAGGGTCAGACATTAATACGCCATTAAATAAGCGCTCTAAATCTTGTGCCAATACATCAACATCAACTTTATTATGAGTCATGCCCATTTTCAGCATGTTTTCAGCCATTGCCTGATAATCTGTTTTTTGCAAAGCATCCATAAAGGCCATACATGCTGTCCAGACCTCTGGGTTTAGCTGCCCTACAATACCGAAATCGATAAAGCCAATTCGACCATCTTCGAGCAACATTAGATTTCCGGCATGTAAATCTGCATGGAAACTCTTACATAGCATGAGGCTACCGAACCATGTATTCATGGCAGTAATCAGTACTTGCGATGGATCTTTGGCGTATTTTTTTACAACGCTAAAATCTGTCAAAGACACACCGTATAGGCGTTGCATAGTTAAAACACGGCGTGTAGAAAACTGATGATAAACTTTAGGTGCAGTGGCAGCTTGGTTTTGTGAAATATTTAAATATTCTATAAAGTCATCTAAGTTTTGTGCTTCTTCAATGAAGTCAACTTCCCGGACCATACGAGTTTTAATTTCATCTACAATATCAGAAAGAGCAGCAAACTTAATTTTAGGTACTGCACGTTCAAGCAACTTGGCAGCCCAATGCACAACATTTAAGTCTGTATATAAAATGGTTTCCACACCAGGCTTTTGTACTTTAATAACCACATCTTCACCCGTGGTTAGTTTGGCCGCATGGACCTGAGCAATTGAAGCAGAAGCTAAAGGCTTTTCATCAATATAGCTAAAAATCTGATTTAAATCTCGCCCTTCAAACTCGGAAGCAAGTACGCCTTGAATATAGCTAAATGGCAGCGTTGGGGTCTGGTCTAAACAGCCTTGAAATTCTTCTACATATTCACGAGGGAAAAGCGATGGTGTGCTCGCAATAAACTGACCAAGCTTGATATAAGTTGAGCCAAGTGACTCAAAAGTCTCTCGCATGAGTTTGGCATTACTTGGTTTTTCAGTTGCGTATTTAATTCCAGCTTTGGCCGCAACCACTGCTGTTTCACCAATGCGGGCGACTGAACGCAGCCCATCAAACAAAATATTTTTTTTCATATTTCTTCAAAACCAAATCATTCAGGTTGAGTGTAGCAAATTTTGTTTCATTTACTGATTAACTTGCCTGACAAAGTGGGCAATTTACATCTTTATCAAAACTAACAATACGTTGTGTCATGTTTAAACCATCCCACAGTAATAGTTTCTGTTTTAAAGGGGTCAAATTGAGTCCTAAATACAGCAAAGTGTGATGTGCTTGTAATGACGCTATCATTACAGGAGTAGTTGCAAGTACGCCTGATTCTGCACAGCGTAGGCCTTCATTACCATGCTGTTCTTTTGGAAAAAGACATTCATAACACGCTGAATCTCCTTCAACCATAAACATTTGTGCCTGAAAACCAATTGCTGAAGCACTAATTAAAGCGACCTGATGCTTCTTACAAGCTGCATTTACCAAATAGCGTGTTGCAAAATTATCACAGCCATCTAACACCACATCTTGATGTTCAACCAGTCTATCAATGTTATGTTCGTCTAAACGTTCGTTATAGTATTCAACGCAGATATAAGGGTTAATTTTCTGTAAACGCTTTGCAAGAATTTCCGCTTTATAACGACCAATATCTTCATGACCAAATGCAATTTGACGCTGTAAGTTACTTATCTCAATAGTATCTGCATCAATCAGAGTAATTTTTCCAACCCCGGCTCGCGCTAGTAGCTCTGCACTGCTACACCCGATTCCGCCAGCCCCAACAATCAGCACATTGGCAAGTTTGAGTTTTTCCTGAGCTTCAATATCCCATCCATCAAGTAAAATCTGACGGCTATAGAGATGCATTTCTTCATCACTTAACTCTACAAAATCGATATCTTGAAGCTCGGTCACGCGTTAATCCTTTCACTTAGAAGCTAAATGATTTTATGATTAAGTTAGTCATTATGAAAGCTATAAAATGGAAACAACTTTTTTATTCGGTTATTACCGTATCACATTACTTCTCTCAAGCTTTCTGCAAGAATAGAAATATCTATTTTCTTTATTACTTAGGCTAAATATGACGCAATCATATATTGCACCTGTAGAGTTAGAAAACGCTTATCGTTTGTTAAATCATGGTCCAACTGTCCTTGTTTCTGCGCAACATGGTGATGACCGCAATGTAATGGCTGCCGCTTGGGCATGTGCCTTAGAGCTCACCCCTGCCAAAGTAACTGTTGTTCTCGACAAAAGTACTAAAACGCGTCAACTTGTGGAACAAAGTGGTTATTTCACCCTACAAGTTCCCTGCTATGCACAGCTCGATCTGACTCATCAACTTGGAACCATTAGTAAGCTAGATGATCCACAAAAACTTGAGCATTGTGGTGTTGAACTATTTTATCAACAAGGTCTTCCTAGCCCCCTTGTATCAGGTTGCATTGCATGGCTTGTCTGTAAACTTATTCCTGAGCCGCATAATCAATCTGCTCATGATTTATTTATTGGTTCCGTTGTAGGTGCATGGGCAGATAGCCGCGTCTTTAGAGATGGGCACTGGCATTTTCAAGATGCACCGAAAGAACTTCGAAGCTTGCATTATATTGCTGGAGGAACCTTTTATTTAATTGGTGAAGAAGTCAAAGCTCAGCTTTAATCAACAAAAAACTGGCTTTACTTAACTTTCTGAATTTCATCGAATCGAATTCAAACTAGAAAATTGCTCAATGGCAAAAGACCGCATAACAATTGCGGTTTTTTGCAGTTAACGACATTTTTTAAAAATCTCATACTTAAACTTGGGTTACTTCGCGAGCAATCATTTAAAATTCTTATTATTTTGCTGCCATACGAATTGCACCATCTAGACGAATGACTTCACCATTTAAGTAAGAGTTTTCAGCAATATGTGCCACCAAACGAGCGAATTCTTCTGGTTTTCCTAAACGAGACGGATACGGCACCATTTGTCCCAAAGCATCCTGTACATTTTGTGGCATCCCCTTAAGCATTGGGGTTTCCATAATTCCCGGTGCAATGGTCATAATACGAATGGCATGTCGTGCAAGCTCACGTGCAATCGGTAAAGTCATCGCAACAATAGCACCTTTAGATGCTGAATAAGCTGCTTGACCAATTTGGCCATCAAATGCTGCAACAGATGCGGTATTCACAATTACTCCACGGTCCTCTTCACCTGCTTCGACCGTGTTTTTACTCATCGCATCCGCTGCAAAACGTAGCATATTAAATGTACCTGTGACATTAATTTGCAGCGTTTTTGAAAATAGCCCTAAATCATGTACTCCGTCACGGCCAACCACTTTTGCAGAAGGCCCAATACCCGCACAGTTAACTAATCCATGCAAACTGCCATGTTTTACCAAAACATCCTTAAAGAACTGTTCCGCAGCAGCTTCATCGGTTACATCAAGTTTTATGAAGTCAGCCTTTGGTCCTAATTGTTGCGCTTGTTGCTCGCCTGCTTCTACATTCATGTCTACCAATGTGACTGAAGCACCTTGTTGTACCAAGTATTCAGCTGTTGCAGCTCCTAAACCAGAGCCACCACCCGTAATTACGAAATGTTTCCCTTGAATTTTCATTATGGAATGTCCTATAGAAATGTTCTTTAAACTTAGTAGTGAGAGTAAAAGTTGTTGTTTTCCGATACAATTTCAAAAAGCCTCAAAATGTTTGCAGCTTTTGATCAATCCAAATTTTAAATATGAAATACTTCAATTGAAATATATGAAGAAAATATGAGTCTTTGACATGGTTGTCCAATCTTCTTTAAGTAAAGGCACAATTTCGATTTCACTGGTACATGAAGCGCTCAGTGCGGCTTATGCCAAAGGGTTAAATACACAAATAATTCTAAATAAAGCAGGTATTCCGACAGAATTGCTACTGTCTCCAAAGGCCCGTGTGCGAGTCACGACATATGCTCAATTATGGATAGAACTTGCCAACGCCATGAACGATGAGTTTTTTGGTATGGATAGCCATCCCATGCGACGAGGTAGCTATAAATTACTGACTAAACTTGTCAGTACGGCCGAAACTTTAGAAAAGGCCCTCTACGATATTTTGAAGTTTTTTAACTTTGTTTTTGATGATATACGTGGCGAATTAATTCGAGATCAAGAAAAAGCTTATTTAGTGATTCATGATCGTGAACAAGCTAAACGCATGTTTACCTACGCGACCTTTTTAATGTTAGTACATGGGCTGATGTGTTGGTTAGTAGACCAGCGAATTGGTTTAAACAATATATCAGTACGCTGTCCTAAACCCCAAGATATTCAGGATTATCTGGTACGCTTTTGTGAAGACATTCAATTTAATGCCGAGATCAATCGAGTTGAATTCGATGCTCACTACTTAAATATTAAAATCAAGAAAGATAAAAAAGCGCTGTATGATTTCTTAGGGCAAACCCCACAAAATCTTTTAGTCCGCTTTAAAAATGAAAATGCATTGAGTCTTCTTATTCGTCGTCATTTATTAAAACTTCATCCTGCACAATGGCCCGAGCTCAAAGATGTAGCACAACAGCTCAGTATTTCAGAAGCTACAGTTCAACGGCGACTAAAACATGAAGGTGTCAGTTACCAACAAATTAAAAATGAAATCCGCTGTGATATTGCGGTTGAACGTTTAAGTAAAACGAATGACTCAATTCAAGATATTAGTGAAGATCTAAGTTTCCATGACTCAAGTGCATTTCACCGTGCCTTTAAAAAATGGACTGGCGTTAGCCCTGGTGCATATCGTGATAATTTAACTGGACACAAGCAATAACATATACATCGAATGAAGCTTAAGGCGTTAGAGATTAAGCTTATGATATTTATGTATTTTAAATTCAATATTTCAGATAAATGTATCATTTAAAGCTTAATAATATTCATAAAAACAGTGTTTTATAATTTTATCCAAACTTTTATCTTTCAATCTGATTTATAAATCAAAATAACTACGTTTGTAGAGCATCAAACCCGTGTAAGGATGCTCTATTATTTTATTCCGGTTCTATTTTTATCATGTCTTTAAAATCAAAATTTTCTTTATCAAAGACTTTGTTGGCATCAACATTGGGGTTTGTATTTTCTTCATCTGCTTTTGCAGCAGTTCCGACCACACTTAAACTTGATTATGCTTACTACGCACCAACCAGCTTAGTCGTAAAAGATCAAAAACTTCTTGAGAAGGCTCTACCAAATACTCAAATTAAATGGGTTTTTAGTCAAGGTAGTAACCGCTCATTAGAATACCTTAACAGTAACAGTGTCGATTTTGCATCTACTGCTGGCTTAGCCGCTGTATTAAGCCGAGCGAATGGTAGTCCAATTAAAACCGTTTATGTACAAAGCCAACCGGAATGGACCGCGCTTGTTGTCGCAAAAAACTCACCCATTAAAAGTTTAAAAGACTTAAAAGGTAAGAAAATTGCAGCAACTAAAGGAACAGATCCTTTCTTATTTACTCTACAGGCACTAGATACAGTCGGCTTAAGTAAGCGTGATGTACAGCTGGTACATTTACAACATCCAGACGGAAAAACTGCATTAGAACGCGGCCAAGTAGATGCTTGGGCGGGGCTTGACCCATTAATGGCTTCAGCTCAAATTCAATCAGGTGCAAAACTGCTTTATCGTAATGTTGGATTTAATAGCTATAGCGTACTGAGTGTTAAAGAAGATTTTGCAAAACAAAGTCCTGAAGCGGTAGAAGCCGTTATTAAAGCCTACGAACAAGCTCGAAAATGGGCAAAAGCCAATCCAGATAAAGTGGCAGCACTTTTAGCGCAAGAATCAAAGCTTCCTCTACCTGTAGCTAAACTACAACTGAGCAGAACCAACTTTGATCAAAGCATTCCATCGGCAACTCAAGCACAAGCCCTAAAACGTTCTGGAAAAATTTTGACAGAAGAAGACTTGGTCAGAAAAGGTACCAATGTCAACCAAGTGGTTGATCAGTTATTAGACCCACGTTTTGCTCAAAAAGTCGTGAAGAAGTAGTATATGAGTGATTCATTTAACAAAGCTGAGCTAAATCATTTCTTAGCTCAGCAGGCTTTAAAATCGCAGAAAAAGCATCTAAACAATAAATTTACACGGTGGTTTAAAGCGCTACTCATTCCATTCATCTTTTTAGCGACTTGTGAGTTTTTAGTCAGGAATGGTTATGTCGATGCTTATTTACTCCCCGCACCTAGCAGCTTATGGCAATCTTTTTTAGATTTAGCTCATAGTGACCTGTTTGCCCATATTTATATTAGTACATGGCGTGTTTTAGTAGGTTTCATTATAGGGAGTGGTTTAGGGTTATTTTTTGCGATTTGGGTTGGATTAAGTAAAGAAGCCGAAGCTTATTTGGAACCAACTTTTTCAGCAATTAAATCAATTCCAAGTCTTGCATGGATTCCATTATTACTGCTTTGGTTAGGAATTGATGAAGGTTCTAAAATTACATTAATTGCAATTGGAGCATTTTTTCCAACTTACACCAATACAGTTGCAGCAATTCATAATGTAGATAGAAAGCTTATTGAGGTTGGAAAAGTTTATCGGCTTAATGCTTTTCAGCGGATTGTATCTATCATTTTACCGGCAGCATCTCCGGGAATTTTAACTGGTTTACGTAACAGCTTAAGCTTATCTTGGATGTTTATGATTGCAGCTGAACTGATTGCAGCTACTCAAGGGATTGGCTATTTACTTAGTGATGGCCGAGAAACTTCTCGACCTGATATTGTTATCATTGCAATTATTTTATTGGCTCTCTTGGGTAAAGTGACCGATGGCTTAATGAAGCTCTTAGAAAACTGGTTCCTACGCTGGCGCGATACGCACTCAAAATAGCCTTAAATCCAGCATGCCAAAGTGACTCGATCATTTTGGCCGTAATCTTGAATGGTTTTAATCTCACTAAAACCATGCTCAGCAAATATATTTCGAACAGCTTGCCCCTGATCATAACCGTGTTCAAGTGCAATCCAGCCTTGTGGTTTTAACCAGTTTTTCCCTTGAGCAATAATAATTTCAATATCAGCCAGTCCCTGACGATCTGCAACCAATGCACGGCGTGGTTCTGTTGCCAAAGCTTGCATGTGTTCATCTTCTGGGTCAATGTACGGCGGATTAGAAACAATTAAATCAAATTTTTGTGGCTCTAGTGCTTCAAACCAAGCGCCGCAAGCGAATTTTACACGTTGCAAATTATGAGCTAGGGCATTTTCTTTTGCGACTTCTAAAGTAGGCGCATAAATATCAGTTGCTGTGACGAACCAATCTGGACGCTCACTCGCTAACGCAAGCGCAATTGCACCTGTCCCCGTTCCCAAATCAACAATATTTGCAGTATTTGGCAAATTTAGATTTAAAACGGTTTCAACTAAAATTTCAGTATCCGGACGTGGCACTAAAGTATCAGATGTTACTTTTAAATCGAGCGTCCAAAATGGTTGTGAACCCGTTACATAAGCTAAAGGCTCACCTTTTTGGATACGTTCAAGACCAGCTACATAGTCTTGCTCTTGTTGGGCTGTTAACTCTTGCTCAAGTCTAAACTTTAATTCAAGCGAATTGATTTTTAGAAAATGCTCAAGCAACCAAGCATTTTCTTGCCGTTCATAACTGTCAGGCTCACCACGAATTGCAAGCGCTTGAGCAATATTCATTAGCCGCCATTTTCCTGTGCAAGCATCGCAAGCTGATCTGCCTGATATTCACGATGTAAGCTATCAAGTAGTTCAGTTAAATCACCTTCCATAATCGCGTCTAACTTATATAAAGTGAGGTTAATACGATGGTCCGTCATACGCCCTTGTGGGTAGTTATAAGTACGGATACGTTCAGAACGGTCACCAGAACCCACTAAATCACGGCGCATTTCAGAAGTCGCTGCATCGGCTGCCGCACGTTTTGCATTTTCTAAACGTGATACTAACAAGGCCATCGCTTTGGCTTTGTTTTTATGCTGTGAACGTTCTTCTTGGCACTCAACTACTGTACCTGTTGGAATGTGGGTAATACGCACGGCCGAATCGGTTTTGTTAATGTGCTGACCACCCGCACCTGACGCACGGTAAGTATCAATACGTAAATCTGCCGGATTAATTTCAACGTTAGTATCAACATCAATTTCAGGCAAGATTGCAACTGTACACGCTGAAGTATGAACACGACCTTGTGATTCAGTTGCTGGAACACGTTGCACACGATGCGCACCACTTTCAAACTTCAAGCGACCATAAACGCCATCGCCATCTACACGGCAAATGACCTCTTTAAAGCCACCATGTTCACCTTCATTTTCAGAAAGCACTTCTATACGCCAATTTTGTGTCTCGGCATATTTACTGTACATGCGAAATAAGTCACCAGAGAAAATTGCAGCCTCATCACCACCAGTTCCGGCGCGAATTTCTAAATAAGCTGCATTAGAGTCATTTGGATCTTTTGGAATCATCAAAATATTGAGCTGGCTTTCTAACTCTACAAGCAAATCTTTATTTGCTTGAATTTCTTCTTCTGCCATATCTTTAAAGTCAGGGTCTGACTTCATCATTTCAGCAGTTTCAATATCTTCTTCTGCTTGACGGTATTTGCCCCAAACTTCGGTAATTTCAGATAAATCACTATGTTCGCGAGACAATTTACGGAAACGTTTGTTATCGGAGATGACTTCCACATCTGCAAGCAACGCGGTAAGTTCTTCATGTCGATCACAGAGTTGATCAAGTCGTAAACGGAGTGACGCTTTCATAAAAGGAAATATCTCAAAAGTCCAAAAAGCTTATCGAATGCTATGTAAATATAGAAGATAAGCAAAATCGTAAAAATAGCGCATAGTTTACAGATTATGCCGCTTAAATGACATATATAATCAGCCAATTCATCAACTTTCACTGTAGCTAGCCACTTATAAATATAATGATTTTCAGATGAGATTTATTTACTCCCCTATAATTTAGCTTCTTCTAGAGGAAATAATACGTCACCTTTTTCACTCAACTGGTAATAGAGGCTTTATTCATAAAACCTCTTTACCCTTACTATTTACTTTAATTTTTCTAATAATGCTTTACCAACAAGAATGGCTGAGGCTGGATTTTGCCCTGTAATCAGTTCACGATCCACTACTACATTTGGAGACCAAGCATTCGTATTACTTTGATATTTACCTCCAATTGACTGTAAAGCCGTTTGGGGATAGAACTTCATTTCACCACCTTTTAATAAAGCCTTCGCTTGCTCTTCTTCTTGATTACTAATCACAGTCATCCGATAATTTTTATAAATCCACTCACCAGTTTTTACAGGTTTGCCTTGCTCAAGTTGCTTAACGACTTCCGAAGCATTCGGTAATGTTGACATCAAAGCTATAGGGCCATGACAAACCAGTGCTGTAGGCTTTCCAGCTTTATGAAAAGCAGTCAGAACGTTTCCAAGCTGTTTATCTTTTAAAAGATCTTGCATAGGCGCATGTCCGCCTGGAATATAAATAGCATCAAACTGATCAATACCAATTTGCTCAATACGAGATAGACTCAAAACTGGAGAATCTTGCGCAGACGTTAACTTTAGATCGTGCAATAAACCTGCATATTGCTTTAATGCTTTTTCATCTTGATTAAAGTACATCGCACTATTTGATGACTCATCTAATGTTGGCGCTTTCCCTTTTGGTGTAGCGAAAGTTACTGTGTGCCCTGCATCTAAAAGTATTTTTGTAGGCTGCATCAACTCATTTAAATAAAAGCCTGTTTTAAAAATATGACCATTTTTTAGCTCTAGCTGCCCTTCATCAGATAATACAACTAATACATGAGCGGCATTTGCACTTAATGCTGCTGAAGTTGCAATCACTGCAAGCATTATTTTATTGAGTGTTTTCATCATTCGACCTTCATTCCAGCCTTGTGCTGGATTTATAACTGGGATGGATATATTCTATTTTTGCCAGTAAGGTAGAAAAACAACCACATTTACAAATCTTTTTTGCGTTTGAGGACAAAATGTCTCGTCAATTTGACCATCTTGCCGATGTTGAAGTGTTTTTAATTGTGGCTGAAAAGCTTTCTATTAGTGCCGCTGCAATTTATTTGTCCACGACCCCTTCAGTTATTAGTAGAACAATTACACGGCTAGAGAAAAGATTAGGTATCCAGTTCTTTAGAAGAACGACTCGTCATCTAAGTTTGACGGAAGCAGGTCAACTTTATTACGAAAAAATGCAACATGCATTTCAGTTAATTGACCATGCAGAACGTGTGATTCAAGGTGAACAACTACAAATTTCTGGAAAAATCAAATTAAGCGTTCCTACAACTTATGGACACTATCGCTTACCACCCTTATTAGAAAAATTTCTTTTGCAATATCCGGACATTCAAATTGAGGTCAGCATCTCTAACCGAAATGTCGATCTAATTGCTGAGGGCTTTGATTTAGCCATTCGTCAAGGACATCTCCCGAATAGCTCGCTTGTGGCCAGACCGCTTGAACTTGCCCCGTTACAAGTCGTTGCCTCACCTCACTATTTAAAACGTATGGGTATTCCAAAAAACCTAGAAGAATTAAATCATCACCAATGTATTGCTTTTGAATTACCGAGTAGTGGCAAGATAACCCCTTGGTTTTTTAAAAATGCAGATGAAGAAATTCAATGGATACCAACAAATCGAATTTTGGTAAAAGAAGATATTTTAGGTGTAGTTTCTTTTGCCGAAAGTGGATTAGGGATATGTCAGAGTTATAGCTTTATTGTTAATGAAAAAATTCGACAAGGAAAATTACAACCTTTACTTGAGGCTTATGCCGGCCATACACGTCCCTTTTCTTTACTGTACGCACAACATAAACATATGTCTTCTGCCACCAGAGCTTTAATCAATTTTCTATGTTCAGATCACCAGTAATAAGCTCATTAAAATTAAATGAGTCGCATGTTTATCTATATGAGTATTAAATATTCTATTTTAATAGAAAACATACAAACCAGACACTAAACTACAATAATGAATTGATGGTTCTCCATATTTTAAGAGACGTGTTTTGTTACATTTGCCGTAACAAAAGATATTAGGGTCCTGCTGCTAGGGACACGGAGTAAAAAATGAAATTAAATGCTTGGTTATGTAGCGCTGTTTTAGCAACTTCTATGGTTACTGTAGCACATGCTGACAATACAACACATGTAGCAGCCGCTTCTGCGTTAGGTAGTGTCGCTGGTACTGCAATTGGTAAAAGCATGGGTGGTACATCTGGCGCAACAATTGGTGCTGCTTTAGGTGGTGCTGGTGGTGCAGCAGTTGCAAGTGACCGTCGTCACCGTACAGAATCTGCAATTGGCGGTGGTTTAGGTGGTGGTGCTGGTTATACTGTTGGTAAAAGCATGGGTGGTACAAATGGTGGATACATCGGTGCTGCTTTAGGTGCGGCAGGTGGTGGTGCTTTAGGTAATAAAATTTCTAAAGACCGCGATTATGATCGATCTTCTAAACACTGGAAGAAAAAACACCGTCGTCATCACTAATCAAATTTGATGAAACGACTCTAAGCACCTTCGGGTGCTTTTTTATTGTGGAAAGCAAATAGTCGCTTTTTTGCTTTTGTTCATGATTTATCCACAGATTAATACAAACAGTACAAACAGACACAAAACTATCGTATCGCCTTCGGGGTTCTCCATAATTATCACGAAATTTTTTATTACATTTACCTCAAGATAAAAATACTGTCCTTTCAGTAAAAAAGGACATGGAGTTCCAAGATGAAAATGAATATTTGGTTAGCTAGTGCATTACTTGCAACATCGTCTGTAGTGACGGTTGCACACGCAGATAATGGTACGCGTGTTGCTGCAACTTCTGCTTTAGGTAGTGTTGTTGGTACAGCAATTGGTAAAAGCATGGGCGGTACGACAGGCGCAACAATTGGTGCTGCTTTAGGTGGTGCTGGTGGTGCAGCAGCAGCTAGTGACCGTCGCAATCGTACTGAAGCTGCCATTGGGGGTGCTTTAGGTGGTGGTGCTGGTTATACAGTCGGTAAAAATATGGGCGGTACTAACGGCGGTTACATCGGTGCAGCAGTAGGTGGCGGCAGGTGGTTCAGCGTTAGGTCGTAAAGTTGCCGAAGATCGTAACTACGATGATCGTTATGATCGTGGTAGTCGTTACGATCGAGATGATCGTAGATATGACGATGGCGACCGTCGTTACTATAGTAAAGGTGGTCATCGCCGTCATGACAACGGTTTACACCGCGGCTGGTACAAAAATCGCTAATTTGTATATACATGAAAAAGCACCTTCGGGTGCTTTTTTATTGAGAGATGAAACTTAATATCGAAAAAAAACGATATACATCGATCTTTATATATCGTAGTATTTCGATATACCCTTATTCGAGAATATCGCATGCGATCACTTCAAGATACCAAGTTTTCAATTTTGGAACTTGCTCCTATTCGTAATGATAAAACCATCGAATTTTCATTACGTCACGCATTAGAATTAGCACAGCATGCAGAGAAACTAGGCTATGAACGTTTCTGGCTTGCAGAACATCACAATATGGATGGAATCGCGAGCTCTGCTACAGCCGTATTGTTAGGTTTTATTGCCGCACATACACAGCATATTCGTTTAGGTTCAGGCGGCATTATGCTTCCTAACCATGCTCCTTTAGTTGTCGCAGAACAATTTGGAACGCTTGCCACTTTATATCCAAACCGTATTGAACTTGGCTTAGGCCGTGCTCCTGGTACAGACCAACTTACCATGCGAGCTTTACGTCGTGGGCATCAAGAAACGGAAGACCAATTTCCAAAAGATGTTGTCGAAATTCTAAAATATTTTGACGCCCCTCAAGCAGGACAAAAGATTATTGCAACGCCAGGACAAAATACCCATGTTCCTGTTTGGTTACTTGGATCTAGCCTATTTAGCGCGCAACTCGCAGCAAAACTTGGACTACCCTACTCATTTGCCTCACATTTTGCACCACGTATGCTAGGCCAAGCCATTCAACTCTATCGCGAGAACTTTGAACCTTCTGAGTACTTAGATAAACCTTATGTTTCAATGGGTGTACCTGTTGTGGTAGCAGATACAGATGAAGAAGCACAATTTTTAGCAACCAGCGCCTACCAACGTGTATTAGGTTTAATCCGTGGGGAAAGCTTAAAGCTAAAACCTCCAGTTGAATCGATGCAGGGACTATGGAATACAGCAGAACAGCTGTCTGTTGAAAACTTCTATGCAATGGCACAAATAGGTTCGGTTGAAACTGTGCGCTCGGGTTTACAAAAGCTTTTAGCAACATACGATGTTGATGAGTTTATTTTTACATGTGATATATACGATACAGCTAAACGTCTAGAAAGTTTTACGCAATTAATGAACGTAAAAACAGCACATTAAACTCTGTTCCATGTTCCCATACTTGAATTGATTTCGAGTATGGGATGACCATCTATCTGAAAATACTTTACCCCAACTTCCTGCTTGGTTATTTATATTAAAACGATAAAAACATCATGATTGAAAAACCAAAAGGACTTTTGGAAAATGAGTATTAATATTAAAAATAACGCTTCAAAATCAGTAATTTTTCAAAATATGCCTCAAGATTTTGAAGAATTTTCTGGGCAAGTTATTCCATCAACTTCAATTAAAGAGTTTGATTTTTCACGTTTATGTGTCGCGATTATCGGTACAAATCAAGAAACCGTAACTCACCTTGAAAAAATTTGCCAACAAGCAAAATTTGTCACTGTATTTCAAATTACGCCTCACTTTATTTTGCCTCATAGTCAAATGGGCACAAATAAGTTAATTACTCACCCTCTTATTATCAAAAACCGGAGATTATTTAACAATCGCATTAAAAGTCTTTTGGCCTTACGCTTTCTTGATACGCAGGTTAGTGAAACATGGCTTAAGCGCCTTTTAACACCTAATATTGCTACGACTAAAAAGGTATTTTTTAAGTCCGATAGTTATTATGCTGCACTCCAAAAATCCAATTGTAAATTACAAACTTGGCCCATTGTTAAAGTTAACCATAAATCAATTCACAGCATGGATGGTATCGAACAGTCAATCGATGTGATTATTAGAACAACACTATAAAAAGAAAAAAAGCATGGTTTTTAGGCCATGCTTTTTTATTATTTACTCATATTTTTGCAAATTACCATGATCATCGTAATGTAAAGTGATGCGTTGTTTTTGTTGCAATTCACCTAACATATCAGGACTAACCGAAAATTGGGCTGCGAGCAGTTCAACTGAACTATTAGGGGCCTTAGTCCGCCGGTCCTCACCACTGAACCTAATCCAGTTATAACTCGCCCACAGAATTAAAATGAGGGCACTAATCCCGATGAGTAATGCTAAATGGAGCAAGGTTTTAACTTCTGATATATGGTCAACCCAGACATAATCGTAAATTAAGTGCCCTTCAAAAACCCATAGAAACAGTGAAACTAGTGGAAACAATAACCACATCAAACAAAACCACCCAATAGTTTGTAATGTATAGTTTGCTGCTTTATTTTTGACGTATTCCGGCTGGTCAATATATTCAGGGATATCTAAAGCCTCTATATCCTTATTTTCCTCAGGTTTCATGGGTTATCTCCACGGAATCCCCGGTCTGGGCTCACCCAACGGGCACGTTTTTTAGTGTTAAATAAAGTTTTTGGTACCGCCACAACACTGGTAAATAAAGTAAGTAACCAGAAAAATAACGGGTACCAGATCACCCAGAAATAGTTTTTAAAGAAGCGACCACGGTCATAACGCTGATCAATCCACAAACTCACCAAAAACTGGATTAAACATGTTCCACCTAATATTACGCCGTACCACTGTGGCATAAGGGTTTTGATCTGCCATTGCTGAGGCAACTCAATAAACAAACCAACAAAAAATAATGTGAAGATTAGAATCATGACATAAGACCAGATGATACTGACCAGAGCTTCAATCATGACAGGCCACATTCTGCGAACACGCAGTTTGAACATTTGTGGAATATATTCTATAAGGACCTCTACCCCACCTTGTGCCCAGCGAAGACGCTGTTTCCATAGACCTTTGAATGTCTCAGGCATATAGATATAGCAAAGCGCTTGTGGAATATACTGAATATCCCAATGGTCGAGCTGTAACTTCCATGAAATATCAATATCTTCGGTAATTTTATCATCTGACCAAAAACCGACTCGAACGAGTGCTGTTTTACGAAATGCGGCAATCACACCAGATACGGTAAAAATACGACCATATGTACGCTGCGCACGTTTAATCAAACCAATAATCGAAGAAAACTCGCCAACCTGTAATTTTCCTAAAATACTAGAACGGTTTAGAATTCGTGGATTACCCGTTACAGCACCAATTCGCGGGAAGTTTATAAATGGCTGCATTAACCAAAGTACGGCATGCGGATGTAACAATGCATCGCCATCAATACAAACGAGATATTCGTATTTACTAACTAATACGCCCGATCTTAAAGCTACGGCTTTGCCCTGATTTTCTGCTAAGTGTACAACGCGAAGTCGTGAATCTTGCGCTGACAATTCATCGAGAATTTCAGCTGTTCTGTCACTACTTCCGTCATTGACGGCAATCACTTCGAAATTAGGATATTTCGTTTGCAGTGCATAACGAATCGTTTGTCGTACTTGAGCTTCTTCGTTAAAACATGGAATGATGATACTGCATGCTTCACTCGTTGGCTCAGGAAGAGTTTGTTCACGGTATTCCCTTTTAAAGAAGAACCAAAGTCCTCCTACCATCCATGTCCAAGCCATGAGTAAGGGATATAAAAAAGCAAAAGCAAATAGAATATCGAGTAATACTCTCATTACTTTTTCCCCTCTACCAATCCAGCAAATGGCTGATACATGACAGGACTAGCATTTAGACTGATCGGATTATATAAATATTGATGGACATCTTTTGACTTTTCAAAACTATAGCCATCAATACCGAATTTCTGGATACCTATTCGCTGAATCGAAAAGAGCCCTTGCTGTACTTCTTCCCAACTGGCCTTTTGAGAGTTTTCCGGCAATGTTAAAGTCAGCATAACTTTTTGCTTATCTTTTTCATTAAGCGTATTTAATAGTGCTAACAAATGACTAAATTGCTTTTTCTTGCCAATCACATTGAACTTCAAATTGACTAGTTCATGTTGTGATAAAAGCGTGGTCAAAAGCTCTGGTAAATTGTCTATATGGTCTAAATCAGGTGTAAGTAATAAACTAAACTGTGCCTGATTACTCATATTTAAATAGGGCTTTACCACTTTTTTAGTAAGCTGGCTAAGTTGCGCAATCTGTTTTGATTGCTCTATGCAACTACTTTCTAGCGCAGTTACTTTTTGCATTTCGCAATTTAAAGAATTGCCTGCATTAAGCTGAATACCACTTAAATTACTGTTAAAACGTGCAATATCTTTTGCCAAATCTACAGTTAAAAATGGTTTATCTTTCTGTGGATAACCGGGCAACTCTAATATTACCGCTTGACCCGCACGAGTTTGAGCCTGCCATAAAGTACGGTTTAAAATATCTTGTTGAACAGGCATTTTATCGGTAGGAAAATAAGCAACATCATAGTGACCATCTCCCTCTTTATCTTCCAATGGTTTTAAGATTAAGGCATTATTTTTTAAGCTATACAGTTTTGATAATAATTGCCCTAACTTTTCATCTGTTTGGGTATTTTGTGGGGCTGCTAATTGCTTTAAATCCATAGTCACAAAGTGACGAGGCTGTTTAAATAAATCAGACTCTTCAAAATTTAAAATATTTAACATGCCTTCAGTGAGCTGTTCAGCTGTAGGGTTATTTATAACTAAGCTACGCTTAAAAGTTGAGTCACTTACGCGATTCATCCCATCACGACCTAAACTAAATGAAAACTCAAACCCTGCCTGCTGCGCCAGTTTTTCCAGTTGCTCATTCACGGCGCCATAAGGCCAAATAATTGCTTTAGGATTAACACCTAATTCTTTTTTCAAAACTGAGTAAGATTTTTTCAAATCTTTCAAAATACGTTGTTGATATTCTGCATCTGTTTCATAACGTGATTGAGATTTTAAATATGCATACGAAGTCGCAGCGGGTTTTTCATTACCTTGGGGATTGGCCAATACGCCATGATGTAAATCATCACTGTGACTTGCAAACTCTGCTAAACCAGAGGCTTGCATTTCACGAACTTGAGCCCAGTTCACCAAGTTACCTTGACCATAGGCTTCATAACCTGCCTGTGTATTGCCATTTAACCAACTAGTAGGAAGAGCAAAAACTGCAGGAATCTGATATTGCTTAAGTAATGGAAATACTCGGCTATAACTACTTAAAGCCCCGTCATCAAAAGTCAGCAGAATAGAATTATGAGGCAATTCTTTACCTTGCTTACGCGCCTCTTCAATGTCTTTTAAACGAATCGGCTTCCAGTCAGATTGACTAAGCCAATCTAAAAACTGTGCCAGATTATTGGTCTGAATCGCATAAACATCCCGATCTCCTTCTTTGAGTACGTCATCACGCACATCATGAAAAGTTAAAGAAACCGTATGGTTTTTTGGTAGTTCAGTTTCAATTCGGGCATGAGAAAATTGTATGGGTAATAACGTTGAAGCAAACACACAACTCAACATTTTTGACATCATATTATTCATTAAAAACGCCCTTCAAATCCGAAAATACCGTAGGTATGTTGTTCATCATGACCATCGTATGGATGGTATTGCCAACCAATTCCATAATTGAGTTGCCAAGTCCGTGAGAGCTGCCATTGATGTTGATATTGCAAAGAATATGTTGGTCGAGCTGAATAATCTGCTTGTTTATAAAGCCCGACTCCAGCTTCAAAATGCTGTTTAAATGAGCGCTCGTATTCTCGCCAAGTGATCCAGTCATGGCTTAAATTCAACTCAGCACTGTAGTGATTGCTTGGGCTAAAATAAGCTGTCTGATCTTGGCTATTGCTACCATAAAATCCACGAACGGTTCCGTAAGTAATATGGTGAGGCGCATCAAATAATCGCTCGCGCCAAAAAGTAGAAAATTCTTGTTGTTTATTACCGTCGCTTATATCGGTTAAACCATAACTTGCCCCAATTTGACGTGACTCATCTTTTTGCCATGTCAAAGCAGCACGGTAAGCTTGTCCATCTTCACCAGCATCAATTGCTTGTAGGGGAATATTAGCCTGACTGTCATATTGCAATTGATACTGCCAATGGTCGTTTAACCATTGCGACCAATCAAGACGAACACCTGCTTGTCCACCATCTGTACTTTGCGAAAAAATTGCCGACAATGCCTTACGGTTCGCTTGCCATTCAGCCCCGACACCATAACGTTGGTCATGCACATCACCAAAACGGTATTCTCCGAAACGATCTTGATGCCAAGCAAATAGACGATAGTTATCTTTAATCCACGGACTATTAAGACGAGTTTCCATTTCGCGGTCTTTTAAACCATTTTGCCCACTGACAGAATCATTGCTATCTGCCTTACTTTGCCCCCAAGTGGTTGAGTGAGAAATTGTCGCTCGATTGCGATCATCTAACTCTTTTCGACTTTTAACTACGCCACTATCTTCAGGATAATATTGCAAAAGACTTTCTGTATTTTTACGCCATTCCTGAATATCCCCTAAAGCCTGAGCATTTTGCATCTGGTTAATTCGAGTATCTTTGCCAACTGGTGTTAAACCATTTAAACGAGCAATAGTTTGCTTAGACTGTAGTGGCTTATCTCTCCAGCGCTCAACACGAGCCAAATTATTAATTAAGCTTTCATTGGCAGGTGCAAGATCTACTTGTTTCTGAAAATGCTTTTCTGCTTGATCAAGATGATTTGCATAGGCTAAATGCATGCCTTGTAAATTAATATAGTCATCACGATCTGGATGGCTCGATTTATCCACCCCTTTGGCTTGACTGTATTTATACGTAGGAATTAGCCGATCAACATCACTTAAAAGCTGTTCAGCTTGTTTATATTTTTCTTGTTCAATATATGAGTAGTACAGACCAGTATATACCGTCATATCTGGATAGTTTTTTTCAGTCAGCAAGGTTTTAAAAGCAAGCTCAGCTTGTTGTGGCTGTCTTTCAGCTAAATAACTATCAGCTATTGCATGACGAATATAAGCCGGTAGTTTTTCTAAAGGCACATTTAATTGAGTAAATTGATCTAGTACCGTAGGGCTACGTCCGCGGAAATCTAGCGCATATATATAGTCATAATGGAATCTTAAATAATTAGGATCTGATGGTTGAATCAAAGGCTGCATTTGCTCGCCTTGCTTCAATACCTCATCAAGCTCAGCAAAGCCTTCACTATCTGCCGTGCCTTCCCGATTTAAATATTTATAACGAGCAATTGCATTATTTACACGTTGAGAATACTCACTGACTTGTAGCCAGTGTTGCAACGATTCTATTTGTGCATTTTTATCGCTGGCAAGCAATAACTGCTGAGCCTTGTTATAAGCCCCCACAGCCGCTAAGTCATAACTGTATTCCTGTAAAACTGCAAAAGACTTTGGTTGTTGCTTATATGCTTGTTCAATTGCAGATAAAGCATCTACAGGTAAATTGATAAGGCGATAAGCATAGGCTATTTGCACTAGTTGATCAGTCTTCAGATTTTTATTATTAATTTTTACTAACTGTGCTTTGGCATTTACAGCATCTTGAGCTTCAGCGTATAAAACTGCTAACAAAATCTGTCCATCAACTGTTTTTTGAATATTAAATTTATTCAACCAATCAACTGCATTTTTAAAGTGTTTAAAATCACGAAAATTACGTATTAAAGGTAGCTGTCCATATTCTGGAAAAGTAACCAAATTAATATTTGCTAATTGCTGAGAGAAAGTTAATAGATCTTTTTTTTCATTTGACATTACAACTAAATAATCAGCTAGCAACTTTTGATCATGCGGATAAGTTTTTAGCAATTGATCTAGTTGAAATATTGCTTGGTGAGTTTGTCCAGTTTTGTAAGTATGAATAGCCTGCTCTCTCAAATCATCCACTTGAGCAGCATATAAATTGAGAGGCAAGATGTATACTAATGAAAAAACACATTTTTTTAGCATTTTGATAATCGGATAGTCCCATATCGAGGTGGGAAAGTATAATTAAAATCCAAAATCAATCACACAACAACAAAATAATGTGAACCATTTATCATTTTTAAATATTTAATGTATTTTTACATAACTTTTAAAAAAATTTAGCAAAATTAAATAATTAGAATTTCTAAACATACTCAAATATATACATTTCTTTTCAATACTCTTATTTTATTTCACAATTGGATTATAAAAACCTTACAGGGCGATAACTAATAAAAACGCTTTAATAACTTTTTGTTTTATATTTAAAACTTTTATTTCTCTCACTTTTTATATTAAAAAACCATTCAATTTAATCAAAAATAAATATATAAATTGAATGGTTAAAATAAGCAGTTGATTAAATTAACCAATACGACGTTTTAATCCTGTCATTTGTAAAACACGCGTTGAAATTTCTTCAATCGACATTTCAGTTACGTTTAAATATTTGATGCCTTCGGAAATATAGATTCCTTCGATTGCTCTTAGTTCCATTTGGCATTGACTAAAACTTGCATAACGACTATTCGCTTTACGCTCACTACGAATCGCAACTAATCGCTCAGCATCAATCATTAAACCAAATAATTTACTACGATGAGGTCTTAGTACAGCAGGCAAACGGTTATCATCCAAATCTTCTTCAGTTAATGGATAGTTTGCAACACGGATACCGAATTGAAGAGATAAGTAAATAGAAGTCGGCGTTTTACCGGAACGGGAAACTCCAATTAAGATTAAATCCGCTTTATCATAATGACGAGTACGCGCTCCATCATCATTATCAAGCGCAAAATGAACAGCATCGATACGTGCTTTATAAGATTCAGAATCGGTTACAGCATGGGTCTGTCCAACCAATGTGGTAGGCGGTGTACCTAGTTCTTGTTCCAATTTACTGATTAAACCTTCGAACACATCAAGATTAACTGCTTTAGCAGTATTAATGATTTCTCGTACGTGTGGATCAACTAAAGTATCAAAGACTAAAGGTAGACAACCATCTTTGGTTTGACATCTATTAATTTCGATCACAACATCCATTGCCGCCTCTTCGGTTGTAATATACGGCATGATATGAATGTCAAAATCTACATTGGGAAATTGTGCTAATAACGAATGTCCAAGAGTCTCGGCAGTAATTGCAGTTCCATCAGAAATAAAAAAAACGCTCCGTCTAAACTGTTTACTTTCTGACATTAAAATTCTCCTTAAACATTTGTCTTAGTGCTATATAATCTTTATAGTAAACTGATCTTACATGACTGTCGCTTAGTATAATTCTCAACTAAGCACTTTATTTTTATAATTTCATGCCAAGATAGACATTAATACTGCAAAAGTGGAGTGAAAACTTTGGAAGCGCGCGTAATCGGTCTAGAAAAATTAGGGAAACACGATGTCGAACTCGTAGGTGGGAAAAACTCATCTTTGGGTGAAATGATCAGCCATTTATCAAATGCTGGTGTATCGGTACCAGGCGGTTTTGCAACTACTGCTGATGCCTATCGTGAGTTCCTAGATCAAAGCGGTCTTAACGCTCGAATTCAAGCAGAACTTGCCCAACTCAATGTTGATGATGTAAATGCTCTTGCAGAAACAGGTGCCAAAATTCGTCAATGGATTGTAGAGACTCCACTCACTGCAGCCCTAGAACAAGAAATTCGCGCCGCTTTTACAACACTTTCTAACGGCAACCCAGAAATCGCGGTTGCCGTTCGTTCATCTGCAACTGCTGAAGATTTACCGGATGCTTCATTCGCAGGTCAGCAAGAAACTTTCTTAAATATTCGCGGTATTGATAACGTTCTTATTGCGATCAAAGAAGTATTTGCTTCTTTATATAATGACCGTGCGATTTCTTACCGTGTACATCAAGGTTTTGACCATGACGTCGTTGCACTTTCTGCAGGCGTTCAGCGTATGGTTCGTTCTGAAACTGGCGCTGCGGGTGTAATGTTTACACTTGATACTGAGTCTGGTTTCCGTGAAGTTGTATTTATCACAGCATCTTATGGTTTAGGTGAGATGGTTGTGCAGGGTGCGGTTAACCCAGATGAGTTTTACTTATCTAAACCATTATTAAATGCTGGTAGACATTCAGTTTTACGCCGTAACCTTGGCTCAAAACACCAAAAAATGATTTATGGTGAAGAAGGTTCTGCGGGTAAATCGGTTGTCGTTGTTGATGTTGAGAAACAAGAGCGCCAACAATTCGCTTTAAATGACCATGAGTTACAAGAGTTAGCTAAACAGGCGCTTATCATTGAGCAACACTACGGTGCGCCGATGGATATCGAATGGGCAAAAGATGGCGATGATGGTCAAATTTATATTGTTCAAGCTCGTCCTGAAACCGTAAAAAGCCGTCAAAATGTAGGCACTATGGAACGCTACCTTCTAAAACAAAGAGGTACTGTTCTTTGTGAAGGTCGTTCAATTGGTCAACGTATTGGTTCTGGTAAAGTCCGTATTGTTAACTCAATTAAAGAAATGGACAAAGTTCAAGAAGGCGACGTTCTTGTATCAGATATGACCGATCCTGATTGGGAACCGGTAATGAAACGTGCCGCAGCAATTATCACTAACCGTGGTGGTCGTACTTGTCACGCGGCAATTATTGCACGTGAACTTGGTGTACCCGCTATTGTAGGCTGTGGTAACGCAACAGAAGTATTGACTGATGGTCAAGAAGTAACAGTTTCTTGTGCTGAAGGTGACACTGGCTTCATTTACGAAGGCGCTTTGGATTTCGAAGTTCAACGTAACTCAATTGAATCTATGCCTAAGCTTTCGTTCAAAATTATGATGAACGTAGGTAACCCTGACCGAGCATTTGACTTTGCTCAAATACCAAATGAAGGTATTGGTCTTGCTCGTCTTGAGTTCATTATTAACCGTATGATCGGCGTACACCCTAAAGCCCTGCTCAACATTGATAGCTTACCTCGTGAAACTCGTGCTGCGGTTCTAACTCGTACCGCGGGTTATGCTTCACCTGTAGATTTCTATGTTGAAAAATTGGTTGAAGGTATTGCCACTCTTGCTGCTGCATTCGGTGACAAGCCAGTTATTGTTCGTATGTCTGACTTCAAATCAAATGAATATGCAAACTTGATTGGCGGTAAGTTATACGAGCCTGAAGAAGAAAACCCAATGCTCGGTTTCCGTGGTGCGAGCCGTTATGTATCTGATAACTTCCGTGACTGTTTCGAATTAGAATGCCGCGCACTTAAGAAAGCTCGTGATGAAATGGGTCTAACCAATATTCAAATCATGATTCCTTTTGTACGTACTGTATCTGAAGCAAAACGTGTTATTGAATTACTAGCACAAAATGGTTTGAGACGTGGTGAGAACGGCTTAAAAGTAATCATGATGTGTGAATTACCAACTAATGCTTTATTAGCTGAACAATTCCTAGAGCATTTTGATGGTTTCTCTATTGGTTCAAATGACTTAACTCAATTAACACTAGGTCTTGATCGTGACTCAGGCATTGTTTCACACTTATTTGATGAGCGTGATGCAGCAGTTAAAGCACTTCTTTCAATGGCAATCCATGCCTGCCGTAAAGCAGGTAAATATGTAGGTATCTGTGGACAAGGTCCTTCAGACCATCCTGATCTTGCAAAATGGTTGATGGAACAAGGTATTGAGTCTGTTTCTCTTAACCCAGACTCAGTTTTAGATACATGGTTCTTCCTTGCTGAAGAAAAAATCAAGCAAATCTAATATGTTATAAAAAAAGGCCCATCCGTGGGTCTTTTTTCATCTTTAGAACAGAGAATTTTTATTTATGCAAATTTACTTGGCACGTAATAATCAACAAGCTGGGCCTTACACCTTAGAGCAAGTAAATCAAATGTTGGCTAGCCAACAAATTTTGTTAACTGATTTAGCTTGGCATGAAGGCATGACAGAGTGGAAAGCTTTAGGAGAATTAACCCAAGGTAAACTTGTATATCAACCTATCGGTTATTCTGCATCTGTCATAAACACAAACAGCTCAACGAATGAAACTATTCGTCAAATTCGTGTAGAGCCTAAAATTCATGAACTTGCCTCTATTCCATCTCGAGCTTTGGCAAAAATTATTGATTTATTACTTTGGCTACCCATAGCTGCAATTCCGTCTTTTTTCTTTAATGAATCTCAGTATAAGCAATTATTTGAATTGCAAAAACAAATGCAATCAGCTGAAGTTGCTTCAACTAAAGCAGCAGAGCTACAACATCAACTTTTTACTTTAATTCCTATTGAAGCTTGGCATTCTATGCTTGTTTACGTCGTAATCATGCTTGCAATTCAAGCCTTTCTTTTAACAAAATATGGGCAAAGTATAGGTAAGAAAATTGTTGGAATTAAAATCGTAGATGCCGAGAGCAATGGTAAAGTTAATTTAACTCGCATCTTCTTATTAAGAAGCATTGTTTTCATCATACTCAACTTGCTGTTTATGCCTGTTAGCACAATTATTGACTATGCTTTTGCTTTAGGACAAAAGCGACAAGCGCTACATGACAAAATTGCAAGAACAAAAGTGATCAAATGATAGTGAATGACTCATTCATTTAAGGTCTAAAAAAAGAGGAGGCACCCCGCCTCCTTTTTTCTATAGAGAGTTGATATTTAAATAAAAGCTCTATAAAGATTAGATACCCTACAAAAAAAATCGGGTTTTAAAACAATTATTTCAGACTACTTTATGTATAGCTTAGTTTGTCGATATGAGGCATAATGCCCTACAACGTAGCGGTGTCATATAATTGAGAAGTCTAAATTTAAGGATTAGCGTTCTCAATCATGCGACACTTTAATCGCTATCCCATATTTAATTAGGGAATGGGACTCTTCACCGAGGTTGTAAAATGAGACAAACGATTTTAGCTGTATTGTCTTTATCAACGCTTGCCGCACTTTTGACTGGGTGTGGTGGTGATATGGTACTTCTAAACTCTAAAGGTCCAGTTGGTCAAGGTCAAAGTGACCTTATGATGACTGCGATCTATTTAATGTTACTTGTGGTGATTCCTTCAATCATCATGGCATTATGGTTTGGTTGGAAATATCGCGCGTCAAATAAAGATGCAGACTATAAACCTACATGGGCACACTCAACTACAATTGAAGTTGTAGTATGGGGTATCCCTGTCATTATTATTGGTATTTTAGCTTGGTTAACTTGGTGGGGTTCCCACAAGTATGACCCATACCGTCCTTTAGAATCAGACAAAGCTCCTTTAACTATTCAAGTTGTTGCAGAACAGTTTAAGTGGATCTTCATTTATCCTGAACAAAACATTGCAACTGTTAACGAAGTACGTTTCCCTGAAAAAACTCCGTTAAGCTTTAAAATCACCTCTAACTTTACAATGAACTCATTCTTCATTCCACAGTTAGGCGGCCAGATTTATGCAATGGCAGGTATGCAAACTCACCTTCATTTGTTAGCAAATGAAACTGGCGTATATCGTGGTTTCTCTTCTAACTACTCAGGTTACGGTTTCTCTCAAATGCGTTTCAAGGCGCATAGTGTTACAGAGCAACAGTTCAACGAATGGGTAGCAGCTGTAAAAGCGGGTAATGGTTCTACTATTAATCCAGAAGCAGTTCAAAAAACTACGCTTGACCAAGCTGAATTAGCAACCTTACGTGATGGTGACCGTTCTAAGCACCAGATCGAGCATTTAGTAAATCGTGCTAAAGCTGCTGGTGATCAAGAAGCGCTTGCTAAAGCTGAAGCTATGAAACCGTTCCCGACAAAGCCACACCCTGTGACTTATTACTCTTCAGTTGAACCAAAATTGTTTGAAACAATTATCAACCACTATATGAGTAACTATCATGGTGTTGACCACTCTGCTGCGCATGCAACAGCTGACACTCATGCTGCAGCTGAACACGCTGCTCAAGGGGAATAAGACATGGATATGATTTTTGGTAAACTGGGTTGGGACTCTATCCCGACAGAGCCAATTGTGCTTGTCACCATGGTCCTTATGGCACTTGGTGCAATTGCTGTGCTTGGCGGTATCACCTATTTCAAAAAATGGGGATATTTGTGGAATGAGTGGTTTATTACGGTAGACCATAAAAAGATTGGTATCATGTACATTCTCGTATCTGTAGTCATGCTTTTGCGTGGTTTCGCCGATGCGATCATGATGCGTTTACAACTTTTCCTCGCTAAAGGCGGCGGCGAAGGTTATCTACATCCAGACCATTACGACCAGATCTTCACCGCGCACGGTGTAATTATGATCTTCTTCGTAGCAATGGGTCTCGTTGTAGGTATGATGAACATCTCTGTACCTTTACAGATTGGTGCTCGCGACGTTGCTTTCCCATTATTGAACTCTTTAAGCTTCTGGTTATTCGCTGGTGCTGCTGGTTTGATGATGCTTTCACTTGTATTAGGTGAATTTGCTGCGACTGGTTGGATGGCTTACCCTCCTCTATCTGGCATTCAATATTCTCCTGGTGTAGGTGTTGACTACTATATCTGGGCACTTCAGGTTTCTGGTCTAGGTACGCTTTTATCTGGTGTTAACTTCTTCGTTACCATCATCAAAATGCGTGCACCTGGCATGAAATTAATGGATATGCCTATTTTCACGTGGACTTCACTTTGTACGGCTGTATTAATCATTGCATCGTTCCCTGTATTAACAGGTACTCTTGCAATGCTTACTCTTGACCGTTACTTCGGCTTCCATTTCTTCACAAATGAGCTTGGCGGTAGCCCAATGCTTTATGTGAACTTGATCTGGACATGGGGTCACCCTGAAGTATATATCTTGGTATTACCAGCATTTGGTCTATACTCAGAAATCGTTGCAACCTTCTCTCGTAAAGCGTTGTTCGGTTACAAGTCTATGGTGTATGCAACTATCGCGATTACTGTTCTTGCGTTCGTTGTATGGCTTCACCACTTCTTCACCATGGGTGCTGGTGCGAACGTTAACGCGTTCTTCGGTATCATGACTATGGTTATTGCGATTCCTACTGGTGTGAAAATCTTCTCTTGGTTATTCACTATGTATAAAGGTCGCATCACCTTTACTACTCCTATGTTATGGACGCTTGGCTTCCTTGTAACATTCGGTATCGGTGGTTTAACTGGTGTACTTATGGCTGTTCCACCTGCGGACTTCTTGGTACACAACTCATTATTCTTGATCGCTCACTTCCATAACGTAATTATCGGTGGTGTGGTGTTTGGTATGTTTGCCGGCATCATTTACTACTGGCCAAAAATGTTTGGTTGGAAGCTCAATGAAGCATGGGGTAAAGCTGCGTTCTGGTTCTGGTTCTTCGGTTTCTATTTTGCATTCATGCCACTTTATATCCTTGGTTTCATGGGTATGACTCGTCGTTTGAATACATATGACAACCCTGAATGGGATCCGTACCTTGCGATTGCATTATTTGGTGCTGTTCTCGTTGCTATTGGTATTGCATGTTTCTTAATGCAAATCATTGTTGGTTTCTTACAACGCAAAGACAACATGGACCTTACAGGCGATCCATGGGATGCACGTACGCTTGAATGGGCAACCTCTTCCCCTGCTCCGTTCTATAACTTTGCGCATGAACCAGATGCAAGCGGTATTGACCGTTTCTGGACTGACAAAGAAAATGGTGTAGCATACGCACGTAATACTAAATATGAAGACATCCACATGCCGACCGATCGTGCAGCTGGTTTTGTCATTGCAATGTTCATTACAATTCTTGGCTTTGCACTCATCTGGCATATTTGGTGGCTCGTTGTTGTTTCATTCGTTTCAGCTGTTGTTAGCTTGATCGTAAGCTCATTCACCAAGAATGTTGATTACTATGTTCCGGCTGCTGAAGTTGAGCGTATTGAAAACGAACGCTATGCTTTACTTGAAAAACACTTGAAGAAGGACTAAGGAAATGGCTGAAGTACTTCATCACGACAACCACGGCCACGATGGTCATCATGAACATGATGATACTGACTTAACGGTCTTTGGTTTCTGGACATACTTGATGAGTGACTTGATTCTTTTCGGATCACTCTTCATTGCGTTCGCTGTATTAAGCAGTCATATTCCACCAGGAACTCCAAGTGCATATGACCTGTTCCATGACTCATTAGGCTACGTGTTAACTGAAACATTTGCCTTATTGATTTCATCGGTAACTTTCGGTTTTGCTGTACTTGCATCTTATAAAAAGAATGTAAATCAAGTTATCACTTGGTTATTTATTACATTCCTTTTCGGTGCAACGTTCATTGGAATGGAACTTTATGAGTTCCATCACCTTGTAGAAGAAGGTCATGGTCCAACTCACAGTGCATTCTTATCATCGTTCTTTACTTTGGTTGGTACACACGGTATCCACGTAACTTCTGGTTTAGTGTGGATGTTAGTATTGATGTATCAAATCAAGACTAAAGGTTTGACATTACCGAATACACGTCGTCTAGCTTGCTTAAGCTTGTTCTGGCACTTCCTTGACATCGTTTGGATCTGTGTATTCAGCGTCGTTTACTTACTGGGAGTTCTCTAATGAGTAGTCATGACCATAATGCTGCAGGCGCGTCACACGGTAACTTTAAGCAATATACTGTTGGGTTTATCCTTTCTGTTATTCTCACCATCATCCCATTTGGGATGGTGATGGCGGGTGGTTTCAGTCGTGGCATCTTAGTTACAGTAATTGCAATCGCTGCTGTTGCTCAGGTTCTTGTACAACTTGTGTACTTCCTACACATGAATACATCATCTGAACAACGCTGGAATATGATTGCTTTTATCTACACAATCTTATGTATCGCGGTACTTTTAATCGGTTCTGTGTGGATTATGAATTACCTTCACTACAATATGATGATCTAAACTGATTGTCATGTTGAAAAAATATCTATTCCTGACTAAACCAGGAATTCTCTTCGGTAATTTCATTACCACCTTGGGCGGCTTTTTCTTAGCCGCCCAAGGCTCTATAGACATCTTATTATTACTACTCACCTTACTTGGAACAACTTTAGTTGTTGCTTCTGGTTGTGTTGTAAATAATGTGATAGACCAAGACATCGATACCAAAATGCAGCGCACGCAAAACCGCGCACTGGTCAAAAAAACCATCTCTCCTACTGTTGCACTTATATATGCATTTGTTCTTGGACTTATCGGTTTTAGTATTTTGTGGTTCGGTGTAAATGCTTACGCTTTCTTGTTTGCAATGATTGGTTTTATTGTCTACGTCGGTTTTTATAGTTTGTGGACAAAACGTACCTCAATCCATCAAACCGTTATTGGTAGTATTTCCGGAGCGAGCCCTCCTGTTATTGGTTATACAGCAGTAACTCATCATTTTGATGTAGCCGCTTTACTTTTGTTTTTAGCTTACGCGCTATGGCAAATGCCACATTCATGGGCAATTGCTATTTATCGTTTTGACGATTACAAAAATGCGGGAATCCCCATTCTGCCTGTTGCACGTTCTATTTATCGCACGAAAGTAGAGTGTGTCATTTATATTGTGTTGTTTGCAGCCGTATTGAATGGTTTATATTGTTTTGGCTATACCAATATATTTTTTCTAGTCACCTTTAATGCATTAACAGCATATTGGTTCTATTTATCAATTATTGGATTTAAAGCTGACAATGACCAACTTTGGGCTAAACGTTTTTTCCTCTACTCGGTCATATTAATTACCCTGTTAAGTTTGAGCTTTAGCTTTACCTATCAATCCCCTGCTCCAAATCTTCCTCTCTTTTAAATAAGGGAGGATTTCCTCCTTATAGTAAAGAAGTTTTACTTTTCTCATCAAAAGATTTGTTTTTAGTCGAACTTTTACCTATAATTCAGCCTTCGCAATTTTTGCGACATAACTTATTAAGTTATGACTCCTTGCTTCTAATTTTTTATTTATTAGGGGCTGTTTAAACCGTAAGGAGCTGACAATGCGTCATTACGAAATCGTACTTTTAGTACACCCAGATCAAAGCGATCAAGTTGTAGGTATGGTTGAACGCTATATCTCTCAGATCAAAGAAGCTGAAGGTCAAATTCACCGTTTAGAAGATTGGGGCCGTCGCCAATTGGCTTACCCAATTAACAAAATTCACAAAGCACACTACATTCTTATGAATGTTGAATGTGGTCAAACTACGCTTGATGAGCTAGAAGAATTATTCCGTTATAATGACGCGATCATTCGTAACCTTATCATTCGTCGTGAACACGCAATCACTGAAGAGTCATTGCTTGCTAAAAGTGCTGAAGAAAAGCGTGCGCGTAAAGCTCAACGCGAAGAAGCACAGCAAGTTGCTCAAGACGCTGAATAAGGAGAACATCAATGGCACGTTTTTACCGTCGTCGCAAGTTCTGCCGCTTTACAGCTGAGAATGTTGTGTACATCGACTACAAAGATATCGATACTTTAAAACAGTACATCACTGAAAACGGCAAGATTGTTCCTAGCCGTATCACTGGTACTAAAGCTCGTTATCAACGTCAATTAGCTCTTGCTATCAAGCAAGCTCGCTACTTGTCTTTGATTCCGTACACTGACAACCATAAGTGAGGTGATCTGTGGACGTTATCTTATTACAACGCATTAAGAACCTTGGTAAATTAGGCGATAAAGTATCAGTTAAAGCTGGTTACGGCCGTAACTTCCTTATCCCTCAAGGTAAAGCAGTTGCAGCTACTGAAGCTAACACTGCTGCTTTTGAAGCTCGTCGCGCTGAACTTGAAAAGCAAGAAGCTGAAATTTTAGCTGCTGCTCAAGCACGTGCTGAACAATTGAATGAAGTTAACATCGTTATCACTGCTAAAGCTGGTGACGAAGGTAAACTCTTCGGTTCTATCGGTACTCGTGACATCGCTGACGCTTTAACGAATGCTGGTCTTACAGTTGACCGTGCAGAAGTTCGTTTACCGAATGGCGCGCTTCGTCACACTGGTGAATTCAACATCGCAATCCAATTGCATCATGATGTTGTTGCAGAAGTTCTCGTTACTATCGTATCTGAGTAATTTCTCATCAAAAAAAGAGCATGCTTTTGCATGCTCTTTTTTTATGTGCCCTATTTTTAAAATAAGATATATTAATTCCTGATCAGTTCTTTAGTTTAATTGGTTTTTTAATTAGGTAGTTTATTTAGTTTTGTTTTAAGATAGTTCTCGGCCTTATAGGCTATTTGCGTACACCTTTCTTTATCATCAGGTCTAATTATGTCTCAGGCGAATGCCACTTCTTTAACTCTTTCATCTCCAACAGAAAATAAGACGAGTGAATCAGGCCAACTTAAAGAGTTTCGCACTCCCCCACACAATTTAGCCATTGAGCAAGCTGTTCTTGCGGCCTTAATGACAGTTGCCGAATCTTTTGAGCAAGTCAGCGACTTATTAAAAGAAAATGATTTTTATGCAACACGCCACAAATATATCTATCGTGCCATTGAGAAACTGGCACAAGAAAACTCTCCTTATGATGCTGTGTTAGTAAGTGATTGGCTCTTAAAACAAAATTTACTCGATGCAATTGGTGGCGAAGAATATTTAATGCAGCTTATGGCTGATTCACCCTCAAGTTTCTATAACTTAGAAACGTATGCCAGTAAAATTAAAGAATTCTCTACGCTTCGCAGCATGATTAAAGTCAGTACTGAAATTTTACAAAATGCTTATGACACAAAAGGTCGAGGTGTTAGTGAAATTCTAGACTTGGCCGAAACGAGTATTTTCTCTTTAGCAGAACAGCACAATAACAATAAAAAGGATGCAGGTCCTAAATCTATTAGCTCTGTTACCGCCGATGTAATTAGTAAACTTGATGAGCTCTCAAAACTCGATGGCAATATTACAGGTTTAACCACAGGCTTCTTAGAACTTGATAATAAAACATCTGGTATGCAGCCTGGTGACTTAATTATTGTTGCTGCGCGTCCATCGATGGGTAAAACTACTTTTGCTATGAATTTGGTTGAAAGTGTTTTGCAATATAACAAGCTACCCGCTCTAGTATTTTCAATGGAGATGCCAGCAGACTCGATTGCAATGCGTCTTATTTCTGCAATGGGTAAAGTCCACCAAGGACATTTGCGTTCGGGTAACTTAGATGCAGATGAATGGACCAAAGTGACTGGCACCATTTTGCAGCTTCAACAAATGCATTTGTATATTGATGACTCATCTGCCCTCCCTCCAACCGAACTTCGTGCCCGTGCTCGACGCGTTGCCAAAATGCATGATGGTAAAATCGGTTGTATCATGGTCGATTACTTGCAGCTTATGAAAGTTCCCGGTATGGGTGATAACCGTGTAGGTGAGATTTCAGAAATTTCACGTAGTTTGAAAGCATTAGCAAAAGAAATGCAATGCCCTGTTATCGCACTTTCCCAGCTCAACCGAAGTCTGGAAAACCGACCAAATAAACGCCCAGTAATGTCCGACTTACGTGAATCTGGTGCGATCGAGCAGGATGCCGACTTAATTATGTTTATTTACCGTGATGAGGTTTATAACAAAGAGTCGAAAGAAGCCGGCACTGCAGAAATTATTATTGGTAAGCAGCGTAACGGTCCTATTGGTTCAGTTCGTCTTGCTTTTGAAGGTCAATATACTCGATTTAGTAATCTCTCTCCTGAGTATTACAGCCAATATGATGATGAAGAATAAACTCTATCTCTAGCCCAAAGGAGTAAATGAGGGTGCGCCAAGCAACAGTTTATATTGATCGCAATGCGCTTCAATATAATTTAAACCGTGTCAAACAACTCGCAGCAAATTCAAAAATTGTAAGTATGGTGAAAGCTAATGCTTATGGACATGGAATCAAAGACTGTTTAGCAGCCTTAAATGCATCAGATGCCTTTGGTGTCGCCTGCCTACAAGAAGGTTTAGAAATTCGTGAACTTGGGTTTCAACAACCGGTTACTTTAATTGAAGGGGCATTTTCTGAAGAAGAAATGCCAATTGCAATTGAGCAAAATTTTGAATGTGTGATTCACCATCAACAACAATTTGAATGGTTAATTAAACACAAACAAGCCTACATTTCTCAAGGTTTAAAAGTCTGGGTTAAGCTTAATAGTGGCATGAACCGTTTAGGTTTTAAAGCTCCTGAAATTATTGAAGTCATTAAAACTTTAAAAGCTGAAGGATTTACCTGCGTGCTGGCGATGCATTTCGCAAATGCAGATGTAGACCATCCACTTAACGAACAACAAAAACAACAATTTTTACAGGTTAAACAAGCTTGTGATCCAGTTTTAGCATCTTGCTGTAACTCTGCTGCGATTTATAAATGGCCAGAATTACATTTTGATTATGTTCGTCCGGGTATTATGCTTTACGGCGCCTCTCCTTTCGCTGATAAAACAGTTCATGATCTTGACTTAAAACCAGTCATGACGTTTTCAGCAGAAGTGATTGCCCTAAACCATATTCAAACTGATGAACATGTCGGCTATGGTTCTACTTTCTGCGCAAAGCAAGCCATGGATATCGCCATTGTTTCTATAGGGTATGGTGATGGTTATCCACGCGCTTATATTAAACAAAACTATGTCGCTATTGATAAACAGCTCTGCGCAGTTGTAGGACGAGTGAGTATGGACATGCTTGCAATCGACGTGACAGGTCTGCAAGTAAAATTAGGTACGCCAGTCGAACTCTGGGGTCTACACCGCCTAGTTGATGATGTTGCAGATGCAAACGGAACCATAGGATATGAATTACTTTGTCGCTTAAGCAATCGCCCTATTCGTAAAAGTAGTTAAATAATAAAGTATAAAAAAATCCAAGCATGCTTGGATTTTTTTATTTAAATATTCAAAATCTTATCGCCAATAATCATCTGTTGGTTTTGGCATTTCTTGTAGGCCACGACGTAGAGTATCTGACCATTGTCGACTAATTTGTGAAAAATAAGGATCATCTTCTGTAATTCGTTTTCCCATCGGAATAACGAAACTATCTTTCGTGTAAATTAATGCATCAAGTGGCAAGCCTACAGAAACATTTGAACGTAAAGTCGAATCAAAAGAAATCAAACTACAACGTAATGCATCATCTAATGGCATTGCATAATATAAAGCTCGATCCAGAATCGGTTTGCCATATTTACTTTCACCAATTTGAAAATAAGGCGTATCTGTCGTTGCACAAATAAAATTGCCTTGTGGATAGACATTATAAAGCTGCATATCACCACCTTTAATCTGTCCACCCACTAAAATACTACAGGCATAATTCATTTGTTCTTGGGTATCCGAACTAATATCCTCTAAAACAGCTTTCAAAGTTTTACCTATCAGTTCAGCTGCCTCAAACATCGTATTAACACTATATAAATTAGGCTCTTGCTGCAAAGTAAGCGCATTTTGCAAATGACCTATAACAGCTTGTGTTGTGGCTAAATTACCTGCTGTTTGCAACGCCATAAAGCGCTCTCCGGTAACGCCGAAAGTATGCAATTTTCGGAACACAGAAATATGGTCAACTCCTGCATTGGTTCTTGTGTCACTAATAAACACCAAACCTTGTTCCAATCTTAGCGCACAACAATAGGTCATTTCATTCTCTTTACATTCAACATGCCAACACTTGAACCACAGACATCATGTTCTCAACTCCACCTTGCTCTCTTACACCACGAATAGGTGCCACATCGAGATAGTCACGTCCCACAGCAAGATAAATATGATGTTTGGGTGTAAACAACTGATTGCTTACATCAAAACAATACCACTGATTTTCTAAAAATACTTCCGCCCAAGCGTGACTGGCAAGGTGCGGATAGTTTTGATCAAATAGATAACCAGAGACATAACGTGCAGGTAATTGTAACGCACGACACATCGCAATTAAAATGTGAGCATGATCTTGGCATACGCCCTGACCAGCATGAAATGCTTCAATCGCAGTTGTCTGAACCGATGTACTTTCAGGCTGATAAAGTATTTTTTGCAAAATGTATTCACTTAATAAAGCAATATGCTGTCGATCTTTGACTGCTACAATATTTTTGGCAAAGTCTAACATTTCCGAATCACATCGGGTTGCACTGGTCATCTGCAAAAACAAATTTGTAGGTGTAGATAGATTTACACAACCCAGCTCTATATTTTGGAGTTCAACGATTCCTTGAGCCATAAATGTAAGATGTTGGTATTGATAGCGCTGACTAGCCGTCATCCATACATTGTTAAATATGTCTCTTTTAATCGTTTTGTCACCCGGCACGCTAATTGCCCAATTCATAACATGTTGATGCGGCGATGTTTGAGGCATCATTTTAATATACTGAATACTGTTTTGAGCAGTTTCAGTATAACTATAATGCGTTTGATGATTAACCATCAATTTCATAATCAGACCTCAAACATATTTTCCAACTGCTGCGTAAAAGTATAATAAGCGTCCCACGTGAGCTGATGCTTTAGTACTTGCCAATTTTGATCTATGTTCTCCCAATCTAAGCCAGCAAGCCGTTGCACTAAGACATCTAGCTCCGACACTAAGGCTGATAAATCCTGTCCGAAACGTAGCTCTATATCAAATTGCTCTATTTTTTGGCCTAAATACAGAAATAAACCAACGTCTTCACTCTCCGCTTCTAATATTTGAGTACATTTTTCAACAGCTTTTCTCAAAATTTCGGGCTGGCCTTGAAGCGTGTTAATAACATTATTTAATTCTGCATAAGCACTTGATGACAATATACCTCTTAGTTCTTGAATATTATCTTTAGCAATAACCAACTGGTTCAGTAATGAAAATGTTTGCTTCTTGTCTAACATATAGTGATTTAGTAATTCAGCATTTTCTATTACCAGACCAAATGCTGCTGCAAAGTTTGTTGCTTCCTCATCTTGCGTAAAGGGTAAATGAGAGGCTGCAAATTGAACTCTCATTAAATATCGACCCAACCAATATATTTGATGCGCACTCGAATTGAGTAAAACCATAAAGTTCCTCTTAACCCACAATTAGGAATGTAATGTTTCGACAACCCATGTATCTTTTATACCGCCACCTTGAGAAGAATTTACAACTAAAGAGCCAGCCTGCATGGCCACTCGTGTTAAACCACCCGGTACGATCTCTGTACGATAAGGCGAACTCAATACAAATGGACGTAAGTCAATGTGACGTTCCGCCACCCCTGCTGTAGTTAAAGTTGGAGCAACAGATAAGGCCAAAGTAGGTTGTGCAATGTACATATGAGGTGTGGCCATCAAATTTTTTCTAAATTCCTCAATTTCACACGCGCTTGCTTGAGGGCCAATTAGCATGCCATAACCACCCGAACCCTGCGCTTCTTTAACAACTAATTGGTCCAGATTAGAAAGTACATAATCTAGGTGTTCATCTTTACGGCACTGATAAGTCGGTACATTTTTTAGAATTGGTGTTTCACCTAAATAATATTGAATCATTTGATCCACATAAGGATAAATAGATTTATCATCAGCCACCCCTGTGCCTGGCGCATTTGCAATCACAACATTTTTTTGCAAATAAGCAGACATCAGGCCTGCTACGCCTAAAGCACTGTCTGGTCGAAATGCTAAAGGGTCTAGAAAATCATCATCTAAACGGCGGTAAATTACGTCTACTTTTTGACGCCCACGAATAGTTTTGACAAAAACTTGATCATTTTCTACAAATAAATCCCGATTTGTAACCAGGGGTACATCCATTTCCCGAGCTAGAAAAGCATGCTCATAAAAAGCACTGTTAAAACGTCCCGGTGTTAGCACCACAATAAAAGGAAGGTCGGCAGGTGAATTCTCTTGCAATATTTCTTTTAACAGTTTGGGATAATGCTCAATTCCCTGTAAATTATTGGCTGCACATAACTCAGGCATCAATTGTTGGCTAATCTTTCGGCTTTCAATCATATAAGACACACCAGAAGGTGTTCTTAAATTATCTTCTAATACAAAAAACTCTCCTTCACCATCACGGATAATATCAATTCCGCTAATTTGTGAATAAATTTTACCTTTCAGAGAATGTTTAAGCATATGGGGCTGAAAAGCCTCGTTCCCCATGATTTGCTCTTCAGGAATCAGTTGTTCTTTTAAAATATGTTGTCCATGATAAATATCATCGAGGAAATAATTTAATGCTTTAACGCGTTGAGCACAGCCCGAAGCTATTTTCTCCCACTGTTTTTTTTCAATTACCCGTGGAATTAAATCAAAAGGAATCGTTCGCTCTGTACCTTCTTTATCACCGTATACATTAAAAGTAATTCCATGATAAAGAAAATGCTGCTTCGCTTGAGCATTTAATTCTTTTAGCTCATCTAAAGTACGGATACTCAACCATTGTTCAATTTTTTTAGAAGCCGCACCATTTGATGTTACATCATCAAGCATCTCATTAAAAAACTGTGATTTTAGTTGCTCAAATAGATTGGTTTTTACGGAAATATGTTCTAAAAAAGAGGTTGGGTTAATGAGTGCCTTAGTCGTCTGCTCTTGTATAAAAAAATCATTTTCGGTATGTAATTCATGCTCTTGTTCTGACATAACCACCTCGTTTTATCATTTATCTATATTTCATTTTTAAATAAGCAATTTCAGTGCCATTTATATATCTTTAATATTTTTACGGTGTTTAGTTATAACTTTCTTCTTCTAAATCTTAACATCTATTGTAAAAGGACCCATAAACCGAATCTGACAAACTTGCTAAATGTGTAAAGATTTTTTATTGTGTTGACACCAAAGCAGTTGGATATAGATGTATTACGCTTATGTCTGTAATAGAAAAAGAAACTTCAAATAGTTTATATCGCCAATGGCAGATTTTATCTCGCCTCCCTACCGGTAAATGGATCGGGACTCGAGAATTACAAGAAATGCTTGAACGTGAAGGTATTGATATCAGTTTAAGGACTATTCAGCGTGATTTAAACCAAATTGCTCAGCGCTTTCCAATTGAAAGTAATAAAGCCGTACCACAAGGCTGGCGGTGGCAATCAGATGCGCCTATTCAAAGCTTACCTCACATGACGAGCTCTCAGGCAGTAACGTTTATGATGGTTGAGGAGCATCTTAAACACTTACTTCCTCCAAGCCTGCTTGATGAGATGGGGCCGTGGTTTGATTTGGCTAAACGCAGCCTCTCTACACAAAATAATGTGAGACAATGGATTAACCGAGTACGCATCGTACCAGCAAGCCAACCGCTGATTCCGCCTGTAGTCGATCGAAATGCTCAACAAGCAATTTATGAAGGCCTACTTCAAGACAAGCAAATAGAATGTATTTATCAAGCACGAGTCAATCAGGGCGAAGATAAAACATATATTTTAAATCCCTTGGCTTTGATACAAAAAGGTGCAGTCATTTATTTGATTTGCACTCGACATGACAAAACTGAAGTTCAAACTTTTGCCTTGCACCGTTTTAAAACAGCAAAGGTATTAGATAGTCGAGCCTTACATCCGGTCAATTTTGATATTGATGATTATATTGATTCAGGTGCTCTAGGCTTTAGAGTGGACTACAAACAGCCAACTGAATCAATTCAACTCACATTAACCATGACCGAGCAAACTGCCAGAACATTCTATGAAAGTCAGTTAAGCAAGGACCAAACTATAATTCCACTTGAAGAAAATATCGTAGAAGTTACAGCGACCGTACCTTTTACATCTCAACTGGTATGGTGGCTACGTAGTTTTGGCAAGAAATTACTGCATATTGAACCAGTTCAAGTACACAATGCTGTACGAGAAGTTGAATCTGAGAGTAAATAGATATAAAAAAGAGAACCATAAGGTTCTCTTGAGAGTTTGAATTATAATTTTCTTAATTTTATATTGGCTCTTCTTATATTTATACTTGTTTTCAGATCAATGTGTTCTCCCCCTACAAAACTGATCCGCTCTTTCTTTTGCGCTATTTTGAACACGAGCATTGGCATGCCATTTCATATCCATTGTAGCGAATTGATTTCATTGTCATGGTTAAAGCCCTCTTTGTTTGAACGTGAATTTAATATAACTGGCTACTCGAAATATGTGAAATAAGAAAAAAAGGAAGTGAAATCTGTTTTCTTCCTTAGGAAGTTTCCATATATTTTTTGAACAGAACATAAAAAAGCCCAGTCTTAACTGGGCTTTTTTATGTTTAAAAGACTAAGCTGTTTTCTTAATCATATTATTTTTACGAATTGTGATCATTACAAGCTGAACAGCTGCCGGTGTAACACCCGGAATACGGCTTGCTTGAGCTAATGTTTCCGGAAGAACCGTTTTTAATTTCTGGGTAATCTCACGTGATAAACCAGACACTACATCATAATTAAAATCGGCAGGAATTTTAGTTTCTTCAAGACGCTTTAACTGTGCCACATCTTCATGCTGACGGTTAATATAACCTTCGTATTTCACAGCAATCTCGATTTGCTCACCCACTTGCTCAGAAACTTCAGAGCCAGTAAGTTCTGCAATTTGACCAAAGTTAATATTAGGGCGTTTAAGTAAATCAATTGCGCTACATTCTTTACTTAAGTCAGCACCCGTCATTTCAACGAACTTTTTACCCATAGGGTTATTTGGGGCAGCCCATAAATGTTGTAAACGAGAGGTTTCACGCTCAACCGCTTCCATTTTTTCACAATAAGCAGCCCAACGTACATCATCAACCAAACCAAGTTCACGACCAATAGTCGTTAAACGTTGATCCGCATTGTCTTCACGTAACATCAAACGATATTCAGCACGTGAAGTAAACATACGGTATGGTTCTTTAGTACCCAAAGTAATAAGGTCGTCAACCAACACGCCCATGTATGCTTGGTCACGCTTAGGTGTCCACTCTTCTTGCTCCCACGCACGGCGTGCAGCATTTAAGCCAGCAAGTAAACCTTGAGCGCCTGCTTCTTCATAACCTGTCGTACCATTAATTTGGCCTGCAAAATACAGCCCATTAATCGCTTTAGTTTCGAGAGTAAATTTCAAAGCTTGTGGATTGAAATAGTCATATTCAATCGCATAGCCTGGACGCAAAATATGAGCATTTTCCATACCACGAATAGAACGAACTAGCTCAAACTGCACATCAAATGGAAGTGAAGTAGAAATACCATTTGGATAAAGCTCGTGCGTATCTAAACCTTCTGGTTCCAAAAATACTTGATGCGAGTCTTTATCAGCGAAACGGTGAATTTTATCTTCAATTGATGGACAGTAACGTGGGCCTACACCCTCAATAACACCGGTATACATTGGTGAACGGTCTAAACCACCACGAATAATGTCATGGGTTTTTTCATTTGTATGCGTGATATAGCAATTTACTTGTTCAGGGTGCATAGAAGCATCACCCATGAATGACATAACCGGAGATGGAAAATCGCCCGGCTGCGGAATCATGACTGAAAAATCAACTGAACGTGCATCAATACGTGGAGGTGTGCCCGTTTTTAAGCGCCCCACAGGTAGTTTTAATTCACGTAAACGCTGAGCAAGCGCAATAGAAGGAGGATCACCCGCACGACCACCGCTTGATTTTTCTAAACCAACGTGGATTACGCCACCCAAGAATGTACCTGTAGTCAACACGACAGTTTTAGCGTCAAAGCGAATACCCATTTGGGTAACGACACCTTTAACCGTATCACCTTCAACAATCAGGTCATCAGCAGCTTGCTGGAAAATATCAAGATTCGCTTGATTTTCCAAAGTATCGCGGATAGCAGCTTTATAACGAACGCGGTCCGCTTGAGCACGTGTTGCACGCACTGCTGCACCTTTACGCGAATTTAGAATACGGAACTGAATACCACCTTTATCGGCAGCTAAAGCCATTGCACCGCCAAGTGCATCAATTTCACGTACTAAATGTGACTTACCGATACCACCGATTGCAGGGTTACAACTCATTTGGCCCAAAGTCTCAATGTTATGGGTCAAAAGCAAAGTCTGTCGTCCCATACGCGCAGCAGCGAGGGCCGCTTCCGTACCTGCGTGACCGCCACCGATAACGATAACATCATAAACTTTAGGATAGTGCATGAGTACAAAAACACCAGAAAAAAAAGACGGAACATTATAGCAAAATTATCTGCTTATTGATGTACATAATTACAAAATTGTCTTCACATGATTTACGGTAAACCACATGTTTTGACATTTTGTTGCATGAATTCAATACAAAGTGAATGTTTTTAAAAAATTTTCATCTTAGAATAAAAAATGTACAGCACTTCTACGACTTTAAAATTAACGCAACGAGAAGGAACACAAAATGAAAACGACTCTGTTAAAAATCTTAACCGCATCTCTCCTTTGTTTTTCAGGCGTAACGTTGACCCAAGCTGCGACGACCCATACGGCTAAATCGACTCATACGACTAAATCAAGTAAAACAGCTAGTCATGCTGCAGATTCAGGCAAATCAGTGATGCAAAAAGAACTTAGAGCTTGTGTAAAAAAACAGCAAGGTGAATGGGTGTCATATAGCCATAATGGTGTAACCTTTAATGGTACTTGCGAACCAAACGAAAACGGTAAACTACAATTTAAAGCCCCGGCTCCTTAATCTGCTCCAATGTAGGGTATAGAAGAAATCATTATTTTCCGCTATATCTCATCAGTATTTTCAAAGACGGCTCATTAAAGATGGGCCGCTTTCTTTTTTAAAACTGTCCAGTCCGCTACAATACGCCTTTAAATAAAATTTTTAGGTCCTTTTCGTGAAGTGGTTACAAATACACATTACCGTTGATCAAGAACAAGTTGAGTTCACAGAAACACTTTTAATGTCTCTAGGTGCGGTAAGCGTAACTCTGGATGATGCTGAAGATCAGGCTTTACTTGAACCATTACCAGGTGAAACACCTTTATGGAATAAAGTAATTGTGACAGGCATTTATCAACAAGACGAACAAGACCCAATTGATGTCGACACTTTAGAAGCTTTCTTAAAAGCTCAACTTCCAGACGCTCCTATACGTCATGAAGAACTTGAAGATCAAGTATGGGAACGCGCATGGATGGATTATTACGAACCAATTCAAATTGGGGAAAAGTTCTGGATCGTACCTGAATGGTTAGAGCCACCAGAAGCTGATGCAACTAATATTAAGTTAGACCCAGGTCTTGCATTTGGTACAGGTAACCATGCAAGTACATTCTTATGCTTACAATGGCTAGGTAAAACTGACGTTAAAGATAAGATCGTTATTGACTATGGTTGTGGTTCAGGCATTTTAGGTGTAGCAGCATTATTATTAGGCGCTAAAAAAGTATATGCCACTGATATTGACCCTCAGGCTGTTTTAGCAACTAAACAAAATGCTGAACTTAATGGCGTATTAGATCGACTATATGTAGGTCTTCCTGAAGAATTTGATCAAGAATTCAAGCCACAACAGGCAGAAGTTTTAGTTGCAAACATTTTAGCGGGTCCTCTCATGGCTCTTGCGCCAGAGTTTGCAAATTTACTTAAATCTGAGGGTGAATTCGCACTTGCAGGTGTAATTGAAGAGCAAGTTGCTGATGTTTCACGTGTTTATTCTGAATTTTTTGATATATTAGATGTCGAAAAACGCGAAGAAAATTGGTGTCGCATTTCAGGAAAACGTAAAACAATAAATTGAGATTTTTAACTCATGAATGAAAAACAAACCCGCTGCCCTAAGTGCTTAACAGTCTATAAAGTATCTCTTACTCAATTAACTGTTGCTCAGGGTATGGTTTGTTGCCCTAAATGTGATTCGAACTTTAATGCACTCACCCATCTGATTAATATTGAACAGCCTGTTATGGTGAGCTCATCTACATTAGTTAACGGTTCAATGCAAACGAGATATATGACTCATTCTCATGTGTTAGATATCTTTGATCAAAAAGTTGAAAATTCGAATATTGATCTTTTAACCTATCTCAACAACTTAAATTATTTTCACAACGAACCCATTAATGCTCTACCAAATCTTAATTTAGCTGAACAAACATCCTCGCAGGAACAAGACAATAATAAAAAGCATAGTTGGCTGTACTATACGCTTTGGAGCTCCGCTAACCTTATTTTGATTTTAGTTTTTACTTTTCAAATTCTCTGGTTTAATCCTAAACTCATGCATGCAAGCCCAACCGTCAGCCATGCATTTAATTATGTTTGCCAAATACTGCATTGCAATAAATCAGCCGAACAATATCAACTTATTTATATAGAAAAGTTAAAACTCCGCAAAGTGGACACAAGTCATACACAATTTTCAGGCATCTTGCTTAATCAGAATGATAAAAGTATTGAACTTCCCAATCTAAAGTTGAGTTTTGGAACAGAGTCCAACAAAACAGAAGAAATTATATTAACTCCTCAACAATATCTTGTTGAAAACTTAAGAGGTATTCAACGTATTCCGTCTAACACCCCTTTCCGTTTCCAATTTGAGCTAAACAGAAGCAAAAAAAGCCTACTAAATTATCGATTAGAAATTGTCCACCCCTAAAATGTAAAAAAAGTGAAAAAAAAATAAAAAAAAATGCAGTTAATTTGCTCACTTTTTCCTAGACAATGGTATGATACGCGCCACGAAAGCTTTGACTCATATACTCCTCGCTCTCAATCCAAAAAAAATACTGTTAAGCATGTGTGCTTTTCTACTTTAAGCACATAGCCTAACTTTTTTTGTTTTTGAGGGAGCTGTAACAAATATTTAACTATTGTTACGCTTATTTTTTATTCAATACGAAGAAATATGGCAAGCTAATTGTTCTTATGTTTTAGAGTCACTGTTTTAGGATCTAAAACAGGGCTCCGTATTTTTAGACCACATTTATATACTACTTTATCCAAGCTAGTATTTGATTTTCGGATTAACTCGCATGAATAGCAAATCTCCTATTTTTACTGCACAATCTGATGTTGCTCTTCGCATCCACGTGGATCGCGCAGTTCGTCATTATTTTGCACAATTGCAAGGTGAGCAGCCATCTCAGGTATATGACATGGTGCTAGCAGAAATGGAGAAACCTCTTTTATCTGTAGTTCTTGAATATACACGTGGTAATCAAACCCGTGCTGCAGAGATTCTTGGACTCAACCGTGGCACTTTACGTAAAAAGTTAAAAGCTCACGGTTTGATGAGTGAATAAATGATAAAATGCTCACGACGTCGTGGGCATTTTTTTATGCTTATTGGTTTTAATCCGTAGACTTGAAATTGTTGAATTAAACATCATGACTATTAAACGTGCTTTGATTTCTGTATCTGACAAAACAGGAATTGTCGAATTTGCTCAAAACCTTGCAGCTCTAGGGGTAGAACTATTATCTACAGGCGGCACATACAAGTTGCTTAAAGATAATAATATCGCAGTGGTTGAAGTATCTGAACATACTGGCTTCCCAGAAATGATGGATGGTCGTGTTAAGACATTACATCCAAAAATTCATGGCGGTATTCTTGCTCGTCGTGGCTTAGATGAAGCAGTAATGGAAGAACACAACATCGATCCGATTGATCTGGTTGTTGTAAACCTTTATCCATTCGCTGCAACAGTTGCAAAACCTGACTGTACTCTTGCCGATGCAATCGAAAATATCGACATCGGTGGTCCTACAATGGTTCGCGCAGCTGCTAAAAACCATGCTTCTGTAGGTATTGTAGTAAATGCTTCAGATTACGACACCGTAATCAATGAATTAAAAACTGCTGGTTCACTTTCTTATGAAACACGTTTTGATTTAGCTGTTAAAGCATTTGAACATACTGCTCAATATGATGGCATGATTGCTTCTTACTTAGGCGCTCGCGTTGGTAAGACCGAAGGTGAAGCTGATTTATTCCCTCGTACGTTCAATACCCAATTGAACAAAGCACAAGATTTACGTTACGGTGAAAACCCACATCAATCTGCTGCATTCTATGTGGAAGCAAATGCAAAAGAAGCATCAGTTTCTACGGCAAAACAGTTACAAGGCAAAGAATTGTCTTATAACAATATTGCTGACACAGATGCTGCACTTGAATGTGTTAAGTCATTTGCAAAACCTGCTTGTGTGATTGTAAAACATGCTAACCCTTGTGGTGTTGCTGTTTCTTTAGATGGCATTAAAGCTGCTTACGATTTAGCTTATGCAACAGATCCTGAATCTGCTTTCGGTGGCATTATTGCATTTAACCGTGAGTTAGATGTTGCAACTGCTCAAGCAATCGTTGACCGTCAATTCGTTGAAGTGATTATTGCTCCAAGTATTGCTGATGGCGTGCTTGAAGTGACTGGCGCTAAGAAAAACGTACGTGTTTTAGTATGTGGCGAATTACCTGCGATTGATGCACGTGCACCACAACTTGACTACAAACGCGTTAATGGCGGTTTATTAGTTCAAGATCAAGATTTAGGTATGATTACTAAAGATGATCTTAAAGTAGTGACCAAATGCGCGCCAACTGAACAAGAAATTGATGACCTCATTTTTGCTTGGAAAGTTGCGAAATATGTAAAATCAAATGCCATTGTTTATGCGAAAAACCGCCAAACTATTGGTGTAGGTGCAGGTCAAATGAGCCGTGTTAACTCAGCTCGTATTGCTGCCATTAAAGCTGAACATGCTGGTTTGGTTGTTGAAGGCGCCGTAATGGCATCTGATGCATTCTTCCCGTTCCGCGACGGGATTGATAATGCTGCTAAAGCGGGCATTAAATGCATTATTCAACCAGGTGGTTCTATGCGTGATGAAGAAGTAATCGCAGCAGCTGATGAAGCTGGCATTGCAATGGTCTTCACTGGTATGCGCCATTTCCGCCACTAATTTAAATTTAGTCCTCCCTAACCCTCCTTTTATTCAGGAGGGTTTTCCACAATAATGGAGCTAACTCTCCACCTTGAGGGATAGAGGGGGATGAAAAGGATTAAAGTTAAGGAACAAATTAAAAATGAATATTTTAGTTTTAGGTAGTGGTGGTCGTGAACATGCTTTAGCATGGAAAATTGCGCAAGATACCAATGTCACTCAAGTTTTTGTTGCACCAGGTAATGCTGGAACTGCAACAGAAGACAAATGTGTGAATGTTCAACTTGATATTTTAGACAACTCAGCAATCATTGCTTTTGCTAAAGAAAATAATGTTGATCTTATTATTGTTGGTCCAGAAGCTCCATTAGTTAATGGTGTGGTAGATGCTGCACGTGAAGCAGGTTTAAAAATTTGGGGACCTACTCAATATGCAGCGCAGCTTGAAGGTTCAAAAGCATTTGCTAAGCATTTTTTAAAGCGTCACAACATTCCAACTGCTTTCTATGATGTTTTCACTGAAGTAGACGCGGCTAAAGCGTATGTTGAAAAAAATGGTGCGCCAATTGTAATTAAAGCTGATGGTCTTGCTGCTGGTAAAGGTGTAATCGTTGCAATGACCAACGAAGAAGCTTTTGCAGCAATTGATGACATGCTGGCAGGCAACAAATTTGGTGATGCTGGTTCACGCGTTGTAATTGAACAGTTCCTTGCAGGTGAAGAAGCTTCTTTCATTTGTATGATTGATGGTAAAAATATTTTACCAATGGCAACTTCACAAGATCACAAACGTATTTTTGAAGGCGATCAAGGACCTAACACCGGCGGTATGGGTGCTTACTCTCCTGCTCCGGTTGTAACTTCTGACATTTTCGAACGTGTTATGACTGAAATCATGCGTCCGACTGTTGATGGTATGGCTGCTGACGGACATGTTTATACCGGTTTCTTATATGCTGGCTTAATGATTGACGAGCAAGGTCAACCACGTGTGATCGAATTTAACTGTCGTTTTGGCGACCCTGAGACTCAACCGATCATGATGCGTTTAAAGTCATCTCTTGTTGAATTGGTAGAGGCTGGTATTGCTGGTAATTTACCAAAAGAAGCTGAGTGGGATGAGCGCAAGTCAATCGGTATTGTACTTGCAGCAGAAGGATATCCTGATAGCGTACGCAAAGGTGACGTAATTTCAGGTATCGGGCAATCTCCTGAAGATACCAAGATTTTCCATGCAGGCACTGCAACTCGTGAAGATGGTCACATCGTGACTTCTGGTGGTCGAGTTCTTTGTGTAACAGCATTGGGCGACAGCGTTCTTGAAGCACAAATTAATGCGCTAGAAGTATGTGGTCAAGTTACCTTTACGGGTATGCAATACCGTAGTGATATTGGCTACCGCGCAATTGCACGTGAAAAAGCTGAATAAAAAATCTTAATTTATAAAAAGCTCTCTTTCATAGAGGGCTTTTTTATTTCGATCTTACTTATTAGATAAATTTATTTAAATCTTATCTTTTATTCACTTCCAATTAATAAGATCGAAACATGTCCACTATATTGAATATGTTTTTATTGATATGATTGGTTAAACCGTTGGAACATTCCACCAAGTTAATGTGCTGCTAAACATCATCGCACATGGTCTAATTTCGTTAAGGATGATCGTAATTTTTTAATATTCAATACTTTTTAACATTGCTTAATGACTGATAATATTTGATAAAGCTGCTGTAAAAATAGTTTTATCAAGCTCAGATCAAAAATGCTAGAACAAGTATCTGAAGAATTAGAAAAGTACTGAAAGTTATAACTTTTAGCGTTGAAAACTTTGGAATGTTGCAATAGAACTCATTTCATTTCTCGTCGAGAACCAACTTGAACAGTTGATTTCTCTCATAATCAGGACTTTTTTTACATGAAAAAGCTGATCAGTCTTTTTTTAAGCGTGTCTGTGCTATTACTTGCAGCCTGCGGTAAACAGCAAAATGAACCACAAGCCGGAAAAGGTAGTGATTCATCACAACTGCAAACTGTAGTTATTGCTTCAACTGGCTCTGACGCTGATATCTGGCGTTATATTTCAACTCTACCGGAAACTAAAGCTGCTGGCATTAAGCTTGAAGTGAAAAATTTCACTGATTATGTGTCAATGAATACAGCTGTTGCAAATAAAGAAGTTGACTTAAATGCATTCCAGTCTTATGCATATTTAGTTGCTTTTAATGCATCTAACAAAGATAAAATTGCGCCAGTTTCTACCACTTATCTTGAACCAATGGGTATTTACTCTAGTAAACATAAGAAAGTAGATGAGTTCCCACAAGGCGCAAGTATTGCAATTCCTAATGATGCTGCAAATGAAGCTCGCGCATTATTGTTATTACAAAGTGCGGGCTTAATTAAGCTTAAGGCTGATTTCGATCCTGCTAAAGGCACTCCAAACGACATTATCGACAATAGTAAAAAAATTGATATCAAACCAATCCAAATGGCGACAGCTGTACGCGTAAAAGATGAAGTTGATGCAATTGTTTTAGGTAATACTTTGGCAATGGAAGGCGGTTTAAATGTGCTCAAAGATTCTATTTTCTATGAGCCAGTAGACAGTAGCACAAAACTCAACGTAAACATTCTTGCAACAGCGGAATCACGTAAAGATGACCCTACTCTTCAGAAGGTTGGTCAGCTATATCATACTGAAGCTGTAAAAAAATACGTTGAACAGCACTTTGGTGGTACAAAAGTTGACGTGAATCAGCCAATCAGCTACCTCACAGAAGCTAAATAGTAATATAATACCCGCAACGCGAAACAGGCAAAGTCTCTTTGCCTGTTTTTTCTTTTCAGCATAGTTTTTTGACGACATGATTCAATTTAAAAACATTTCAAAGCACTATCAGCTTAAAGGCCAAACCATACGTGCCCTGGACCAAATTAATTTGGAAATTCCAGAAGGTAGTATTTTTGGTATTATTGGCTATAGTGGTGCAGGTAAAAGTACTTTAATCCGCCTGATTAACTTACTTGAACGACCAAATGAAGGTCAGGTTATCATTAATCAAAAGGACTTCACTGCTTTGGATGCGCGTTCATTACGTCAGGAACGTGCAAATATTGGTATGATTTTTCAGCACTTCAATCTGCTACAAACCAAGACGGTTGCTGAAAATATCGAAATGCCAATGCGTCTACTAAATTACAATAAGGTAGAACGTGAAAAGCGCTTGAATGAGTTATTGGAGTTCATTGACCTTAAGCACAAAAAAGATGCTTATCCTGATGAACTTTCTGGCGGCCAAAAGCAACGTGTTGGTATTGCCCGTGCTTTGGCAAATCATCCAAAAATCCTTTTGTGTGATGAAGCAACCTCTGCCCTAGACCCTCAAACAACCAAGTCAGTTTTAGAGCTACTAAAGAAAATCAATCAAGAGCAAAAAATCACGATTGTTATGGTGACCCATGAGATGGATGTCATTGAAACTGTTTGTGATCATGTAGCTGTGATGGAAGCAGGTAAAGTCATTGAACAAGGTTCAACGATTGATATCTTTAGTAAACCTCAACATCCGACAACTAAAAACTTCATTCAAACTGTTTTACATCAACAGTTACCTGTGAATATTTTAAACCAGCTCGAAAACCAGCATCATCATAGTATTTACTGTTTACAGTTTTTAGGACGTTCTGCTCAAGAACCTGTCATTCAGTCACTGATTAAACAATTCGATATTAGCTTAAATATCTTATTTGCTAACATGACTGAAATTAATGGCACCGTTATTGGTCAAATGTTTGTGCAGCTTTTAGGTGATCCTCTGCTAATTAAGCAGGCTATTGAGTTTTTAGAACAAAATGAAGTGGGTGTAGTTCAATCAGGAGATCAAGTATGAGAGATTTAATCGTACAGTGGTTAACTGAACTCACTCAACCTTTCTGGCATAGTTCTCTTTCTATTGATCAGTTCGTTACCGCTTTGCAAGAAACCTTTCATATGGTTTTCTTCGCACTTTTGTTTGGTGGTATTTGGGGGTTCATTCAGGGAATTATTTTATTAGTTACCCGTCCAGAAGGCATTTTGCCCAATAAAGTGATTTATCATTTACTTAATCCAATTGTAAATGCTTTACGCTCTCTTCCTTTTATCATTTTACTTATTGCAGTGATTCCTCTTACTAAGCTATTAGTAGGCACTTCAATTGGTACGTGGGCAGCTATTGTTCCATTAACTATTTATGTTGGGCCATATATGGGACGTCTTATTGAGACTTCCTTGCTTGAAGTAAATGAAGGAATTATTGAATCTGCTCAGGCGATGGGTGCTACCCCTTGGCAAATTATCTCTCGCTTTGTTTTGCCTGAAGCACGCAGTTCACTCATCTTAAACCTTACTACAGCGACAATCAGTCTTATTGGTGCAACTGCCATGGCTGGTGCAGTTGGTGCAGGCGGTATTGGTGATTTAGCGATTTCTTATGGCTATCAACGTTTTGATACGAGCGTTGTGATTTTAACAGTGATTGTTCTACTGCTCTTAGTACAGATTGTACAGACGCTAGGCAACTGGCTCGCGAAAGTACGTTAAATCATCGACTATAAGAAGCTCCCTACACGGGGGCTTTTTTGTTTTATATAAACCAGTTTCATAAAATGGTGAAGTACGTGGGTTAATACCATTTTCTGTTATGATCAAAATCAGTGATTATTTATTTACTCTTTGGATTTGGTTTTAGGATAAAACAATGCGTTACAGAATTCATTTTATTGATGTGCAAAATGCCCTCCAAAACTATATCTGGATTTTAGAAGATACTGAAACTCAAGAAGCTGTTGCAGTTGACCCAACCGAAGCAGAGCTGGTAACTCAATTTTGTCAGAGTCATCAGTTAACCTTAAAACAAATCTGGCTCACCCATTGGCATAAAGATCATATAGGTGGTGTGGCGGACTTAACGGCTACGCAAAATATTACTGTGTATGGCCCACGTGATGAACTCACAAAAATTCCGGGAATTACTCACCCTTTACAACATGACGATCATTTAAAATTTAATGATTTAAAAGTCGAGATTATCGCAACCCCAGGTCATACCTTAGGGCATATTGTCTATTTTATTGAAGAATTAGAAGCTGTATTTTGCGGCGATACTTTATTTGCAATGGGATGTGGTCGACTATTTGAAGGCACAGCCGAACAAATGTATCACTCACTGAGCCGCTTAGCAGCACTACCAACCCATACAAAAGTTTATTGTACACATGAATACACGCTTTCAAACGCTGAATTTGCCTTAACGGTGGAACCGCATAACCATGCCTTATCAAAACGTGCTGAAGAAGTCCATGAGCTACGTAAACAAAAATTAATCACATTACCGAGCACTATTGAGCTTGAATTAGCAACCAACCCTTTTCTTCGCGCGGAAAGTGTTGAAGATTTTGCTCACCTACGCGCCCTTAAAGATAATTTCTAAAATTCAGCTTTTAAAGAAGATACAGTTTCATTTTAAAAACTGTATCTTTTTGCTTACTCCCTGTTGCCTGTAATTATTTTTTACATTTACTCTATTTTTTATTTATTCATTATTTAAAAAAATTCATCAAATTTATAATTTTCAAAATCACTTACCCAAACAGTGCTTTACATAAAAATTTATTATTTTTTAATTACATAACACAATCAAAATTTCATAAAAATGAAATCTTTTATTTCTTTATCTTACTTTTTTTACAAGTTGCAAAATAAAACAAAGTTTTGCCCCTTTAAAAAATCTAATTAAAACCCTATTAATAAATAAGATGTAATGCCACGGATAGAAGGAGTTCTCACGTGAAAAAGGTTGTTAAAGCTAAAAATTTGATTGCGTTTCGTATTTGGTTAGAAAAGTTAGGATATTCAGTTAAAAATCTTGCTGACGGGAAAGGTTTTACTTTTAGTTTTAAAAAAGAATATGGTTTGGTGACCTGTGATTTAGCAGGTAATTCATTAGCTATGCAATTAGGTGAAGAATTTGAGGATCACTTAAAAGCATAATTTTTTACAACCCGATTTTAATTACAGTAGTATCTTTCCTACAAGAAAGTAATGTTGCAGAACTTTAGAATGGCTTAGTTAAAATATATTTTTTCGATATTAAACAAAAAATCTGTAGCTGGGCAACTCTCCCAAATTGCCTTTAGCTACAGATTTTTTTATAAGGTTAATCTGCTTTATGGTTCTTTAATGCTTTATCCAGAAGATCTTTATCTAAAGCTTTATCCCAACGCGCCACAACAATTGTTGCACATGCATTACCCACTAAATTTGTTAAAGCGCGGCATTCAGACATAAAACGGTCGATACCCAGAATTAAAGCCATACCCGCGACAGGAACAGCTGGCACAACTGATAGAGTTGCAGCCAGAGTAATAAAGCCTGCACCAGTCACCCCTGCTGCACCTTTAGAACTTACCATTGCAACTAAAAGCAATGCGATTTGTTCACTAATTGATAAATCTACATTACAGGCTTGGGCAATAAATAGAGCCGCCATTGTCATATAAATATTTGTCCCATCTAGGTTAAATGAATAACCTGTTGGAATGACCAAACCTACAACTGATTTTTCACACCCCGCTTTTTGCATTTTGTCCATTAATGATGGCAAAGCTGCTTCAGAAGAACTTGTCCCTAAAACCAACCAAAGCTCATCTTTGATATAACGAATTAAATGAATAATTGAAAAGCCGTTATAACGAGCGACTGCACCTAAAACAACTAAGATAAATAACACAGCAGTAATATAGAACGTCATGATCAACAGCAATAAATTACCAATTGATTCGATTCCATATGCACCGATTGTAAAAGCCATTGCACCAAAAGCACCAATTGGGGCAAGCTTCATTAACATACCGACCAAGTAGAAAACTGGAGCTGTTAAGTTATTTAAGAAATCGGTAATTGGACGTGCTCTGTCACCCAAAGCAGCTAAAGAAATACCAAATAGCACCGCTACAAATAACACCTGTAAAATCTCGCCACCAGCCAAAGGACTGACCAATGTTTGCGGGATAATATTCATGAAGAAATCAGTAATATTTGTTGCATGCGCCTTTTCAACATAAGTATTTACTTTGTCGTTGACTAAGGTAGCAGGATCAATATTAAGGCCTTTACCCGGTTGGATAATATTTGCCACAATCATACCAACCACAAGAGCCAAGCTTGAGAAGGTCAGAAAATAGAGCATAGCCTTACCAGTGACACGGCCAACTCGGCTCATGTTTGTCATACTGGCAATGCCTGTAACAACAGTTAGAAAGATGACGGGAGCAATAATCATTTTAACAATCTTGATGAATGCATCACCAAGCGGTTTTAAACTTTCGCCAAGTTCTGGGTAAAAATGACCAATTAAAATGCCCAAAATAATTGCAAAAATGACCTGTACATACAAAATTTGGTGAAATTTCTGTTTTTTCTGTACCGTTTCTTGGTCAAGGGTATTGAAATCCATTATCTAAATACCTTTTCGATGGGGATAAAAAAATAAAATATAAAGCAAGCACCACAAGCTGCTTTAACAAGGAAAAGCCATTGTAAAGAATAAAAAACACCCTGTGTTATAAATTTAAAAAATGACAAATTCAGAAATCATGCATTAAATTGTATAGAATCAATTTTATTTTTAGTTTTTAAATGTCATAAAAACAGATTTATATTTAAATAAGTTACTATTTATATTAATATTTTAGATAACAAATACTCATAAAACCCTCCTTAAGAGTGTTAGAAGCCAACTCAAGGCAATCATTTATTAAATAAATGATTTTATAGAAAACATATTAAATATAAATTATGAAAATTTAATTTAAAAATAATAAGAAAAATTGATATATAATTTTTTAACAAGAGAAAGTGTCTATTTCTTGTTAAAAAATTACACTAATAAGCTGTGATAAATTAATTCAAATTAGGATGGGCCTTAAATAACCGCTCCAATAAAATTTGGACATAGTCTAAGCTTAATGTACGATCAGTGAATAAGATTCGAAATAGCATAGGTGCAATAACAGCTTCGATAATCTCTTGATTTTCTATAGTTAATTCATTACGCGCCTTAGCTCTGGCTTGAATAATATCAAGTTGTTGAATGATTAAAGTTTCGCACTTTCGAGCGTTTGAAGATTCAGTTGCATATAGCAAATCTCGTAGCAATGTTTGCCCTACTTCAGAAGAGTATTCTTCGAAATATTGTTCGATCCATGTCGTGATATCAAGTTGAAATGAGCCTAAATCTTTTGGCTCCATATCGGGTTTCAGTTCATTAAGGGCGACATCTGAAAATAACTGATTGATGTCTCCCCAACGGCGATAAATTGTAGAAGGCGTTACTCCTGCTTCATCAGCAATCATAGGTATAGTGATTTGGCTTTGTTCACATGTTTTTTGAAGCTCTTTGACTGCTTGATGTACCGCAGTTTGAATTCTTTCACTACGGCCGCCCGGTCGTAACCCAGTAACAACTTTTGCCATTAATCAGCTCTACTTCAATAAAAAACAATTAAAATATAATTTGTATATACAAAATACACTAAAGCTAAGGATTTGCTTTAGTACAAAAATAATGTATAAAAGCTAAATATTCGCTTTTATGTTATTCATCTTATATGAACAATTCAAGTTCTAAAGGGTCTGGATCTGTTTTTCGATTAGATTCAAGAATTGCGTTGACCTTAAACACGGTTACGCTCATGACCTTTATGGCCGCATCCAGCTCTCCTACTCCTCTATATCGCTTGTATCAACAAGCATGGAATTTTTCGCCTGTTACATTAACCTTAATTTTTGCAACCTACGCATTTACCTTACTTGCCTCTTTACTCATTATTGGTTCTTTATCGGATTATATTGGACGTCGGCCTGTCATTCTTTCGGCGATTTTTCTTCAAATTATTTCAATGAGCTTTTTCCTTTTTGCCTCAGATGTTTCTATGCTATTCATTGCGCGTGGTCTACAAGGCATTGCGACTGGACTTGCCGTTTCTGCCATAGGCGCCGCCATCTTAGATTTCAGCAAGCTTCAAGGATCTCTGATTAATAGTATTGCTCCAATGGTTGGCATGGCAGCTGGCATTTTTATTACCTGTCTTATTCTGCAATTCTCATCACAACCTTTACATCTGGTTTTTGAACTCTTATGTGTTCTCTTTACATTTCAACTCATTTTAAGTTTTTTTAATCCTGAAACTGTACAAAAAAGATCGGGTGCGCTTGCTTCTTTAAAACCCAACATGGCCATTCCTCATCAGGCAAGAAGTGCTTTATTCAGTATTAGTCCTATTAATATTGCGCTTTGGATGGTCAGTGGTTTTTTCTTATCACTGATGCCATCTTTGCTGGCAAAAATTTTTCAGACATCTTCGGCTTGGCTAAACGGTATTATGTTTATGGCTCTCGCCCTTTCAGGTGCAGCAGGAATTCTGACACTTAGAAAATCTACAAATTTTCGTATTTTGCTGACGGGCACCTTATCCATCATTATTGGCGCAACCGTTTTATTTTTAGCGATTAATTTTACAAGTGCGGCTGTTTTATTTATAGGTTCTATTATTACTGGAGTGGGTTTTGGTACAGCTTTTATGGGAGCAATCCGCACAGTCATGCCCCTAGCTTTACCCGAAGAACGTGCAGGTCTTATGGCCGCATTTTTTGTTGAAAGCTATTTAGCTTTTAGCATTCCGGCAATTCTTGCAGGCTATTTTGTGGGTAAAATTGGACTTATGAACAGTGCCAATATTTATATGAGTTTAATTATTAGCCTTGCTCTGATTGCCCTTGTAATGATTTTTAAAAATATTAAAAGCAAATAATGTTTTAAAAAAATAGCCTCCATCGAGGCTATTTTTATTTTACTGATCACGCCAAGGTTTTAAAAAACGTTTTACATACTTTTTAAAAGGCCAAGTAAACTGTTTTATAAAACTATTTGGGATTTTATAACCCACCGTCCCATATACGCTCGCCAAATGACTTGGCATATAGACGGTTTTAAAAATGACATCATAGAGTGGAATAAAAGCAGCGTAATTTTTATCAATAGCAGGTTTTTCTGAGGAATGATGCCAATGGTGGAATTCTGGTGTTGCGATAATCCAGCGCAAATATGGAAAACGAAAACGCACATTAGAATGGATAAAAATAGCGTGAAACGAAATAAAAATTAAATAAGCAAAAACAGCTGAAGTATGAAAACCTAATAGGAAAATCGGTAAAGTCGCAATAAAACGAGTCATTAGCACTTCTATGACATGTAAACGAGAAGATGCTAACCAATCCATATATTCAGTCGAATGATGAATCGCATGAAAACGCCATAAGAAATTAACTTCATGCATAGCACGATGTAGCCAATAGACCGTAAAGTCGACCACAATCAGTAGCTCAATAAATTGCAGCCAAATCGGCTGAGCTTGTACATAAGGCACAATCGGATTATCAGGTAGATGGGTAATCCAATATTGAATCGGCATGACCGTTAAAAAGCTGAATAATTGGATTCCAACATGGCTGACCATGAAATATTTCATATCGGTCACCCAGCCCACTCTTAATATTTTTTGTTCAGGATTTTTAGCAAAAAAACCTTCAAGCGGAATAAAAACAAACGCTAAAATGAATAAGGTCAGTACAAAATAATCGATACCTGCATAAAACGGTACACTGGGTAAAACGGGTGCTTTAATTACACCACAGCCCAAAACTGCTGCTACAAGTGAAAAACATAGCCCGTAGAATCCATATCGGTTTTGACGAATAATTGCACTAAATGCACCAAAACCAGCACTAATCACAATGCCAGTGATCAGGCCATAATAAAAAAGATTATAGTGTTTTGCGTAAAGAGGACGAAGTTCCGGTGTCGTTAATATGCTGGGAAATAAAAAACATAATGCACCAAATAAACAAAGTAAGCTGAGTGACATTGAAATAAAGGCACTGATTTTCCCTAAACCTGCGTTAAGTTCTAAATTTTCAAATTTTGCTCTTAATTGATCGGTCATAATTCGTATCAACAGTTCTTATTGTGTATGCCGCGAATGCTATCAAAATTTAATAATAAATTGGAAAGAACTTTAACTTCTCAGATCAAGCTCATTCATCTGAAAATGAAATTTTAAATATAACTTTCAACACAGATATTAATGGTTTTATAGAACTTCAAATATTTGACCAACAGATTGAATCAACCATTTTCTGGCAATAATATCATCACTACGATTAAACCAATTTAAGCTCACTTTAAAAGAATCCATAGCAAAAGGTAATTCAAACATTTGAACATTACCATGCGCTAAATAATGTCGTGCTGCTCTCGACGGTAATGTCACCAACATATCTGAACTCTGCAAAACGCCCTGCAAAACACTAAAATGAGGAACCTCTAATCGAATACGTCTCTTCAAATCCATTGTTTTTAAATATTGCTCAACTTGGATATGCCCTGTCGATGACTTGATGGCAACATGATCTTCTTGCAAATATTGTTCTAACGTCAGTTGCTGTTGTAGCCTTGGATGGTCAGCTCTGGCAATACATACATATCTTTCTTCAAATAAAGTACGCGTTTCTATTTTAGGCATTATGGTCTGCGTACTATTAAATACGGCTAGATCTAAAAAACCATCAATGAGCCACTGTTCAACCTTAGACGACTGAATCTCTTCAATCTCAATTTGAATATAGGGTGCTGTTTTTTGCAAAAAAGCCATCAGACTGGGTAAGAGGCAAATTTCCCCTGCATCTGACAGTCCAATGCGAAAAGTTTTATTTGAATTTTCAGGATGAAATTCCTGTGCTTGAGCAATTGCTGACTCAATATTAAAAATTGCTTGATGAAAAATTGGATAAAGCTCATGTGCAACTTTTGTCGGTTCGACCCCACCTCTGCTTCGGGTAAACAACTCGTCATTTAACTGACGGCGTAACCGGTTCAAATTATAAGTCACAGAAGGCTGACTCAAATTTAATTTATCGGCAGCTTTACTAATGTGACGAGACTCATAAATACAGACAAAAACTTTAATCAAACCTAAATCCATGGTTCTGATCCTTTAAATACTCTAAACAAAGACGTTAACTTCCTTGTTTAGAGTGTAGTTCCTTTTGTGGGAATAAAAATACTTAACTATGGAGACATGCTTGAATTCAATATGACCTGTTTGGTTCGGCTACAAATACTTATGGCAACGACGCTTAAAGTTGCCAGCACACAAGGAATGGCTAAAGCGATAAAATTATATTCAATGGGTAGATGTAAACTTAAAAGCCAGCCACATAAAATCGGGCCTAAAATAGCGCCAATACGCCCCACACCCAAAGCCATACCAATGCCAGTGCTGCGAATGGGCGACGGATAAAACTGGGCCATATAGGCTAACAATAAAATTTGCCCACCTATAGATGCCGCGCCTGCCACGGCAATACAGAGATATAAAATAACCATGGGTAAAGCATAACTCAGCAAGTAAAGTGAAATTGCACCCGCTAAGAAGAGTGAACAAATGACCTTGCCTAGGTGAAAACGATCAGCAAAGTACCCTCCACCGATTGCACCCAACATCCCGCCTAAGTTTAGCGCCAATAAAAAGACCAGACTGGTTGATAAATCATATCCCGCCTCGACCATGAGTTTTGGTATCCAGTTACCGAGCGCATACACCATCAGTAAAGCCATAAATACACTCAGCCAGAAAAACACAGTGACTAAAGCGCGATTCTCGGTAAAAAGAGCAACCAAAGGTCGAGCTACAGTTTGTTGATTTTCTTGATGTAATACGATGCTCGTATGATCAGCTATGTTTTGTTCTGGTGCTAACTGTTGAAGTAAATGACGTACCTCATTCCATTTTTTTTGGCGAACCAGATAATCAATTGATTCGGGTAAAAATTTCCAAATAATAGGTAATGAAATGAGAGGAATACCTGCCAAAATAAACATGATTTGCCAACCAAATTTAGGAACCAACCACATGCCTAAAAGTGCTGAGCTCATACCACCAATCGCATAGCCACTAAACATGAGCGATACCAAAGTTGATCGTAATTTCTTTGGGGCAAATTCGGTCATTATGGCAATAACATTTGGCATGACACCGCCCAAACCTAGGCCAGCAATAAAACGATAGATGGCAAATTCTTTAGGGCTATTGGCAAAACCGCATAACACGGTAAAACCGCTAAAAATGAGCACGCAAAGCATAATTAAACGTTTACGGCTAAACCCATAGGACTCTAATTTATCTGCCAAACTCCCGAAAATCATGGCACCAAACATCATGCCAAATAACGCAACGCTACCGAGCAATCCAGCAGTCATACTATCTAACTGCCAGTGCTGCATGAGCTTGGGTAATGCAACACCATAAATGACGAGGTCATAACCATCAAAAATAATAATGAGTGCACTCAGCAAGATCACCCGCCAATGTAAGGGTGTTAATCTTGCATCATCAATCAATTGATTTGCATTTAGTTTTTCCATAATTGCTTTCCTTAGCAAATTGTGTGTAAAACAAAAATTTATTTAAATGGTTGCCATTCCTAATTGATGTAATTGGCGCTGTGCATCTACAACATCCTGCTCTAGATCGTGTTGCCATAACCAGTCAAAACGATGTTCAAGATGTTCGCCAATTGCGGCAAATGTTGGGTATTGAGCTGAATAACATTCATAAATTTCGCCAGACTCACGAGAAGTTTGTTGAGTGCGGCAAGCGCGTTTTAAACGCAACTTTTCATAGATGGCAGACACATCGGTTAACTGCTCTGCTTGTAAGTTTTTGGTCGCCAATAAGGCTGCAATGATTAATGCATCTTCGAGACCTTGCCCTGCTCCAGCCCCTTGGTGAGGTAACATGGCATGTGCAGCGTCGCCCATGACAATGACATGACCAGAAGCACTTTGATAAGTTGAAAGCTCTTCAATTTCATGTAAGGCCCAAATGGTAGGCTGTTCAATTAAACCGAGTAATGTTTGGCAGCTTTCACTCCAGTCTGAAAAATCGGAAAGCATTTGAGCTTTATCGACAGGCTTAGTCCACGGTGTATCGGCTGGTAGTACTGTATCTTCGCGGTTTGAGCAGAAAGCAACGATATTAATTTGCTCTCCCTTACGAATTGGGAACGTTAAAATATGTTTGTCTTTACCCAATAACATTTGGGGAATATCTGCTAAATCTGTATCGCCATTTACTTGTTGCAAAGCTTCTTTAAATGAAGCGTGCGAAATAATGCCACGATATGCCCAAGTTCCTGAAAAACGTGGATGAACTGGTGGCAAATGATGAGTAGCTAAAACATATTGACGAGCAACAGAGCGAATACCGTCAGCACCAATCAAATAGTCACACTCGTGCCGACTACCATCATTAAAGTGCAAAATTACCTGATCGTTTTGTTCTTCAATTGCTTCAAGGCGTTTAGAAAAATGGACATTTTGCGTAGGCATGTGAGGAATAATGGCATCTAGAAAATCTGCACGGTGAACCGAAGATTGCCCTACACCTGTAGCAATAGATGCAGATAAATATTCATCGGTATAACCATTGCGCCATTGGAACCAAACATCTTGAAACGGTGCACTCACCTTATCTGCAATGGCGTGATATTCTTTAGCTAAACCTAATAATTCAATGGCTTTGACTGCATTAGCACCAAAAGAAATCCCAGCCCCAATTTCAGAAAACTGAGGTGCAGATTCAAACATTTGTACATCTAAATGAGCATGTTTACTTAAATTACTTGCTAAAGCCAGACCAGCAATACCACCACCAACCACGGCAATTCGAATATGTGTATTCATGTGTTTGATCCTTAAACATCATTATCGTTTTCACATATTCATTCTTGAGAAGTTGGCTTATAAAGTCCAATTAGTATTTTTTTTGTTCAATTATTTAAAAATTAAATAATAGCCTCTTGGACGGGCCTCTATAAAACTTAAAGGCCGCCCATGCTAATTAATGATCATTAATACACTTTATGGCGTGCCTGGCGGGGTTCCAATAGCACGTTTCATAGGAGCTTCATAAGTCGTCTCGGCAATGGGTGAGACACGCCAAATAGTATTACCCACATCATCTGCGACTAGCACTGCCCCAGAAAAGTCTACTGCCACTCCTACAGGACGCCCATAAGCTTTGCCTTTGTCACTTAGGAATCCAGTCAAAATATCTTGAGGTGGCCCAGAGGGTTGACCACTTCTAAATGGTACAAAAACGACTTTATAACCGCTGTGAGGCTTACGGTTCCAAGAACCATGCTGACCAATGAATGCACCACCTCGGAATTGCGGCATGAGTTCAGCTGCATAAAATGTAAGGCCTAAAGAGGCAGTGTGATTGCCCAGTGCATAATCAGGTTTAATGGCACGTGCGACCAGTTCAGGATTTTGTGGTTTTACTCGCACATCCACATGTTGACCATAGTAGCTATAAGGCCAGCCATAAAAACCGCCATCTTGAACTGACGTCATATAGTCAGGGACTAAGTCGCTGCCAATTTCATCGCGCTCATTTACAACTGTCCAAAGTTTTCCGCTTTGAGGCTGCCAAGCCATACCATTTGGATTACGTAATCCAGTTGCAAATGGACGAGACTGACCGCTCGCAATATCGTATTCCATAATTTGTGCACGGCCTTTTTCTTTATCTAGACCATTTTCAGCAACATTACTATTGGAGCCGACCGTAATATATAGTTTAGTTCCTTCAGGATTTGCAATTACATTTTTGGTCCAGTGATGATTCAAAGGCCCGCCCGGTAAGTCCAATACTTTGGTTCCACTTGCACTAATTTGTGTTTCACCCTCTTGATAAGGAAAACGTACAAGTGCATCCGTATTGGCGATATATAAGTTATTACCCACCAATGCCATGCCAAATGGGGAATTCAAGTTTTTGAGAAATACCGTTTTTTGGTCGGCAACTCCATCTCCGTTAGTGTCACGAAGCAAACTAATACGGTTAGCACTCGGATGAGATGAACCTGCTCTTTTCATCACTAAATTCATTATTTTACCTTTAATCCCCTTACCATCATCTGGCTTAGGGGGTGCATCGGTTTCAGCAACCAATACATCTCCATTAGGTAAAACATGTAACCATCGTGGATGCTCAAGGCCTTGTGCAAATGCCTTTACCTTCAAACCTTCTGCTGGTTTTGGCATAACACCACTTGGCCATCCTTCAGCGGGTGCGATATTTACGGTTGGAAATAAACTTGATTTAGGCTCAGGCAATTTTGGTTCGGGACCATAACTTTCTGCAATAGAATATTGAGCAGATGAGGTACATCCCGTTAATGCCATTAAAACCGTAGTGCTTAAAATAGGCAGTAAAAAGCGTGTGGACATGGCTTATCTCCATTTCTTTTTTGTCATAATGGAGATAGCGTAGTTTATGTGTGCAATTAAACAAGCAACTTTAATATGGTCTTTTGTTTATTGCTTGAAAAAAACCTTCTTTATCTTTTGGTGAAATCATGACCGAATTCATGCTCCCATTTTTAAAATAATAAATTTTTAGTCTATCTAATGACAGTGCTGGTGAAGAAAGTGGGTTATGAGTTTCTTCAATTTTAGTAATATCATCAATATTGATTTTCCAGCGAAACACTATACTTTTAATGATTAATTTATTCTGATCTATAACATAATAAGTATTAAATACAGGCAACCAAATTAGAAAAATAATAACGCTATAAATGGCTAAGTAACTAAAATTAGATGCTAAAGAATCAGTATGATGAGCTTTATAAATTTTTGAGATTATACTTACTGTAACAACGATCAGGATTAATAAAAGCCACCAATCAATTTTTGAGGTAAATTTCAAAATGAATTCTCCTTTATTAAAAATGATGAATCAAAAAATTATTTAATTTTCATTTATTATAATTTATCGGGAGAGAAAAAGTGATCAAACTAAAAATTAGCTTTAAATGCTAATGACACAAAATCTCGATCATCTATCGTGCTAAATTCATTGGAACCAAAAAAGTTATTATAAGCAATCTCAGTGGTATATTTTTGCTGATAAGTCATAGATAACGCAGCACTTACACTCATTTGCCCTTCTTGAAAGTTTTGGCTAAATCCATAAACATCATGTCTAAAACTAAGACTTGGAGTAATAATTGTGGAAGGTAAAATATCCTGATAATTTAACGCGCCGCGTAAACGATAACCCAATGACCATTCGCTAAAAAACCCATTTCCATTACAAAAACGTTCATTTAAGTTGTCAATTTCTGCATTTGTAAGATGCGCTGTACCATAAGGCGTACATTTGAATGCTCCTGTATCAGGATTATAGGCACCCGTTGAAAGCTCGCTACGGCCAAAAGCTCCTGTTCGACCTATCCGATGATTACCAATATCTGCAATATGATTTAAGGCAAACTCTGTAGACTAAGTCATCGAATTTGCTCCAAAAATATTCGATATGCTATCAGTTGCGCCAATGGAGAATTGTGTTACGGGTAAGCGTACATATCCCTGAATATATTGACCTAATTCAGGAGTTTCCCCCGGCGGCGAAAATGGTGTGCCGTCCGATAACACTTGGGCATAGACAATGTCTGTACCGTTTAATTGCAAAGGTTGATTTGGCTTATGTGTTAATTCACTAAAAACAGTTGTTGTTCCAACTTTGCCAGTCAAACTTAATCCAAACATTTTGATATTTTCAGGATAGATAGAAAAATAACTTGCGGTATTAAAGTTCTCTGGCCCCCGCGCTGTTACAGCCGTTCCATCAAAGTTTGCATTGCGACTATGGTAATTAGCATAGTAAATACCCAGTTCGGCATTATTTAAACTTGGTAATGTCTGTTTTAAAGCAATACCATATTGACCATTGTCTTTTGCTTTTCTGCTTTCTGCACGCGGAATATAAGTACGTAAACGCATTGCTGTATCTGACAATTTATCTCCGCCCCCTGCAATCAGAACTGGACCCGCATTTTCGGGAACAAAGTCAGAAATTTCAAAGAAAGTTCCGCTACCATCAACGACTGACGGTCTAAATTTAAATTGATAGAACCCTTCTATTTTCAAATTTTTATTAATGCTTGTATCGAATGAAAACATTTCGGTGGGAATCATTCTTTCTTTTGCATCACCAGCTGGTCGGTTGATTGCGGCAAAATCAAATGCACTCACCGAGTTTAAACCATTTTGGAAAAACTGCGATTTCCCCCAATTTAAAGTCTGTTTACCTAATTTTAAATTTATGGTTTTTCCTTCACCTAGTTCAAAATCTTTCCATATATAGGCATTCCATAAATCGATACCTTTGAACTTTGCAAGCCTTGGCCACGCTGAATCATTAAAGGGTTTCAAGTCTCCGTGTCCTGTTTCATAGGCATGGTCATACCAATATTTAGTACTAATGACCGCACCTTGCTGCTTCCCATTGAGCTTAACTTCAGTTATGCCTCTAATGATCTGTGAAATGGCGTCATATTTACTAAAATTCATGCGTCCATCATCACCATTCACATCAATGCTAGAACCTTGTTTGCCGATTTTATTTGCATCAGGCCGATAAAGTAATGAAGTAGATGGATCTTGTGTACTCCAACTGGCGCCTAAACTTAATGTGGTTTTTGATTCAAATTGCCAATCTTTATCAAAATCAAAACTGCCAGCACTTGCTTTAGACATGAGTAAAATCAGACTTAATGAAACACTTATTTTTTGAATATATAAAATATAATTGTTTCTTTGATTTAAACATGCGTAGGTAATGACCATATTATCTCCATATAAATATGATTTTTCTTATTTATGCTTATTACTAAAAACCATCCATTGGCTTTTAAAGGATTTAAATAAGCAGGTATTTTTTGTACTAGGCGGGTTGTTCTACCTGATCTAACTGTTGAATAAATTGTTCAGCTAAGGGCCAATACCCAAAGCCAGATGCTGGGTTTAGATGTCCCACATCACCCAAATTTACGAGTTGGCTTCCCCATTTTTCTGCCATATCACTTACAGCTTCATAACGCGCTAAATGGTCATTTGTGCTTGCAACCAACATGCTTGGAAAAGGAAGGGTTTGATCTGGTAAAGGACTCCATCCTTCTTGATGAAGTACGGCTGGGCTCGGATAATTTTCAGGCCAACTTTTGTTTAAATCAGGCGGTGCAACAAGTAACGCACCATGAATTGGTCGTTGATATTTTGCTGCCCAATGTATAGTCATAAGTACACCAGCACTATGAGCAACTAAAATGACAGGTCCTTGTATTTGTTCGAGTTGGGCTTGTATAGCAGCAACTCTATTTTGACAATTCAGTTTATGGTTCTGCACAGGTGGCACAGAATGAACCTTCGCTAGCCTTGTCTCTAAAATGGTTTGCCAATGCTCGGGAACATGATCACGTAACCCCGGAATGATTAAAATTGTTGCTCTGGTTTGTATTTTTTCCATTTCGACACCTGTGAACTTCGCCATCTAGGATGCATAAGAATTTTTATAAAACTCACACTCACAATAAAGTCTCATTTCATTCAATGATGCACATAAGGCGTCACGGGCTTTTCATTTGACGACACATCTTCTTAAAATTAATTAAAATAAGTTTTGTAATTACAAATAAATTAAAAGAAGAAGTGTAAAATTAACCGTACTTAACGTTTAAGCTCTTAAATAAAAGCTTTTGTAATGTGAAGATTTTGGTTATAACTAAATATGAGCTGTAAGGAATATGGCTTATTAAGAACAAGGAGATAATAAAATGGTTCCTCTTGCGCATACCGCCTCTTTAAAAAACTATTTGGCCGTTGCACAGCAATTAGCTATTAATCCATACCATTTATTATCACGCGTTGGTCTTAGCCAAACTCAATTAAATGATCTTAATCAGCGCATTCCTGTAGATAAAGCGATTACCTTACTTGAAGACTCAGCCCAAATGAGTAGCTGTGATGTTTTCGGTTTACACATGGCAGAGCAACGTGAAATCGCAGATTTTGGTGAAATTAGCCTTTTGTTAAATTATCAGCACACATTGCGAGATGCCTTACAAACTCTTGTTCGATATAGAAATTTACTTAACAACTCACTTGAAATATATATTGAAGAAATTGATGATACTGTTGTCATTAGAGAAGAAGTTGTCACAACAACTTGCGGATATAGTCGTCAAGCAACTGAACTTGCTTTAGGAATTACCCATCGTTTTTGTGCAGCATTATTGATGCAAAAATGGCGGCCTTTGAGTGTTCACTTTACCCATAATCCACCAAGCGATTTAACTCTGCATCGACGGATTTTTGGCTGTGCATTAGAGTTTGGCAGTGACTTTAATGGTATTGTTTGTACCACGGCCGAACTTGATACAACAAATCCTCAGGCAAATTTGGCTATGGCCAACCATGCACAGCGCTATTTAGATATTTTACAGAATAGTGATGAATCGACCATGATTTTTGATATTCGTAAAAGTATTTATCTTCTTTTACCAATGGGCCGTGCCACGATTGATCAAGTCGCTCAAACACATGGTATTCATGTTCGGACCTTACAGCGTCGTTTAGAAGAAGCTCAGACGAGTTTTAGTGATTTAATCAATGAAGTCCGTAAAGATCTCGTATTTCGTTATTTAAAAAATCTAAATTATTCACTCGCTCAAGTATCTGATATTTTAGGTTACTCGATGCCGAGTTCTTTTACTCGTTGGTTTATTAGTCAGTTTGGCATGTCACCAACAATGTGGCGCAGCCATAACAAATCACTTCATAGTTAAACTCGTCTACATTGAAATTAGAAAAAATGAATGGATTCAAAAATAAAGTGACATACAAAAGATAGAGGAGGTTTTATGCATAACCCAAAACCTCCTCTAAATATTTAAAATGAGGTCAAAACCACAAGTGCATGAGGCCGAGTACCAATAGTACTAAAAAGATACTTTCGCCGACCATCAAAAGAATTGGTTTAATCCCGACAGAAGCTAACTCTTTTAACTGAGTTTTCATGCCTAAGGCACTAATCGCGATGACTAAAAACCAACGTGATAAATCATTTATTCCATTTTGAACGACCACTGGCACCCATCCAGTACTGTTAATACAAGCCAGTATTAAAAATCCAACTGCAAACCAAGGCAATAATGGCGGTCGTTCTCCCGTTGAATTTGCACCTTGCATGCGGGTAATCATGGCAGCGCAAACAATCACTGGAAGCAACATTGCCACACGCATAAGTTTAACGACAGTCGCCGTATCACCTGTTTGAGTAGACATGCTATAACCCGCCCCGACCACTTGGGCTACATCATGAATCGTTGCACCAAGAAACACGCCAGCAGCTTGTGGCGATAGTTCTAGCCACTTCGCAATCATGGGATAGACAATCATTGCAAATGTCGAAAGTGCCGACACACCAATGACTGTAAACAGAGTCGCTTTTTCTTTTTGCGGATGATTCGGAAAAGCGGCGGATAGTGCTAACGCAGCTGAAGCGCCACAAATTGCCGTTGATCCACCAGTGAGCATGCCAAATAATTTTTGGAAACCTAAAATTTTAGCTGCAATTACAGAGACGGCGATTGTGACAATCACAAGTGTTACGACTAAAGCTACAGGCTGCCAGCCCAATGCAGTGATTTGCCCCAAAGTGATACGCATGCCGAGTAACGCAATGCCCATTCGCAGCACACTGCGTGCGGTAAATTCAATGCCCGCCTTACATTTACTTTCGGCTGCTAAAAAATTCAGGCTCATTCCCAGTAACAACGCAAATAACATGACTGGGGCACCGTAGTGCTCAGATAAAAAACATGCCGCCGCCGCAACGATCGAACTTACAATAAAACCTGGTGCCAATTCTTTTGTACGCTGGGTAAAATTTTTCAAAACTAAACTAGCCATGATTTTCCCCAGAACCCATCACAATAAATAACTTTTCTCCACTCACTTCTACGGGATAAGTCGCCACTTTGAGATGAGCAGAATTAACTAAACAGCCATTTGTTAAATCAAAGCGTAGACCATGGGCACAGCACTGAATCACTCGTCCTTCTAGACGTCCACTAAATAGCGATGCCCCCTGATGAGGACAACTGTCATCGATTGCATAAAACTGAGTCGCAACATTAAATAGCGCGAGAGTTTTATCTCCAATTTTTAAAAAAGCCCGCTCACCTGAATTCGGTATTTTTTCTAGAGGCACTTCAAATCGTTGGGTCATATCAACTCTCCTTGTCCCACAAGCGCCTCATGCATCGCTTGGTAAAGTGCATCTGCTGATTGCGCTCCAACCAGCACAGAACCATTATCAAAAATAAAGTAAGGCACGCCATTCCCGCCTGTACTTGCTGATATAAAATCTTGACGATCTTGAATAAGTGAACTTTTTATAAGCTCAGGTGAAAAGCCACAACGTTTTGCTATTCTGGATAAAGTGATGGTATTTCCAATATCTAACCCATCATAAAAATATGCCGCAAAGAGTTGCTCTAACAGCATATTGCACTGCTCAGGAGTGCCTACCTTTAAAGCTTTATCAAATAAGCGATGAGCCTTAGCCGTATTTGGCATGCGTTTAATCTGTTCAAAATCGATCTTAAGCCCGACCTTATTTGCAGCTTTATTGACTTGTTCCTGTCTCATACGAACTGCTGTCACACTGCCTAACCTTTTCAAATAAAATGTTTGAAACGGGACTCCTTCAACGGGTAAGTCTGGTATGAGCTGTACACCTCGCCAATGCACGACAACTTTGACTTTGGGGTGAAGCTGATAAAATCTATTTATAGCGATCAGTAACTGACGTTTTCCGATCAAACACCAAGGACAAATAAAGTCAAAAAATACATCAATATGTAATTGCCGAATCATCATTTGTTATTCATCTCGCATTTTTGTATTTGGTTACTTGAATGATTTTTAAGCTCAGTTATTCCTTGCTGCTCAAAGCGTGCGATATCTTTGTGATAATGGCGTTTGGCATAAAAAAATACGGCTGCGGCTGCAATACTGACCAATGGCATCAGTTGAAATGCACTATGTAAACCAATCACATCAGATACTTTACCAACGACTAAAGGACCAAGTGCTAAACCAAGAAAATTGTTAGCTAAGGTGAGTGTTGCAAATGCAGAACCATGAACTGAGTTATGTGTGAGATTGGCCACCATGGCACTAGATGGCCCATTGGTTCCTAGGGCAATAAACATTCCGAGACAAATGAGAAGTAACTGGTTACGTCCCACAGGCACAGCAAAAGCAATTAATAAAAGAACACAACCGAGCAAGCAGTATGTAATCGCTAAACTGACCTTACGATCTGGACAGTTACGGCCCAAATAATCACACAACATCCCGCATAGAATTGTGCCTACTGCACTACATAGCAAAATGACCGCTGCCATCACACCTGCCTTGTCGGTACTCATGCCGTAATAGCGATTGAGATAACTCGGCATCCAGACAATTACTGTGCCACCAACAAATAATTGCAGACCACTACCAATGTAAGTGGCAATGACTGAACGACTTGAATATAAAGTTTTTAAAGGGCTTTTTATGTGCTGGGTTTTACTACGAATTTTATTTTGAGGTGCTGCTTTTATTCTGTTTTCTTTCACTAAAATTGGATATAGAAAAGCCAAAATGAGACCAAATAAAGCAATACCACCAAAAGCCCAACGCCAACCGAAATGCTGTGCGAGTACACCACCTAAAGCCACACCCAAAAACGAACCAAATACGCCGCCCGCCATAAAAGCACTGGCGAGTGTTGCACGCATTTCTCGAGGAAAAACAGCTACCACCACTGCGATACCAACACTGCCATACGCTGCCTCGCCCACACCAACCATAAAACGAGCAATAAACATTTGCTCATAATTTTCAGCGAGTGCACATCCTAAAGTCGCCAAACTCCATAAAGCCGCCATAATGGCCAAGCTTTTAACTCGCCCAAAACGGTCTGCCATTAAAGACAATGGCAGAGTCAATAAACCCACCATTAAAGCCACAATGCCACTGAGCAAACCTAACTGGCTATCGCTGAGCAACCACTCATTTTTAAGTAAAGGAAAGACTGCGTTTAAGACTTGTCTGGACATGTAATCTGAAATGAGCAAACCAAATGTCAAAGCAAAAACAAGCCATGCATAACGACGAGGTATACTGATTGACGTATCAACATCGCTCATCTGATCTGAATACTGATGCGCATTCATAAGACCTCCTTGTATTTTTTATAATTTCTATTGAGCTAGTGCAGCACCCCGCCTTTAAAAACCAACGCGAATAAGCTGCACTATAATTCAGGTCTAAATTCCATTAGACCTCGTCATATTAACGACGTTGAGGAACGCCCTTTTGCCCTGCTTGACGGTTAGGTGACATACCATTTGCAATTAGAGTTTCTTCGATGGTGTTGTATTGAACGCCAATACGATAAATCTCGCGGGCTTCTTTTCCAGAAGCAATTTCACGGCCTAGTTCATGGGCAATTCGAACTGTTTGTTTAATTTGCTCTACAGATGAAAAACGACGTCCATGATGATCAATAATCGTGTCTTCATTACCCACACGAGCGTGTAAACCCATTGCCATCGACATGGTGTTAAAAGGCAATACATTTTTGAGTAGTGATTCTGAGGTCAAAGTACATCCATCAGGTACGCGATGAATAAAATTAAAGAAATTAAATGGGTTTGGACCATCAAAACCACCACCAATTCCAATCCAAGTTAAGTTTAATGGTCCCATATATAACCCTTTACGCACCATACGCTCTAGAGTTTCCAGACCATGCATTCCCGTTAATTGAAAGTGTGGTTGAATATTGTTTTTACATAAGCGTTTAATATGTTCGGCAACCCATGCAGGCCCTGCTGGCACAGTCATCTCTGCATATGCTGCCTGAGTCGCTGGATGTGCCAGTGAAGTTCCTTCCAAATATTCAGGATAGAGCAATTCCATAATATTCATTTGTGTGGTGTTAATTGCTACCGTGACCTGATCAGGTTTTGGTGTAAGGTCAGCCAACATATGTCGAGTGTCGTCACTTAACCATAGGGCCGCTTCACCTTCACTCTCTGGTGCAAATGAAATCGAACCTCCCACCTGAATAATCATGTCAGGCACAGCTTCACGCACACCTGCAATCAGTTCATTAAATTTTGATAGGCGTTTAGAGCCTTTACCATCAAGCTCACGAACATGTAAATGCAGCACGGTAGCACCCGCTTCATAGCACTCGACCGCTTTTTGTATTTGCTCATCCATGGTCACAGGAATATCTTCGGGAAAGTCTTCTGGCATCCATTCTGGTCCATACGGCGCAACAGTAATCACCACTTTTTCCATATTTTCTGGGTGCAATGAGTCGTCAAAGAATTGCATGCGCATCTCCTAATATATTTTTAGAATTTTCAAATAGATAAAATGAGTTAACCAATAACCTTAATAGGTTGCATCACCAATAATGCCTGCCCGCTCCATTTTTCGATGGCAAGGCGGATAATCCATCACGGCATAGTGCTGCGTACTGCGGTTATCCCAAATTGCAATACTGTTAGGCTTCCAACGCCAACGCACTTGAAACTCTGGTATATAGGCTTGAGATATTAAATAACGTAGCAGTTCAGCTGAGCCTGGATTGGCATCTTGTCCAAATCTGACCCGCTCTTTGGTGTGATAGTTACTGAAGTGCGTTGTGAACGCGTTGACATACAAAACTTTCTCGCCCGTTTCAGGATGAGTACGGACCACAGGGTGCTCAGCATCGGGGAACTTTGCTTTTAAGTCCAAGCGCTTTTCAAGTGGCATTGCAGCACCAAAACTCGCTTCTATGCTGTGGTAAGCACGTAAGTCTGCAATCTTACATTTGATATCATCGGGTAATGACTCATAAGCCATGACCATATTGGTCCACATTGTATCGCCGCCTACAGGTGGACATTCGACACAATGCAGCACGCATCCCATTGGTGGGATCTTGCGCCAACTCGCATCACTGTGCCAAGCATTTTCATAACGATCGACTGGGCTTTCGGGGTTTTTATAAATCTGTACTAAACCCGGATGGTCAGGATGACTCCCTACAGCAGGATGATCTTCTAGTTGTCCAAATTTTTCTGCAAAAGCCACATGATCCTGACGAGTTAAATGTTGATCTCGCAAGAACAAAACACGGTGTTTAAGCAGTTGTGAGCGAATTTCAGAAAATAAGCCATCATCATAAATAGCATCAGCGAGTTTTACACCGCTTAACTCTGCACCAATATTGCAAGTTAACTGTTCAATTTGCATAAGAAATCCCTTCAAATTACAAAAATTGATGAACCTATTGTTTTACGTGCTTCTAAATCGAGATGAGCTTGTACCGCATCCTTTAGCTCATAGCGCTGATTAATCTCAATTTTGATTCGTCCATGTCGCACATGTTCAAATAATTCATTTGCCAGTTCTTTTTTCTCGGCAGGATCTGCAATGTAATCGGCCAAAGCTGGACGCGTCACAAACAGTGAACCTTTTACGGCAAGTAATACCGGATCAAAAGCAGGAATTGGACCAGACGCAGTGCCTACACAGACCAACAAACCACGGCGTTTTAGAGAATCTAATGAACTCATGAAAGTGGCTTGACCGACACTATCGAAAACGACATTTACACCAACGCCGCCTGTTAACTCACGTACACGCTCAGCAACATTTTCATGGCTGTAGTTAATCACATGGTCACAACCATGAGCTCGCGCTACGGCTGCTTTTTCTTCTGACGACGTTGTGCCTATCACGGTCAAGCCAAGTAATTTGGCCCACTGAGAAACAATCAGGCCAACGCCACCTGCTGCTGCATGCAATAAAATTGAATCGCCCGCTTTAAAGTCATAAATACGGCGCATTAAATAAGCAGCAGTCAGCCCTCTCATGGTCATGGCCGCCGCAGTTTCACAGGAAATTTCTTCGGGTAATTTAATTAAAGCATCTGCTGGAATTATGCGGTGGGTGCTATATGCACCTAAAGTATTTAGAAAACCTGTATAAGTGACTCGATCACCTACTTTGACCTGAGTCACGCCTTCACCTAAGGCTTCCACTACACCTGAAGCCTCGACGCCCATGCCATTAGGCATTGGAATTTTATAGGTTCCATTACGAAAATATGTATCGGCATAATTTAAACCGACTGCCACATGACGTAGGCGTACTTCCCCTTCTTTTGGGTCTCTTACTTCTACATCTTCATAGCGCATTACTTCAGGCGTTCCTGTTCCATAGAAACGTATAGCTTTCGTCAACGTCATGTCCTATCCCATATTTTGGTTTTTTATTGAGTGCCTATAAAAGCAATAACTAAAACTACAATAAGTAGGATAGGCGCCACTTTACATTTGACGACACAGGCTTAACGTTTAATGACAAGACGGATATTTGAAATATGGCTAAACAATATTCGCAGCAGACATACGTAGATTGACACCATTAGAGTTTTTATTCTCATTTAAGCTAAAACTCACCGCCTCTTTTGCATGAATGGCGGTCGTATCAAATAAAGGCACCGAAAATTTAACCTCACCAATCAACATACAAATTTCGGTACAACCCAAGATAATTCCTTGGGCGCCTTCAGCAATGAGCCTCTCTACAATAGCAATGTACTTTTGCTGTGATTCTGGGTTGATTACCCCTAAACAAAGTTCTTCATAAATAATTCGATGGACTATCTTTCGATCTGCTTCATTTGGAATAATTACGTCAATTCCATGATCTTGTAATCGAGCTTTATAAAAATCTTGCTCCATTGTAAACGCCGTTCCCAAGAGAGCGACTTTACCAATGTTTTGACTCACAATTTCTTTTGCGGTTGCATCGGCAATATGTAAGAAAGGCGTGGTAATTGAATCTTCAATCTGTGCAGCAACTTTGTGCATGGTATTGGTACACACCAAAATACAATCTGCCCCTGCTTTCTCTAAGTTTTGCGCTTGCTCGGCTAAATATGTTCCAGCCTCTTTCCATAAACCTTTTGCTTGCAAGGCTGCTATTTCTTCAAAATCAACACTATTAATAATCACTTTAGCAGAATGCAATTTTCCCAATTTGCTATGAATCATTTTATTGATTTGTTGATAATAAAGCGCTGTAGATTCCCAACTCATTCCGCCTAATAAGCCAATTGTTTTCATTATTGAATCCTTCTATTTATTCAAATGTAATCTATAACTTTTATGAGTAAAGCGCAGCTAGAATAAAATTGCTTTTTTGATACTTAAAACTTTAAATGAAGTTAAAATATTCTGATTAAATTTATACTTGATAAAAAAGATATGAATATTGATATATTTAATGATAATTATGAATATATTGGGGTTGTCGATAAAAAATTAGCCCATCAATTGGGACTATGGCATAGGGTGTTTACTTGTCTTGTATACAACCCATCAACTCAATATGTTTATTTCCAGCTAAAAAATTCTGATAACTATACTTTTGATAGAAAAAGTTTTCTTGATATCTCTGTTGGTGGGCATTACGAGGCAGGTGAAACTATTGAACAAGGAATAAGAGAGAGTGAGGAAGAGTTAGGAATTAAGGTTGAATTCAATCAGCTTATCCCTATAGGAATTAGACAGACTTCTTGCCATATTACAGATAATTATATTGCAAATGAATTTCAACATATCTTCTTACTCCCTTTAAATATTGAATTAGTCGAGCTCAAGCCGAAAGATAATGAGATAGTAGGATTTGTAGAAGTTGCAATAACTGATTGTATTGATTTACTTCAACAAAAAATAAATTCTATTCAAATAAAAAAGAGTATAAAAATTAAAGAAAATTTATGGGAAATAAGTACCGATATTATTACGTTAGAAAGTTTTCCTCCTAATTATTTAGCTCTTGATAAAATAATTGAAAGATTGCTCATCGCGGCTATGAGACAGATTTCCGGTGAAAATGTAAACTATATTTATTGGTGAAATAAGGCTGAATTAATAAAGGAAATTGACCCATGCTTATACATTTCATAGGTCCGGGTGGAGCTGGAAAAACAAGTCTTGCGGTAATCCTCCCATAAATAACCGAAGTTAAAAGTAGAGGTTAAGCAGCCATTAGAGGTGGCTTTCCTTTGTTAGCTTGATGTGGTCTTTCATGGTTGTAATGCCACAACCAGTTTGTTGCATAATCTTGTACTTCATCCAAAGTATCAAATAAATGCTTGCTCAGCCAACTATAACGTATGGTCCGATTATAGCGTTCAATATACGCATTCTGCTGTGGCTTACCCGGTTGAATATATTCAATACGAATACCGTGCTCAGTAGCCCAGCGCACAAATTCGTGACTGATAAATTCGGGACCATTATCGCATCGGATCACTAACGGTTTTTCTCTCCACTCCAGCAATTGATTCAACGTACGAATAACCCTGATTGTGGGCAATGAGAACCCTGCTTCAATGGCTAGGCCTTCGCGGCGGTAATCATCAATCACATTCAATAATCGAAACTTGCGACCATCGGAAAGCTGATCATGCATAAAATCTAATGACCAAACCTGATTTTCTCGGATTGGTTCTTTCAATGGTTCAGGCGCATGCCGTTTTAGTCTTCTTCTCGGTTTAATACGCAGATTCAGTGCCAACTCACAGTAAATGCGGTAAACCCGCTTGTGATTCCAGCAGCAACTCTCAACATGCCGTAAATACGAGAAGCACAAACCAAAGCCCCAATCGGAATTTTCCTCAGTGAGTTCAATGAGCTGTTCAGCAATGAGTGCATTGTCATCGCTGAGTTTGGCTTGATAGCGGTAGCAGGTTTCACTAATGCCAAATGCTTTACAAGCCAAACGAATACTAATGGCATGCTGGGCAACTGCCTGTTGTGCCATCTTACGCCGGCAAGATGGCTTTACCACTTTTTTGCCATCGCTTCCTGGATGATTTCGGCCTTTAATCGCTCTTCCGCATACATCTTTTTAAGTCTGGTATTTTCGGCTTCTAGCTCTTTCAGTCGAGCCATTAATGATGTATCCATACCACCATATTTGGCACGCCATTTATAAAAGGTAGCATTACTCATGCCGTGTTCACGGCAAAGGGTCGCTACAG
>NZ_AMSS01000060.1 GCF_000313935.1 Acinetobacter sp. WC-141 | reverse complement strand
GAAATGTAAGCCCAAAATAGAAATGTCCGGTTTCTCCAAAGTAAAAATGTCCGCTTTTAGAATATGCGCTTTTGCAATTTCCTTAGCGGACGGTTTGATATGTTGGTGTCTATGTCGGATAAAGAACTTAAACGATTGTCGGTCTTGCAAGAAATCTGTGATCAACGTATAACTCAATCCCAGGCTGCTCAGCTACTTCATATCTCAGAACGTCACATCAGACGCTTACTGCAGAAATACAAAGCTCAAGGTCCCGCTGCATTAGCCCATGCCGGTCGTGGCCAAATCAGCAATTCTAAACTTCCTGAAGAACTCAGACTTAAGTGTCTCAATATTGTTTCAGATCAACTTTATGGTTTCGGACCCACTTTAGCGCATGAAAAGCTCACCACCGTGCATGGATTCGATCTTTCAGTAGAAACCCTGCGTTCCTGGATGATTGCAGCCGATTTATGGATCCCTCGCTGCAAGCGCCTGAAACGACCATATCAGCCTCGTTATAACCGAGATTGTTATGGTGAATTGATCCAAATTGATGGCTCACACCATGATTGGTTTGAAGGTCGAGCACCTAAATGCTGTCTGCTAGTATTCATCGATGATGCCACAGGAAAATTGCAGCATTTACGCTTCTGTGCGTCAGAGTCAGCCTTTGACTATATGATTTCGACACGTTTATATATCGAACAGCATGGTAAGCCATTGGCATTTTACAGTGACAAACATTCAGTTTTTAGGGTGAATCAAAGTAGCAAGAAAGACACCAAGATTACCCAGTTTGGACGTGTTCTGAGCACTCTCAATATCGATATCATTTTCGCTAACTCCCCTCAAGCCAAAGGTCGTGTAGAACGAGCGAATAGAACACTTCAGGATCGTCTGATTAAGGAGATGCGTCTAGAAGGCATCAGTTCAATTGCAGATGCCAATAAGTGGCTGCCGTGCTTTATTGAGCAATTTAATCGTAAATTCGCCAAGATGGCTTTTAATTCCAAGGATCTACATCGGCCTATCGCTGAAACAGCCGAAGAATTAGATGATGTTTTTACCTGGCGTGAACCCCGCAGGGTCACGAACAGCTTGACGATTACTTATGATAAATGCGTATATATCTTGGAAAACAGCGAAGAAAATCAAAGATTGGGCGGCAAGTATCTTGAGTTCCTGGAATATCCGGATGGTACTGTAGCCATTGAATATCAGGGAAGAAAAATCAATTACAGCATCTTTGATAAATTAAGTCAGCTCAACCAGCGAGAGATCGTTGAGAATAAACGTTTGGGTTCTGTGCTGGCACATATTCAACAACAGCATGAACAACTGGAACACCAAAACAAACGCAATCGTTCTCAAAAGATGCCACGTAGACAAGCACAGAAAACAGCGATTGAACAACGAAATCTAAATCCTGTGCTTGACTTGGAAATGTCCATATAGGACATTTCTATTTGGTTATTAGGTAGGACATTTCTACTTGGGAATAACATTGAAAGATTAAGCTATTTCGTAATATTTTATCCAATAAGCATTGTCGAAAATATCAGTGTAATAGCTTAACTTCTTACAATGTGAAAAATAGTCACAGCATAAATCTCTAATAATTTCAATTTCCTCTAGGCTATCAGCAGCATTCACTAAAAATATAAACTTGTCCAAGTTAACAAGTAATTTACTACTATTTTTCAAAGGTTTATTATTAGACATTGAATCCTATATGTTTTCCTGTTGGAAGCTCTACATCAATACGAAGTTTTCCGCCCATTGCTTCGACATACTTTTTCATCGTTGAAATTTTAAGATCATGACCACGATTTTCGATTGCTGACAATGAAGGCTGTTTGATTCCAAGGGTTGCAGCCAGTTCTTTTTGAGAAATCTCCAACTCTTCACGAATAAGGTGAAGCTGAGTTTCCAACAATAATTCATCCGCCATTTGTTGAATACGAGCTTGACTCTCTGGAGAGCGATTAGCCAATAATTCTTGTAGGGTCTTAGCCATTAGATTGATCTCCTAAAGTTGAAAGATGAATTTCGTATTGCTAATCGGCAATATCTAACATCTCTTTATAAAAACGCTTTTTACCGCCTTTATCACCGATACACAGCACAATAGCTTGTCGTAAAGGATCAAACGCGAAAAAGGCTCTCAGTGGTTTACCTCGATGCTGAACACGTAGCTCTTTCATATTGGTAAATTTGGAGTCATAGACGGTATCTACTAAAGGACGTCCTAAACTTGGTCCCTGTTGCTGTAGAACGACCAACGCTGCGAGTACTTTCTCTTGTGTAGATTGATCTTGCTGTACAAGCCATTCGTTAAACAGATCCGTTGTAATGACTGTCCACATATTACAACCATAATATAGATTACAATCTATATTTTATGCTTAATTGAATTATTATTCAAATGAAAATAAAAAATCCCGACGTCATGTCGGGATTTTTCGGTGTGGAGCGCATAGGTAGGGCTGACTACCTAATGGTCATGGTGTCTGACTGATTATTCTTGTTTTAAGTCATTGAACATCCTGTTCATATAGATCGATCATAGGGACTTCACTGGTGCTTGGATACAAACAATTTCGTAAAATGCTGTAAGCCAAAGCGTACAAAAAATCATCAAAAATTATCCCAAAGCTTAACCGCAAGAAATGGGGATAAATTCAGAAATGGAAGCCTTAAGGAATCGGAAGGAACTTACGAATTGATCGTTTTTTAACCAATTTTATTGGCAAAATATATCAAAACTGCTCATAAAAAGCCGACTTGTTTCCAAGTCGGCTTTTCGTCATCGTCGAGCAAATTATTTATAGCATAAGTTTTTGATTTTTATATGTTTCAATTTGTTCTGTTATTCCCAAGTAGAAATGTCCTACCTAATAACCAAATAGAAATGTCCTATATGGACATTTCCAAGTCAAGCACAGGATTTAGATTTCGTTGTTCAATCGCTGTTTTCTGTGCTTGTCTACGTGGCATCTTTTGAGAACGATTGCGTTTGTTTTGGTGTTCCAGTTGTTCATGCTGTTGTTGAATATGTGCCAGCACAGAACCCAAACGTTTATTCTCAACGATCTCTCGCTGGTTGAGCTGACTTAATTTATCAAAGATGCTGTAATTGATTTTTCTTCCCTGATATTCAATGGCTACAGTACCATCCGGATATTCCAGGAACTCAAGATACTTGCCGCCCAATCTTTGATTTTCTTCGCTGTTTTCCAAGATATATACGCATTTATCATAAGTAATCGTCAAGCTGTTCGTGACCCTGCGGGGTTCACGCCAGGTAAAAACATCATCTAATTCTTCGGCTGTTTCAGCGATAGGCCGATGTAGATCCTTGGAATTAAAAGCCATCTTGGCGAATTTACGATTAAATTGCTCAATAAAGCACGGCAGCCACTTATTGGCATCTGCAATTGAACTGATGCCTTCTAGACGCATCTCCTTAATCAGACGATCCTGAAGTGTTCTATTCGCTCGTTCTACACGACCTTTGGCTTGAGGGGAGTTAGCGAAAATGATATCGATATTGAGAGTGCTCAGAACACGTCCAAACTGGGTAATCTTGGTGTCTTTCTTGCTACTTTGATTCACCCTAAAAACTGAATGTTTGTCACTGTAAAATGCCAATGGCTTACCATGCTGTTCGATATATAAACGTGTCGAAATCATATAGTCAAAGGCTGACTCTGACGCACAGAAGCGTAAATGCTGCAATTTTCCTGTGGCATCATCGATGAATACTAGCAGACAGCATTTAGGTGCTCGACCTTCAAACCAATCATGGTGTGAGCCATCAATTTGGATCAATTCACCATAACAATCTCGGTTATAACGAGGCTGATATGGTCGTTTCAGGCGCTTGCAGCGAGGGATCCATAAATCGGCTGCAATCATCCAGGAACGCAGGGTTTCTACTGAAAGATCGAATCCATGCACGGTGGTGAGCTTTTCATGCGCTAAAGTGGGTCCGAAACCATAAAGTTGATCTGAAACAATATTGAGACACTTAAGTCTGAGTTCTTCAGGAAGTTTAGAATTGCTGATTTGGCCACGACCGGCATGGGCTAATGCAGCGGGACCTTGAGCTTTGTATTTCTGCAGTAAGCGTCTGATGTGACGTTCTGAGATATGAAGTAGCTGAGCAGCCTGGGATTGAGTTATACGTTGATCACAGATTTCTTGCAAGACCGACAATCGTTTAAGTTCTTTATCCGACATAGACACCAACATATCAAACCGTCCGCTAAGGAAATTGCAAAAGCGCATATTCTAAAAGCGGACATTTTTACTTTGGAGAAACCGGACATTTCTATTTTGGGCTTACATTTC
>NZ_AMSS01000059.1 GCF_000313935.1 Acinetobacter sp. WC-141 | reverse complement strand
TTTGCATTGAAATGCTAAGTTGTCTGGCTGTTTCCGAGACATTGCCTTGATTGGCTTCAATTAATTTGATGGCTTCAGCTTTAAATTCTGTGGTGTAAGTCTTGTGTTTCTTGCTCATGGTAAACTCCTGATGAGTGTGTTTAGTTTACCAAGTTAAAACCTCCTGTTTTTTCAGCACACATCATATTTTTCATGTATTGCATCGATTAAACGTTGAGCTGAATCATTTACAGCTAATGGACTATTTCTTAAAGTTAAAGTAGTTTCACCAGTAGTATTAACTTCTTTTTCTAACTTATGGACAATGTATTCATTAATTTCACATATTGCTTGAACCATAAAAAATTAATCCTAAAAAAATTAAAGATAGTTTATACATTAAATTATCTTTAAGTCTTTATAAATATTTTATATTTTTAATTTTACTATTACTATAGTAGATTAGAGCCGCACGACATAAACTGTCGCCGCAAGAAGTTATAATATTTTTCTAACTAAATTTTAAATATTTCTGATATACAATATTTTTAGTTACTATATTTTTAATCTTAAATTCATTTTTATTTAATTTAATCCTAATATAATTATAAAAGCCCAACTCCCGTCAGGCCTTCCCCGATCAAACCCGACTTAAAAAATAGTCGAGCAACGCATCCCTTTCGTCGGTGTTATTGGTCCCCACAAGCTGAACCATCGCGCCATCAATCACAAATAAAAACATGTGCGCATCTTCAACTGTAGCAGTCTCTTTTACAGTTAAAAGGAGTTTATGAATTTCTTTAATGAACCAGTTCCGATAGTCAATCACGAGTTTATATGCTGCTGGATAGATCTTTTCAATTTCAAAAATGGCTTTAAATGGCAACCGATAAAAGCCCTCTAAATTTGCATGCAAGAGGTAAATTTTCTTGAGTTTATCGAATGCCATGAGTTCGCGGTACGAATGAATAATTGAAAACACCTCATGTTTTAATGCATCTAGTTGAAAAGTTAAGCTCATCTGAATGAGCCTTTCTTTGGAGTGAAAATAGTTATAAAAAGTGGCTTTGGGAATTTTAGCTTCCTCAATAATTCGATCTATACCGATATGAAACCCATGTTGTTTAAATAAACCTTTTGCCGTGTGGAGCACGCTTAATGCTCTAAATGAAGCTTCTAAATTTGGCATTTTTATACCGATTAAAATAATTTTTTGTTGTATGTAAAAGAGATAGAAATGCCGTCGCTCTTAAATTGAGCGCTAAAAACAGGCATGCAAAAGCCGCACAAAAATGGTGTGCTCGCCTATCTCAGGTTTTATTGTTGCTATGATTTTTAGTCGTAATGACCTATGTCTTAAAACCTAGAGTCGGTTAAACCGTTTTAAAGACCAGTGCGATATAGAGGTAAAGATTTTGGCGAAGGTTGCCAATGAAAGAGATGAAATAGTGCGCATAACGGCGAACTCCTTTTGATTTAGAAGAGTCTTACTAATTACTGCTAAATAATGGTGGCAAGACTAGAAGGGTTAGCAGACTGGTACAAAAGGAAACCAGCACACCCGAAGGTGTCCCTCCTAGCCTCACCATAAAGGCGTGACTTAAGAGAACGCACAAAAACCAAAACAGCATTGTTGTGCGCCTTTTGTAGACGGTCTGCTAAAACCGGCTGGCAATGTAGGCCAGCAGGCAAAGGATAATCCGCGTGTTTTTGAGTGTCAATGTAAGGTTGAATAGAAATTGGTTAAATAATTTTTGTTTTCATTCAATTAGATATTTAAGCTAAAAAGACCTTCAACTTAAATTTAAAAATATCATGGTAATAATAAAAATGGTGGCAGAACGAAAAGAGATTAGCAGACTGGACACACAGAACCAGCACACTCGAAAGTGTCCCCTTATCGCTCTACCATAGAATGGTGGTAAAACGAAAAGAGGTTAGCAGACTGATTTACCCAAAAATCAGCACACCCGAAAGTGTCCCCTTATCGCTCTACCGTAAATGGTGGCAAAACGAAAAGAGGTTAGCAGGCTGGGTACAGCACCAGCACACCCAAAGGTGTCCCCTTTTCGTTCTACCCTAAAGTAGTTTGCAGGCAAAGAATAATTCTCAAGATTTTAAGTGTCAATGCTCATATATTATTAATTTATAAAATATTTTTATTTCTAACGGCTCATTTTTTCATTGTTAATTTATCATTCATTTTCAAACCTGTTTAAATGAACAGATTGATCGCGCTATAAATAAAAGCTACAGTAAATAAAGTTTGAATTTTATAACTTTAAATAAATTGATAACGCATGCAGGCAAAAACATGGAAACCATACATGATTTTTATCGCCGCTTTTCTTTAACCAGAGATAGCGATTACTCGGTTCCATCAACTTCGTTTGGACATTTCAACGTGTTCCAACGCGATGCCTGCTCGTTTTTAACGCCTTATAGCCGCCGTGATTATTATAAAATTTCATTGGTTTTAGGCACAGGCGAACTTCACTACGCCAACCGCTGGATACGAGTCGACCGCCCTGCTTTACTGTTTTCAAACCCAATGGTGCCCTATGCATGGGAAATTAATTCGCCTGAACAGGCAGGTTGGTTTTGTCTATTTACCGAAGAGTTTGTAAACCAAGAATCAAGACAAAGCTTTTTAAAAGACTCACCGCTGTTTAAAGTTGACGGCGACCCGCTATATTTTTTAAACGACCAACAGGTTGAGGAAATTTCATTTATTTTCAAAAAGATGATGAGTGAAATAAATTCAGACTATATTCATAAATACAACGTTTTAAGAAACTATTTGCACCTGATTGTGCATGAAGCCATGAAAATGCAACCGACCCAACAGTTTGAAAAACATAGTAATGCTGCGGTTCGGATTTGCCATTTGTTCTTTGAATTATTAGAGCGCCAGTTCCCAATCGACTCGCCCCATTTTCAGCTTAAACTCAAAACTGCAAATGACTATGCCTATGGCTTGTCGGTGCATGTAAACCATTTAAACCGAGCTGTAAAAGAAGCTACAGGCAAAACCACGTCTGAACATATTAGCTCGCGCATTACGCAAGAAGCTAAAGCGCTGCTACAACACACCAGTTGGAATATTTCCGAAATTGCCTATAGCTTAGGCTTTGAATATTCAGCGTATTTCACCAATTTCTTTAAGAAAAATACTGGCTTTTCGCCTAAAAAATTCCGCGAAGACTGTGTAGCCTAAAACAGATTGTTTGAATTTTATAATTATTGGTTTGAATGTTATACGTCAGTTTGAGCCAAAGCATTTTATAGTTTTTCTACTCAAGTGATTTTGCAAAAAGAGTGTGAAAAATGAAATATAGAACTTTAGGACAAACAGGCGAAAAAGTATCAGCACTTGGTTTAGGTTGCATGGGAATGAGCTTTGCCTATGGTGCCTCAGACGACACACAAAGCATTGCCACTCTAGAAAAGGCATTAGACCTCGGCATTAACTTTTGGGACACCGCCGACATGTACGGCAACGGCGCAAACGAAGTTTTACTCTCAAAAGTTTTAGAAAAACATCGCGACAAAGTGTTCTTGGCGACCAAATTTGGCTTTCGTTATAAAGAAGACAACCTTAACCCACAAAACTCGTTAGAGTCTTATATCGATGGTTCTCCAGAATGGATTAAAGTTGCGGTCGAAAATAGTTTAAGACGCTTAAATACAGACGTGATTGATTTGTATTATGCACACCGTATTGACCCAAACATTCCAGTTGAAGACACGATTGGCGCAATGGCTGACTTGGTAAAACAAGGTAAAGTTCGTTATTTAGGACTCAGTGAAGCTTCGGCTGAAACTATTCGTAAAGCGCATGCAATTCACCCGATTGCAGCGGTTCAACATGAATATTCATTGCTTACTCGTGAACTGGAAGATACGCACTTTCAAACTATTCGTGAGTTAGGTATTAGCCTTGTGCCGTATTCACCGTTATCGCGTGGTTTAATCACCAATACGCTTGATGTGAGCAGCCTAGACGAAAGTGATTTCCGTCGCCAGTTACCACGCTATCAAGGCGACAACTGGAAAAATAACCAAAGCTTAGCGCAAGCATTTAGTGACTTTGCTCAAAGCAAAAACGCGACAGCAGCTCAACTGGCTTTGGCTTGGATTTTGGCGCAAGGTGACGACATTATTCCAATTCCGGGTACGCGTAAAATCGAACGTCTTGTAGAAAATGCGGGTGCTGTAGACCTTCATTTAACAGCAGCAGATTTGGCAGAAATCGACGCGATTATTGCCAGATATCCAAACATGGGCGCACGCTATAACGCTCAGCAACTTGCCGCGGTGAACCACTAATATCTAAGCCATAAAAAAGTCCGACTCAGTGTCGGACTTTTTTATTTAGTTTTTGCTATAACTGCCTTGCTGGCGCCCACCTTCCCAAATCGCGTCTAAGGACTTGTCAGAAATCGATAGGCTTTCAGGAAATATACTTAAATCCTTTTTAAATTTAGCCTCGGGTTTTAAACCAATACAGTCACCGTTTTTCCACCATGTACCTTCGGCATATTGATCTAAAGCGCCATAAGCCAACATCCATTTAAACTTACCATCTGGCTGAAGTAAAAGCTCGGAACCGACTTCCATCACACCATGTAAATAATAGTGCCCGCTCCAAGCTTGGTCAGCCTGCTGAAATTTCACCTCTTTGCATGTGCTGGTTGGCTCTGCATAAATTTGAGCAGAAATCGCAATCGTAGAAACGAGTAGCAACCGTGCAAATCTATTTATCATTATTGTGTTCCTATCGTTTTTTATTTTCCGGACTCAACTTTTAAATACGTTCCATCTGCATAAACATTATGTCCAAAGCCACACCCCGAGTTACCCTCGTTTTGTTTAACTTGAATATAGTTTCCTAATTTCGCGTTAGATTTAAAATCGAGCTGAATGCGGCAGTCTTCATTTTTATAGATTGTTTGCTTTTTATTAGTCGGCATTTTGGTGTCGAACTCGCCCATGTTTGGGCCGTAAATTAAGCTTCTAAGGCCCATATATAAACCCGCATAGCTAATTGCATATTGGCCCTGCTTACGACTTACCGTGATGTGGTCCCACTCACCAAAGCCAGAATAACGGACATATTCACCTGACAAATCATTTGAGGCTTTAGGTGCAGGTAATTGCTTAAGATTAAACTGGCTCGATTTTGATTTTTCATCAAGCATAAACCACGATCTTGCCCAAAGTGGCTGACCCAATTTTGCATAGGCTAAGCCCACATTATTGTTAGCAACTTCAATATCACGGTCGGTAAATTTAACTGTGGTTTCATCTGCATTGGCTTTACAAAATGCAGTCCAAGAGGCTTGGTTCTGGAAATTTTCTAGCGCCTTTTTATATTGTTTTTGGTCGTAGTTTTTCTTACCTAAGCTTGCGTATTGCTTCACTTTATTACAGCCTTGCTGTAACTCTTGTTCAAAAGAAAACTCTGCATGTGTGACAGCCAAAGCCGAAAGTGTGAGAACCGCGCAACCTGAAACAATAGATTTAATCATTTTTAAAATTCTTTAATAATTAACTAATTATATAATATGAGTTAGCTCTATAAATCACAATTCTCTGAAACAAAAGTCTATTACAATGCTTTTAGTCTTTAATAAAAATTCATTAAATTAATTTAGAATAAATCGATATAAATATTAAGCGTTAACTCATTATTTAAGTTGAATATTCACCAAAAAAATAATGTAGACTGCATGCGGTGAAAAATTGCGAAGAACTATAACAGTGAATAATTTAATTATTGGAACTTTATTTGCACTCTGTGCGGCTGCACTCAATGCCTCTATTGGTGTAATTAGCAAATTACTTATGCACAGTGGTTTAAACCCTCAAGATATTGCCTTTTTAAAAACAATCATCGCCTTTTTCTTTTTAAGTGTTTTTTTATTTAAAGTCCCTGTTAGCCAAAAAGTTGCTTTTATTAGCAGTACTCCAAGCAAACTCAGCGTTTTTACTCAAATTGCGATATGTGCTTTTTTAGGAATTTTTTCACTGTTCTTTTTCGAAACTATTGCCTACAACCATGGGGCCGCGGCCAATGTGGTGGTGGTACTCATGGCCTCAGCTGCTATTTCAGCTTTATTTTTTGGCCGATTAGTTTTAAAAGAAAGCATCTATATCCATTCTATTTTGGGAACATTATTAGCCATTTTGGGATTTTATTGCACCACCAAAGCTTTAACATATTTACCAGCAGCAAAAGTACAAGTGACTGAACTTTCAGAACCCATTTTTGCAGCACTGATGGCTTGGGTTTTCATTCATGAACAGCCGACCTTATCGTTCTTATATGGCGCAATTTTTATTATTTCAGGCATCTTTTTAATGAACAAAGCGCCTAGGCCATGACTCGAAAAAATTTATATCTTATTGAAAATATAGAATCTATTTAATTAACATCCAATAGTATAGCGAGCTCTATTTAAGGCTCACTTTTTTAAGAAATATAATTAATAAAACTGTAGAGAGCTTTATTTAATTTAAATCCGATTTGTCTTTAAGCGGGACAAAGCATTTTAGATATAGAAAGCAATGATGCTTCAATCTGCTGTAAATTCAAACCCGCTCTAGCACGAATTCCAATACTATGCACCGCAGAAGTCATTAAGAAAGCTAATGCATCAATATCAATATCACGAGGCAATTCATGATTCTGCCTAGCCACCTCTAAGCAGCGATAAAGTTGTTCATCCATTTCCATTAAGACTTCTTTTAATACAGCCTGAATTTCATTATCAGCTAACGCCTCAGCCATAGCAGTGGATATGACAGCACATCCGCTTAAATTAATATCCTCGTGATATCCGTCCACTTCAATAGCTGTTTTCAAATATCTTAAAATTACATCTGCAAAGGATCTATCCGTATCTTTATGTTCCAATGCTTTACCAAATTCTGTTTGGGCATATTTCTGGAAATAACGCATAGCTTTTATATAAATTGTCCGCTTATCACCTAAACCTGCATAAAGACTGGGACGGTTTAAACCTGTAGCCAAAGCCAAAGTGTCGAGAGAAGTTCCCGAAAATCCACTTTTCCAAAATGCATGTAATGCGCGCTCTAAGACTTGTTCAGGGTCATAAGAACGGGGTCTTCCCCGAGATTTGCTTTCCATTTGATATCTCCTTAAAAAATTATTGACTATTTTATACAAAACAGTACAAAATTCAAATATTTTGCGAAACAGTACAAAAATACTTCTTTGAAAACTTTAGTTATTTAAAATCTCCTTTTAAGGATCCATGCAATGCCTCCAATAGAGTTTAAAAATCAATTGAAATCATTAGAACAAATTATCTATATGATTTTTATAATTTTAATTTTTATAAGTTTTCTCCCTCTAACCGGTTGTAGTAATAAATCCGAGGAAACAGAAAAGGTTATTGCTGTTCAACTCACCACAGCGCATCCTGCTAGTGAACTCGCTAATTTATCTTTTTCCGGAAATATTGTGCCTAGAGTTGAAAGCCAACTCTCTTTTCGAGTAGCAGGTCGAATCATCAAACGTTTAGTAGATACAGGAGCACTCATTACAAAAAATCAAGTCTTAGCCCAGTTAGACGATACCCCTTTTAGACTTAGCATTCAGGAAGCATCTGCTGAGCTGCATCAAGCACAAAGTACTCTCGCAAGAGTACAAAGAGATCTTCAACGTAATCGTAGTCTGGTTGAAATAGGTGCTATTTCACGAGCTGATCTCGACAATCTTGAAAACCTCTATCAGAACACTCGAGCACAGGTAAATGCAGCACAGAGCCGGCTTGACAGGGCAAAAAATGATTTAAGTTATACGATTTTACGCTCCCCAGCAGCAGGAACAATTGCAGAAGTTCAGGCAGAAAGTGGACAAGTTGTCTCGGCTGGCACCCCTATATTTAAACTGGCGCAAAACGGTGAAAATGAAGTACAGATTGATGTTCCAGAAAATCAGATTAATCAACTTAAAATAGGCCAACAGGCCAGCATCAAATTACTTAGCTTATCCGAGCATACTTTTACAGGACGTGTACGTGAAATCGCAACCGTTGCAGACCCTAACAGCCGAACTTATCGTGTGCGAATTTCCATAACCAATTTGCCCGATGTGGCTAAATTAGGTATGTCGGCAACAGTCCATTTTTTAAACAGCAATGTAAATCAGGAAATTATTTTACCTATTAGTGCCCTGTTTCAAAAAGGACAACAAACTGCTGTTTGGGTACTCCCTCCAGGTGCCAAAAATCTACAACTTCGACCGGTCGTACTGAGCAAAATTAATACTGAAAACATTACTGTAGCCAAAGGAATTCAGGCTGGTGAACGAATTGTTACGGCCGGAGTACACCGTTTGGATAGCAAGATATCTGTAAAAGCATGGGATGGTAGGTTGCCATGAAAGGATTTAACTTATCCAGTTGGGGACTCCAGCATCGAACATTAATTATCTTTGCAATGTTACTTTCTCTGCTTTTAGGTACTGTAGCTTATTTTAAATTAGGGCGTGCCGAAGATCCTAATTTAACCATAAAAGTCATGACAATAGATGTAAATTGGCCAGGCGCTACAACACGAGATTTAGAACAGCAGGTTGTCGAAAAAATTCAGCGCACGCTTCAGGAAGTACCTAATTACGATTATGTACAAAGTTATGTACGTCCAGGTCAGGCAACTATCTTTCTAGTTTTGAAAGACTGGACTCGTAAAAGCCAAATTGAAGAAAGCTGGTATCAAGCGCGTAAGCGAGTAAACGATATACGGCAAAATTTACCTAGCGATATTCAGGGTCCTTTTTTTAATGATGACTTTGGGGATACGTTTGGATCTATTTATGCTTTTCATGCTGATGGATATGATGATGTACAGATGAAGCAGGTACTTCTTTCTACAAGAGATCATCTTCTTGAAGTTCCTGATGTATCAAAAGTCATTTTGCTTGGGGTACAAGAACCACGCTTTTATATTGAATTCAATTATGCAAAGTTAGCTCAACTGAATATTTCACCCTTAGACTTGGTCAATGAATTGCAAAAACAAAATGCGGTTGAGCCAGCAGGAACTTTTGAAGGTCCTCATGCCCGTATATATGCTCGTGTTGATGGAGATGTAAAAACCGTACAAGACTTAAAAAATATCGTAGTTCAAGTCGGAACACACAATATTCATTTAGGGGATGTTGCTTATATTAATAAAGGATTTATCGATCCGCCACAAATGTCCATGAGACGAAATGGAAAACGTGTTACTGGCCTTGCTGTTTCAATGACAGAAAAAGGCGATATTCTTACTTTAGGCAAACATCTGGACCAAAGTATTAAAGAGGTTCAAGAGTCCTTACCTGCTGGTATGACTATTGAAAAAATAGTAGATCAACCCAGTCTTGTTGAGCATTCGGTTAACGAATTTCTTGGACATTTTATTCTGGCATTAGGCATTGTTTTAGCAGTCAGTTTATTTGCTTTAGGTGTACGGACGGGAATTGTTGTCGCTTTATCTGTGCCACTAGTTTTGGGGATAACCTTTTTCTTTATGTGGCGTTTAGATATTAATTTACAAAGGATTTCACTAGGGGCGCTTATTATTGCCTTGGGCTTGTTAGTCGATGACGCGATTATTGCTGTTGAAATGATGCAAGTCAAAATGGAAGAAGGTCTGGACCGTTTTAAAGCTGCCAGTTTCGCCTGGAGTAGTACAGCTTTTCCAATGCTAACAGGTACTTTAATTACAGCAGCTGGCTTTGTCCCAGTTGGCTTTGCGTTATCTTCAACAAGTGAATTTACCGGATCAATTTTTTGGGTCGTTGGGATTTCCTTAATTGTTTCATGGTTGGTAGCAGTTTTATTTACACCCTTTTTAGGCACAATTTTACTTCCCAAGGTAAAACCCCATGAGTCCCACTCCACACAAAATTCCTATAGAGATAAATATTCACAATGGTTTAGTCGTAAAATTGCATGGTGCGTCAAAAAAAGAAAATGGGTTTTACTGGCCACTGTTCTCAGCTTTGTTTTATCTTTAGTTGCTTTTCAATTCGTTCCTAAACAATTTTTTCCCGATTCACCGCGTGAAGAAATTTTAATTGATGTACAGCTCGAAGAAGGAGCTAGCTATACGGCAACTTTAAATGCAACGAAACAGGTTGAAGAATTACTTTCCAGCGATCAACGAGTCCGGGATTACACAGCTTATGTGGGAAGTGGCTCTCCCCGTTTTTATTTATCTCTTGATCCGGAAACACCTAAAAATAATTATGCCCAGCTAATTGCTTATCCAAAAGACATTAAACAAGTGAGTCAGTTAACTTCTGATTTGCATAATCGTCTTACTCAACAATTTCCGCATATTCGCACACGAGTTTACCGCTTAGAGTTAGGCCCTACTGTTGGTTACCCAGTACAATTTAGGGTTCGCGGTAAAGACCCAGAAAAAGTTCGCGAAATTGCTGCCGAGGTTCGTGACATTATGCGTCAGCATCCAAATGTACGCGATGTCAATTTTCAATGGAATGAACGCAGTAAAGCGATCAGATTTATTATTGATCAGGAACGTGCCCGTAGTTTGGGAATCAGTTCGCAAGATATTTCCCGTACCTTACAAATGTTATTAAGTGGCTATACGGTCACCCAAGTTCGGGAAGGCATAGAGTTAATTGATGTTGTAGCAAGAGCAAAAGCAGATAATCGGCTTGATACAGCTCAAATGAGCCAAATTACGATTCGTGCATCAAATGGAAAAAATATTCCTCTCGATCAAGTTGCCGAACTTAGACCCGTATTAGAAGAAGGTGGAATCTGGATACGTAATCGCTTACCAACTCTCAGTGTTCGTGCCGATGTAAATGATGCTCAAGCGCCAGATGTTTCAAAGCAAATTGAATCGAAGTTAAATGACCTGCGTCAAAAGTTACCTATTGGCTACAGTATTGAAACTGGTGGAACAATTGAAGAAAGTGCTAAAGCAGATGCAGCTATTCAATCTGTTATGCCTGTTATGTTCTTACTGTGGGTAATATTCCTGATGTTACAGCTACAAAGCTTTAGTCGCATGTTTATGGTGGTATTAACAGCACCACTTGGCATGATCGGAGTAAGCCTGGCCTTATTAATTACCCGTGCTCCTTTCGGTTTTGTTGCAACATTAGGGGTAATTGCCCTAGCGGGTATGATTATGCGTAATTCGGTGATTTTGGTTGATCAGATAGATAGAAATATTTCTACTGGTCAAACGCCAGAACAGGCGATTATTCAAGCTACTGTAGGACGTACTCGTCCTGTTCTATTAACAGCTTTGGCTGCAATTTTAGCAATGATTCCCCTGACACTTTCCACATTATGGGGTCCAATGGCAATTGCAATTATGGGTGGTTTAGCAGTCGCAACGATACTTACTCTATTCTTTGTTCCAGCACTCTATGCTGCTTGGTTTAGAGTGAAAAGCTAAATTTATTTAGATCGATAGAACTAAAAATTTATAGCTTAAAAGCACAAATAGATTTTTCTATTTGTGCTTTTTTATTCTTTATAAAATGATTTTTTTATCTATTAGGGGTGGTTCTGACAACAATTTTTTTATTTAAAATTACTCTTTATTCAAATTTTTATGAGAATAAAAGGATTCAGTTAAACTAGATAAGCAGCTAAGAAAATTTTTAGATTTTTTAACTCTACGTCACTTCAAAAATGAGACAAAAGCATTTAGGGAAAGAGTCCCAATATACTAGGCCCTCATGTAATTCTGGCTAGGATTCCACCTACGAATTTCATTTGAGCTAAAATATTTGAGCAATCTAGGCAATGATTCTGCTGATAAGCAGAATCACCACCCACTCAATGAAAAAAGTGTCGTAATAACTTCAGCTGAAGCACTTGATCCGTTAACACTTTCTATCGATTAGTTACAGGATATGGACACGTTTTAAATGTCGATTCACATTACCCTCAACTTTTGCACGGCCATGTAATACTGAATTGTTATCAATCAACATGTAATCGCCACTGACCCACTGATGTTGGTACATATATTTAGGGTCATATAAAATCTCTGTAATTGACTGAACAGTTTCTTGTGATTCTATTGGTTGATGATTTAGATCTTTAATGGAGAGTTGCACAGGATTCACTTCCTGATTATCTTCATTTTCGATTTCAATAAACCGGATAACTGAATGACCTTTATGAGGATGGTTTTCGATGAGGTTTACATCAATTGAGCCACCATAATGTGCTTTCTTTTCAGTCGAATAAGATAGCTTAATATTCTTCCAGTCTTCTAATTGGCTAGAAGGAATGTCCTTCAAAATACGTGTGGTATCAACAAAAAGTGTTTCTCCACCTCGCCCATCTTCTGAGGATACCGTACACTGAAAAGCATTAATTCTTGGAGTTTGTTTCGCAAAAGCTCCATCCCAATGCAATTCAACCCGACCTTTTGAGAAAATATGGTTTTTAGGATCTTGTTCCATTTTCACATTGAGTAAAGCACCAAACTCCCAATACATCAGCTTGCCCAATGACTCGCAAAAGTTAATATATTGTGGATCTGGTAATGCTTTAAATCCACGAAATACTAAAACTTTATATTGAGACAACAAGTTATTTAAAACGTCGGCACCGATCTCATTAATATTGTCATAATCACCCGATGCCGTTATTAATGCTCCAAATGGAGATAAATCTTTTATACTAAACATTATTCAAATCTCTAAATATAAAACTATATTTACTTACATTTCTTGTTGGTTATTACGCAAATAATGGCTAGCTTTTCCATCTTTAAAGATCAATAAAGCATTTTCTTCTTCTGCTTTGTGTCGTGGAACCAAAGTAAATCCATCATCATCTTGTATAACGACCGAATGCCAAGGTGTACGCCAATTGTCATCCGAGTCCATCAAAAATATTCCAATTTTTTCTGAAACTCGGGGTTGTGGATGAATACTAAGACGAACCGAATTGGGGAATTGCTCCTTCAATAAATTAGTCCATGCATTACTTCTTTGAATTACCCGGTAAGCATTCATACGAGCTACATTTAATATCTGGTTTTTTGACCAACCTTTGAATTCATTAAGACCTGAAAAATCCTCAGTCAAAAAGCGACAAATCCCACGATACATTTCAGCTGCTGGTTTTTCTTGCTTACATCGGTGTTTTAAGCTTAGTAATGACTCTCCATATTGAACCATCAACTCTTCACGCAGTGTGCTATATTCTGGTATATCTTGAAAAACATCATCTAAATCAAAGTAATCAATATTATCTGCATAAGGTTTTCCCACTCTCTCTATAAGATCATATTTATAAGAAGATATGGCCTCATCCGGGATTCGTACGAGTTCAGCAAAAACCCTTCCATCAGAACAAATCGTTAACTTTGCTCCAGGTGCATAAATATTTTTTATTTTTTCACATAATTTATTCAATGTTGCTAAAGCTAATTCCTCACCTTTATCAGGGAAAATATCTAAAGTTTTTTTCCTATTTGGTGATTTAGCTGGAAAAGCAGGTAAAATCATATGAATAGGTTGTTTATTTTTGACAAAATTCAATACTTTTTGAATATGTAAAAAAGCTTCTTCTTGAAAGTTCTCTTGCTCTGAGTCATTTGCTAATAAACGGCGCTTATGAAAAATTAATTTTACGATCTGCTCAGCTAACATTAAATCATTATTTAAAATTTGTTCCACAACAAAAACCCTTATTTCCTTTATACATTTATCAATTAGACTTATTTTTAAGCCTTGATTTAGATTTTCAATATTACTTTATAGATAAATTTAATTTAGTTCATTTAAATCTCTCTCCAACAATAACTTCTATAGCAATTACTCCTATTTCTATAATGACATCAATATTTTTATTCTATGCGACAAGACCTTAATGAAATTTAGACTAGTCAATCAGGTTTACAAGAATTTTATAATATTAAATATGGCCTACCTGCCTTAAATTGGGATTCAATATCTCTTCATCACATTTTTTCAAAAAATATAAACCATATTTACAATAATTTAACTCCAAATTTTTAGAGTTCCTAAATCGTTATAAATATAAATTTAAAATTCTATAACATTAACCAACCAATACATCAATTAAATAATTACCGGCTATTGAACCAACAATAACAACGTATTCATTAGATATGACTTTCATTATTTCATCCTGATTATAAAATTCTTATTTATATTAAGTTTCATTAATTATTCACAAGTGTAGCATTTACTCTAATTTAAATCCATGTACTCAAATTGAATAAACTTTATTTGTAATAATTATTACTATTCAGTTTAATTTAAAATTGAAAATAAGAAAAAATTAGTGCCGCAACAATTAATTAAAACATCGATAGAGGTATAAATACATTTTTCTTATTATTAAATTTTATAAAAAACACAGTAAGCCTTTGCTTAAATTTAAATTATAAAAAATTCCTAACAATTGATTAATTGTTCATAATTAAGAATAAATTTAAATTACCAATTAATTTATTACTAAAACTAATATAAAAATTTTACTGAATTTCCAACACTATTAAGTTTTTATAAATTCTATTAAAAAATAAAATAATAATTTTTATGATTTGTAGATAAAAATCTTTATTCATAAGCCTATTTTTCAGCCAAAATTAAAAAATTTTTATATAAGCCAAGAACTATAGGTAGTTATATAGTAAATAAGCTTTAGTCTCTTATTATAGTATTTAATTAAAATGGCGAATATCTTGTACCACACTGGCAAAATTAATCGCCATTTGTGAAGGGTTATGTTTTTTATAAGCTAGCCCTAAACCCACCGTAGGTACAGGTGCTTTCAAAGAACGATAAGCCACGCCCTGTATTTGCAATTGTTTGGTCGACTCGGGTACCAAAGACACCCCCAAATTTGCAGACACCAATGATAAAATCGACACAATTTGTGGGGCATTTTGTCCAATTTTAGGTTCAAAACCCCGCTCATGACAGGCTTGTTTAATCGCATCAAAAAGCCCTGCACTAATGGAAGGTGGCGAGACAATAAAATCAAGCTCTCGTAGCGCAGTTAAATCAATTTCTGATGATGTATCGTTGAGTTGAAAAGACTCGGAAGGCAAAGCTGCAATGAGTGGTTCCGCTAATAATTCTTGAATAATTAAACTGTCTGGAATGTGGCGAGGCGAGCGAATAATCGCGACATCTAAACAATCTTCAAGCAGCAAATCGATGAGAAGTAAGGTGTTGGCTTCTTCAAGTTTAAGATTCACTTTAGGATATTGCTGCTGGAAATAGCGAACGCATTTAGGAATTAGAGGGTTCAACATTGAAGTGCCTGTAAAGCCTAATCGTAATTGACCTACTTCACCATTTGCCACCTGTTTGACCAAGTTAGCGGCATCTTCTACCCGCTGCTGTACAGGCTGAATCGCATTTAAAAAGGCCAACCCTGCTTCAGTCAGTTCCACTCCATGCGGAGAACGAATAAATAAATCTGCGCCCAGCTCTTCTTCTAAGTCTCGTATTTGCATACTTAAAGGCGGCTGACTCATATTTAAACGATGCGCCGCTCTGGTAAAGTTTTTTTCTTCTGCTACCGCTAAAAAGTAGCGTATATGTCTTAGTTCCATCGTTATATATAAAACATATCATGACCCATTGTTAAATATATTAGAAAAATACCTCCTAAATTGCTAATTTTTATTTATCGAATTTTCTCGATGCAGCACCGCTCTATAGCACTGCACTTCTTTTCTGTCATGGTCATGATATGAGCTCTTCATCTACACCCAGTACCTTAAGCACTGAGGCAACTTCTGTTCTTTCCCGCGAATGGATTCACAAAGGGACCAAAGCCTATAAGCATGCAGGATTCGCTTTATTCCTCGTAGGCTTTGCCAGTTTCTCTCTGATTTATTGCGTACAACCGCTCCTGCCAGCTTTTAGCCAAAGCTTCCAGATTAGCCCTGCGAGCAGCTCCCTTGCCCTGTCTTTAACAACTGCCTTTTTAGCGATTTCAATTGTTCTATCTAGTGCTTTTTCACAGGCAATTGGTCGTCGTGGCGTGATCTTCAGCTCAATGCTGTGTGCAGCTATTCTTAATATTGTGGCCATGTTTACGCCTAACTGGCACAGCTTACTCATAGCTCGAGCACTAGAGGGTCTATTACTCGGCGGTGTACCAGCCGTAACCATGGCTTGGATTGCCGAAGAAATCGCACCTGAACACTTGGGTAAAACCATGGGTTTATACATTGCAGGTACAGCCTTTGGTGGCATGATGGGTCGTGTCGGCATGGGTATTTTGATTGAATATTTTTCATGGCGCACAGCCTTAGGCTTACTTGGGGCAATCTGTTTTATTTGCTCAATTGCCTTTTTAAATTTACTTCCTGCTTCGCGTAATTTCGTCCAGAAAAAAGGTTTGAATTTAGATTTTCACCTGCAAATGTGGCGGACCCATTTAAGTAATTTCAAATTACTACGCCTATTTGCCATTGGTTTCTTGCTCACGAGTGTGTTTGTTACCTTGTTTAACTACGCCACTTTCCGTTTAAGCGGAGCACCTTATTCACTGAGTCAGACTCAAATTAGCCTTATTTTCTTGTCGTATAGCTTCGGTATGGTGTCTTCATCGTTAGCAGGCAGCTTAGCTGATCGCTTCGGCAAAAAAACCATGATGATGAGTGGCTTTGCCTTAATGATTGTGGGTAGCCTTATGACACTGCTCACCTCTTTGTTCGGCATTATTATTGGTATTGCATTTATTACCACGGGTTTCTTTATTACTCACTCACTTACCAGTAGTTCCGTTGGTGCTGAAAGCAAACAAGCTAAAGCCCACGCCAGTTCACTCTACTTACTTTTTTACTATATGGGTTCGAGTATTGTTGGCTCAGCGGGCGGATGGTTCTGGTTACACGGCGGCTGGAGTGCGATTGTAGGTTTAACCGTTGGACTGTCGTTACTTGGAATATTTTTAGTCATTTACACATCACACGCAAAAGCTCATTAATTTTTTAATTAAAGGAAAATCACATGTCGAGTTTATTTGTTTATGGCACTTTAGGCCCAGGTCGTCCTAATGCACATATACTTGAAAATATTGGCGGACAATGGACAGAAGGTTGGGTAAACGGAACCTTGCGTAATGAAGGTTGGGGCGCGGATTTAGGCTATCCGGGAATCGTGCTCGACAATAAGGCCAATCAAGTTCAAGGTTTTGTTTTTAGCTCAGAGCATTTAAATGCAAACTGGAAATTACTAGATGACTTTGAAGGCGAACAATACGAAAGAGTACCTGTACAGGTCACTTTAAATAGTGGCGAACGTGTTGATTCTTTTATTTATGTATTGAAGTCTTAAATTATTTCTAGAGCTTAACCACACGAGCATTTAAAAATTGATAGAAAAAATTTAAGTGATCATTTTTTGGCTTGTAATTTTTTTAAGAAACTGTAAAATTCACTCCACGTTGCCGGCATAGCTCAGTTGGTAGAGCAACTGACTTGTAATCAGTAGGTCCACAGTTCGAATCCGTGTGCCGGCACCATCATTAAACCTCATGAATACTTGATTTATGGGGTTTTTTGTTGTCTATAATTTTAGGCATAGTATATTCATCATATTTTGTAGGAATATACTTACCTCAAAATTTATTATAAATATAAACTTAAAAATAATTTTCTAAAGCAAATTTATTATTTTAAAACTAAATATGATGCTGCTAATTTATTAAAAAATATAAGATTAAAATAAGAAATATTAAAAAGATACGATTATAATGCGCCACCAAATAAGGTCATATGAATAAGACCTATTTTATAAACTTTAATTCATTAAGATACCAACAAGGAAAAATATGAAACTTCATTTTATTTTACCTGCTTTATTTCTAACATTACCTTTAACAACATATGCTCAGGACACTAAATCTCAAGCTCAGATGCAAACTACTGCAAATCCACCAATTTGCTTAATTGAGGGGACTCCTTCAGCAGAGCACTATAAATCTATTAAACGTATTAAAGCCGCAAAAGGAACCTATGGTGGTTTTGAAGAAGTAAAACCTAAATTAGCTAACGTTGCCCGTAAATATGGTGCAGATGTGGTGATTAATTACCATCAAAGCCAAAGATTTGGTTTCTGGCCGTGGCGTATTGTTCGCCCAGTACTCACAGGAACAGCCGTAAAGTGGAATACGCCAGTTGATTGTGCAGCCTTAGGTGGAAAAGAAATTCGTTAATAGAAAATGAAAAAAGCCCAGCATCCTGTTGGGCTTTTTTCGTATTTCGTTACTAGGTACACTTCCTGTAATACCTCACGTCCTGATGCTTAAACTTATTATTGTTGTTTTACGTTTCGGAACTTCCTGTTCCTGATGAGTTCATCATAGGCAATTCGTGAGGTCATAAAAAGAAGTCATTTCCCTGAATATATGTAAGAAAAAGCGTACATAGTGCTTTCAAATTTAAGACTTGATTTGCCTATATCTGAAAATAAAAAACGAAAATATGAATTCATGAAGAAGTTCAATTCATCAATTAAATAAGAACACGCTATAATGAATTTATTACTTTATTTCTAAAATATATTTAAAAATAACAAGGAACGAGATGTTTACTTTGCCATCAAATATTTTCCAGCCTTTAGTGATCATACTGGCATGCCTAATTATTGTTGTAAGTAAAATGCCTCAGCTAAAATTTAGAAAAACTATATTATTCTTAGCCCATGGCAGTCTTACTTTAATCTGTGCTTTGGCAATATTTGGCTTCTTTAATTAAGCCTTATTTCTTGCTCTTCTCTATCATTTTTTCAAAGTGTCTAAGGTTTGGGTTCAGCGTATCCCAAGCATAGGCTTGGCTCACAAACACCTCTGCTCTAGGCTGATAGAGACTTGGGTCATCAAGCGTACCTGCACGTATTGAAATCATTTCAGGGGCAATTTCAGGTAAGCCAAAAAGCTGAGAACCACAAGTCGGGCAAAATGCCCGTTTAATAGGTCGGCCAGAAGATCCTAAAGTCTCAAAATATTTAAGTTCACCATTCACTTTCAATTCAGATTGGTGAAAAAAAGCAATTGGTGCATATGCTGAACCTGTTGCCTTCTGGCAATCTCGACAATGGCAATTAAAGCTATAACGTGGCTCCGCTTCGCTTTGATAGCTCACAGCTCCACATAAACACGATCCTTGATATTTGGCTGACATGGCTCATCCTCTATTTTTTTATTGCTATGATTTGAATATAACGTACATATCCATTTTGGTAGAGTTGTTGGCATAACTTTGCAGTCATTTGAATTTTAAAATTTGCCAATCCTCGGCTTTGCTTTTGTCCTTGTTGATTTTGAATATATTGCGAAAAACCGAGTAATACTTGCTCAGATAAATCTTCAATTTGAATATCTATAAAACCCTGTTGTTCCAAAGTCGTTCTTAATATTTTTTCAGTCGGTACTGCATCCCAAGCGACATCCGCTGCTTTGAGTAAATAACGATGCTTTTGTTCTTGTAAGACGGTCATGTTTTGACATGAGTCGGCACGCATGAGGTAATGAAAACCTAATCGACCTTTTGAATTTAAAACTGGCGTAACTGAATCTAGAAATGAATTTAAATGGCTGTGATAAGCGGCATCGATACACAGCACGACATCGAAGTATTGTTTAAATTCAAATTGTTTTAAATTTAAAAATGAACTGCAGAAAACTTGATTGATTTCTGGGATAAATTTTTGAATTTTATTAACACATTGGGCTTGTAATTCAACTGCACTGAGGCTTTTAGGCTGATAATACTGTAACCAATGCAATAAACTTGCGCCCTGTCCGCAGCCTAAATCTAAGAGATGATCTTTTGAATTTAAATTAACAGCTTGTGCCAAATGGTCAGCCAATTGGCAACAAGCTTCACGGTAATTTTGGGTATTTTGCCAAAAACCCAAATTTGTCCAAGCAAGCTCTTTATCATCCCCCAAGCTTGATGCATCAATTGCATATTTATGAGGAATAAGTCGAGAGAGAGCTGCTCGAACTTTTGTTTTCACAATTTTAATAGCCGAGTTCTGGGGCAACTTCAACCTTAGGTTTTAAACCTACAAATGGTAAAGGCGCACCTAATATTTCAGCGATATGCATCGCAGAAGTGACTGCTGACTCTAAAATTGGTAAGCCATCGCATGACCATGAACCGCAGTAAAATACTTTACGGTTTAAGTCTAAATGGCGTTGTTGCAATTCTTTATTTAGAGCAACTGTTTGTGAGTCAACGACTGCACGCGTTAATGTCACTTTTGAAATGACTTTTTTAGGGTCAATATCAGTCACTGGACGCCAAGTCTGGAATACTGGATTTTTACCCACAAGCGTAGGTTCAACCGCATTCATCCATACTGTAAATTGTTGACGTGTGAACTTACGATCCATCATATAGCTCAGCACTGACCAGTCTTTACGACGTGGCGGCATGACTGTTGCATCTGTATGAATAACAAGATCACCTTGCTCAAAACGGAATTGCTTAAGCAGATTCATATCTTCAGCAAATTGTTCAGGGTTTAAAAACTCATCAATCTTAGAGGTTGGTGTTGCAACAATCACTCGATCAAATAAGTTCTGTTCACCTTGGCTGTTTTCAACCAGTACCTTTTCGCCTTGTAATTCAACTTTTTTAATCGCTGACCCGCTATGGATGTCGATATCTTTAATTAAGCTGTCTACAAATGCAGGTGTACCGCCTTTCATACGTAATAGCATATCGCCATCAGTTAAGTGACGTAAAAACTCAAGTAGATTTTTTGCAGGCCACTCGCCAATTGTTTTTGGGTTACACGTACAAATGGTATATAGCACTGGCATTACTACACCATGCCAGAATACTTCTTCTATATCGTTCTGATTAATAAATTCAGCGAGAGTAATGTCTTGATTTTTAGATTTGAAAAACTGGTGGATTGCAGTTTTTAATTGCAACATCCCTTTTACAAGACGCCAGCCATATTGCTGAATGCCTTTACGGTTATTGATAATCGGGAAATTACCAATACGGCTACGAGATGTGGTTAACCATGTTTCAGTACGGTCTTCAAATAACCAGCTACATGACATATAAGTACGAACCGGAAAGGTTTTAATACCTAAATGAGCAGCAAGGCTGAGTGTATTTTTCCACAAATGTGGATTCATCACACGCAATGGCGCATCAATAATTCCACCGTCGAACTCAATACTATGGCTATCCATTCCTCGGCCAGGAAGTGCTTCAAATATCGTGATCGTATGTCCTGCATCTTTCAGAATTCTTGCTGCCGCAAGACCTGCCATTCCACTGCCAATAATTGCGATATTCAAAATGATGTCCCATTTTTCGAGAATTTTTTTGATTATCACTCATACCCTAAAAAAACACCGTATTAAAAACTACCAGATTTTTATTTTTTGCATCAATTTATATTGAAAATATTTAACTGCCCCATAAGCTGTTTTTTTATATTTTTTTACAAAAATAGACAACCATATAAAAACTTATATTTTTTATAAATTTAAAAAAAATCTTTTAAATAAAATGAGATAATTTAACTGCATTTATATCATTTGTTTTACAACTATCTTTTTTTGAGATATTATGGAACCACAATAATGAGAACCAAATCACACAAAACAATGCCGAAACAACAATGAGAGCCATCATAAAAACAGAACCTTTACAGCGAAAAAGCCCGCTATTCACACTTGATAGCGGGCTTTTTATTACTTTGCTTTAGGAGGTTAATTAAATGCTATTCAGCAATTTATCCTTCTTGCATGATCGAACCGAATTTTCCACGATTAAAATCATTAATCGCTTCCATAATTTCAGTTTTGGTATTCATCACGAATGGACCATAACCTTCAATTGGCTCATTAAGCGGTTGACCAGTTAACACCAAGAATTTAGTGTCTTCTTCGGCATTTAAACTAAACTCAACACCCTCTCGAGATAAAATCGCAACGGTTTTACCTTCAAGACGGTTTGAGTCATTAACCACAACTGCACCATCTAATACCACCACAAGCGTGGTGTGACCTTCAGGTACATAAAGGGTATGTTTTTGGCCTTTAACCAATTTGCCATCCCATACATTTAATGGACTAAATGTCGTTGCTGCACCTTGTGCTTCTGCATATTCACCTGCAATAACGCGCAAATGACTACCATGCTCGTCTAATACAATGTCTGGAATATCTTTCGCTTCAATCGCTTGGTATTTTCCAGGCGTCATTTTTGAATGAGCGGGTAAATTTACCCACAATTGCACCATTTCAAAAAGACCACCATGCTCTGCAAATTCAGGCGAATGGAACTCTTCATGTAACACGCCTGCGCCCGCAGTCATCCATTGCACGTCACCAGTTTTAATGGTTCCGCCGCCACCGCTTGAGTCTTTATGAGTTACTTCACCTTGGTAGGCGATGGTCACTGTCTCAAAGCCACGGTGTGGATGTGAGCCTACACCTTGCTGCTCGGTTGTTGGTGAGAAGGTATAAGGCGCTGCATAATCCAGTAGCAAAAATGGGCTTAGGGTTTGGCCTAAACGGTCATAAGAGAACAGGTTATATACAGGGAAACCATCACCCACCCAATGCATGTGGTTATTTTGATATGCACCAAGAAATTTCTTCATCTGATCTCTCCTATATATGTAGGATTTTCTTGAACTGAGATTGATTTTACGCCTCAATAATTGCAGTTTATAGATCAGGATTAGCAACACATTATTTCATCTATGAGACAATCTTAGAATTTGATGTGTTGTCTGAAAGATCGTCCTATTTTTAAAATTCTTAATCCTATTTTTTAGACTTAATCACGATATAAAACTCAATTAGCATAATTTTAGGCAATAACGACCTACTCAATAATTTTTGATTATTTATTTTGATAACATGAGGAAATAAAAAATGGCTCAAGATTACGTGCGTTTAGACAAGGATAATGCTGCGGTTCTTTTAGTTGACCATCAAGCAGGTTTACTTTCTTTAGTTCGAGATATCGACCCAGATAAATTTAAAAACAATGTATTAGCACTTGCTGATGCTGCCAAATATTTCAATTTACCGACTATTCTTACGACAAGTTTTGAAAACGGTCCAAATGGTCCTTTAGTTCCAGAATTAAAAGAACTTTTCCCAGATGCACCATTTATTCCACGTCCTGGTCAAATCAACGCTTGGGACAATGAAGACTTCGTAAAAGCTGTAAAAGCGACAGGTAAAAAACAACTGATTATTGCAGGTGTAGTGACTGAGGTTTGTGTGGCATTCCCAGCTTTATCTGCCCTCGCAGAAGGTTTTGAAGTGTTTGTGATTACTGATGCTTCTGGTACTTTCAATGAATTAACGCGTGATGCTGCTTGGGACCGTATGTCTAAAGCAGGTGCTCAGCTGATGACTTGGTTTGGGATGGCGTGTGAGTTACACCGTGACTGGCGTAATGATGTGGAAGGTCTAGGTGCACTCTTCTCAAATCATATTCCTGATTATCGCAACCTGATGACCAGCTATAGTTTTAATACATCGCAAAAATAAGCTGAATTGCTAAGATTAGAGTGCTTAAGCGCTCTAATCTTAAATTTAAATGGATTGATCTGACATTGATAAGTTCTTTTGATGACTTTTATTATTTCTATTTAGTCGTAAAACACGGCGGCTTTAGTGCGGCCAGTGATGCTGAAAATATTAGTAAATCTAAGCTCAGTCGACGCATTATTGACCTTGAAAATAAATTTAACGTGAGCCTGATTCAAAGAACAACCCGCCATTTTAAAGTGACCGATTTGGGCCAAGAGTTTTATGAAGAATGCTGCAAAGTTATTGCGCAAGTTGAATGCGCAGAAAACGTGTTATTAAAACAAAAAAGTGAGCCTCAAGGATTAGTCAAAATTAGTTGCCCGCCTCTGATGATGCATTTTCAAATTAGAAAAATCTTAAATCAGTTTTTAAAAACCTATCCTAAAGTTGAAATCGCACTTGAGCTTACAAGCCGTCGGGTGGATATTTTGCATGATGACATCGATCTCGCGATTCGGACTAACTTTGAACCGAATGAAGATTCGAATTTAATTGTTCGTGATGTGATTAAAACCGACCACTGTCTAGTGGCTTCACCTGAATTATTACAAGGCCGAGTAATCCAAAATTACTCCGAACTACAAGATTTCCCAAGTATTAGTTTAGGCACTCAAAAGCAAAATCCTATTTGGCATTTATGCAATATTCGTAATGGTGAAACAGTCGATGTACCTTATCAACCACGAATAAAAAGTAATGACTTGGCAGGCGTTTACTATGCTGTCATGGATGGTTTAGGCATTGCCGATCTTCCTTTTTTAACTGTCGAATCTGAAATTCGTAAAGGTACACTCGTTCATATTCTTCCTGACTGGAAATCGAATATTGGTACGTTGCAATTGGTGTATGTTTCGAGAAAAGGCCAACGGCTGGTGGTCGAAAAACTCATTGAAACACTGATTAATGAGTTAAGACGTTTACCCGAAAGTCACGATGGATATCTATCGCCTTAAAATAAAAAACCGGTCATGAATGGGCATGACCGGTTTTTGTGAAACATCACATACAGCATGACTGCATGTTTTCGTTCAGAACAAAACGTACTCGCTTTATTCCTTACTCAGATAAGTCTACGCAGAGGTATTTCATTTCGACATATTCTTCGATGCCGAATTTTGATCCTTCACGACCTAGACCTGACTGTTTTACGCCACCAAACGGAGCAACTTCGTTTGAAATCGCGCCCGTGTTAATGCCGACCATACCGTACTCAAGTGCTTCACCCACTCGCCATTGACGAGCTGTGCTTTGAGTAAACAAATAAGCAGCTAAACCGAACTCTGTATCGTTCGCCATCGCCACTGCTTCATCTTCAGTTTTAAAGCGGAACAGTGGTGCAAGCGGACCAAAAGTTTCTTCTTTAGATACTTTCATGTCTTGCGTTACGCCAGTTAGCACAGTCGGTTCAAAGAATGTACCGCCAAGTGCCGAGCGTTGACCACCAATACGAACTGTCGCGCCTTTCTCGGTTGCATCTGCAATATGAGACTGAACTTTTGCAATCGCATCTTCATCAATTAAAGGCCCTTGAGTTGAACCTTCTTGACGTCCGTCACCCACTTTAAGCTTAGACACAGCTTCAACCAGACGCTCTGCCAATGCATCGTAAATTCCGTCTTGAACATAAATACGGTTAGCGCAAACACAGGTCTGACCGCTGTTGCGATATTTACTTGCCATAATGCCCTGAACTGCTTGTTCAAGATTAGCGTCGTCAAATACCACAACAGGTGCATTACCACCAAGTTCAAGTGAAAGCTTTTTAATAGTTGGCGCACATTGTTGCATCAAGATACGGCCAACTTGGGTTGAACCTGTAAAGCTGAGCTTACGAACAATATCGCTTTCGCATAGGGTTTTACCCACTTCAACCGCATCACCACTAATGTTAATTAAAACATCAGCTGGTAAGCCTGCCTGTAACGCCAATACTTCAAGTGCGTAAGCTGTTAACGGTGTTTGTTCTGCTGGTTTAACCAACATTGAACAACCCGCAGCAATCGCTGGACCTGCTTTACGCGTAATCATGGCAGCTGGGAAGTTCCACGGCGTAATCGCAGCAGTAACGCCAATCGCTTGTTTAATCACGAGCAAACGTTGATTTGGCAAAGTAGGTGTTAAGACTTCACCATCAACACGGCGGGCTTGCTCGGCAAACCAGCGAATAAATGATGCTGCATAACCAATTTCACCACGTGCTTCTGCTAATGGCTTACCTTGCTCAGCTGTTAAGATTTGAGCCAGATTTTCTTTGTGCTCAAGCATGAGGTTGTACCATGCCAATAACACATCAGCACGAGCCAAGGCAGTTTGCTTTTTCCAAGCAGCTTGCGCTTTTGCTGAACGATTAATTGCGGCTTCAACCCCTGCATGGTCATAGGTTTTTACCCATGCCAAAGTTTCACCCGTAGCAGCATCATTAACTTCGATATAGTCATTTGATGCAGGTGCTTCTAATGAAATATCAGGATGTTTTAATAAATACTGCAAATTATTTTGAATCATGCAGATTGCTCCATTGCTTTTGCACTACCGGCTTTGAGTGTCGCAAAACCTTGTTTCAAGATATCAAGACCTTGACGGAATTGCTCAGCAGGAATGGTTAATGGATATAAGAAACGAATTACATTACCGTATTTACCACAAGTAAGAAGTAACAACCCGTTTTCCATTGCATAGTTTTGTACAACTTTTGCTTGTTCAGCCGTTTCAAGCTCTACTGCAACCATTGAACCTAATGCACGAATATCAGTAACCACATTGCCTGTTGCTTGTTGAATATCTTTAAGGCTAGCAACCAACTCTGCACCTAGTTCATTTGCACGGTCGCATAAGTTTTCTTCTTCAATCGCATCAATAACCGCGTGTGCAGCAGCAACCGCAATTGGGCTACCTGCGTAAGTACCGCCTAGTCCACCTGGGTTTGGTGCATCCATCACTTCTGCACGGCCAACAACACCTGAAATTGGGAAGCCGCCGCCCAAGCTTTTCGCCATGGTGATGAGGTCTGCTTTAGTCTCGAAATGGTTCATTGCGAACAATTTACCAGTACGGGCAAAACCAGATTGCACTTCGTCAGCAACCAATAAAATACCGTGCTTGTCACAAATTGAACGTAAACGTTTTAAGAATTCAGCTGGTACAACATGAAAGCCACCCTCACCTTGTACTGGCTCAAGCACAATTGCTGCAACATCATGTGGTGCAATATCTTCACTAAAAATATCTTCAACGCTTTCAATTGCCGCATCTACTGAAATACCTTTAGCAGGCACAGGGTAACGTGCGTGGAACACACCAGCTGGCATAACACCGAAATCACGTTTGTAAGGCGCTGTTTTACCAGTCATTGCCATGGTCATGAAGGAACGACCGTGGAAACCATTACCAAAAGTGATAATGCCGTGACGACCCGTATAACAACGAGCAATCTTCACCGCATTTTCAACTGCTTCTGCACCTGTTGTGAAAAAAGCTGATTTCGCAGGACCTGCAATTGGCGCGCGCTCATTAATACGCTCGGCTAAAGCTACATAGCTTTCGTATGGTGTTACTTGATAGGCAGTATGAGTAAATTTAGTGAGTTGCTCAGTCACCGCTGCAATGACTTTAGGGTGGCGATGGCCTGTATTTAAAACCGCAATACCACCAGCAAAGTCGATAAATTGGTTGCCTTCCTTGTCCCAAAGCGTCGCGTTTTCAGCTTTTTCCGCATACCACTGACACATCACACCGACACCACGTGGAGTTGCTTGCTGTTTACGTGCGTTAAGTGCAGAATGTTGATTATCCATTTGATTCCCTCATATTTTCATCATCAGTTGCAGCTTTGGTTTTTGCATCCTGTGCTTAATTTTCAGGGTGCTTTACAACGACTGCCTATGCATGTAATTTCGCTCGTCTGATGGCAACTGACGAGAGCCACTTTTTAACTGTAGGAGAGAGCCAATTGCGTAGTTTACTTGGAGATCATTTGCTACAACGACTCCAACAGGACACTGAAGGGAAACTACATCAACGCCTTTTTCGTTGCCTGCGGGGTGCCATTATTGATGGAGTCATCCAGCCCAAGACTCGTCTACCTGCGTCACGCGACTTAGCCAGTGAAATTCATGTTTCAAGAAATACGGTGCTCACTGCCTATGAACAACTACAGGCTGAAGGTTATTTAGAGGCTCGTACAGGCCATGGCACATGGGTTGCCGAAAAATTACCAGAGAGTTTTTTAAATACACAAAACAAAAAAAAGACTGTTTCAAGTCCAAAAATTCAAAACTCTTATGCGCTCTCACAGCGTGGCTCAAACTTATTAGGCTATGCAGCAGCCTCGCCCCATCAATGGGGAGCTTTTGTACCGGGAGCACCCGATGTTACTGAGTTTCCACATCATATTTTTAGTCGTATTCAAGCACGCTTAAGCCGCGAACCCGACATTAACCGCCTTATTTACAGCAATGCGGGTGGCTGTATTGAACTCCGGAGTGCGTTGGCAGACTACTTACGTGTTGCACGATCAGTTCAGTGTGATGCTGACCAGATTATTATTACCGAAGGTATTCACCAGGCGATTGACTTAGTTTCGCGTGCGCTTAGTGATATTGGTGATCGTGTCTGGATTGAAGATCCAGGCTATTGGGGAATGCGCAACACTTTACGTATTAATGGCGTAGATATTCAACCCATGCCAGTCGATGCCGAAGGCATTATTCCCGAAGAAAATCCAGTTAAACCACCTAAACTCATTTTTGTCACGCCATCACACCAATATCCACTAGGTTCGCATTTAAGCCTAGATCGTCGACGCAAACTGATTGAGATTGCTCGCCAGCACAATAGCTGGATTGTAGAAGATGATTACGACAGTGAGTTCCGTTTCTCGGGCCAGCCGTATCCATCTTTACAAGGTCTAGAAAATGATGCGCCTGTGTTGTACATGGGTACATTTAGCAAAACCATTTATCCATCTTTAAGAATTGGTTATTTGGTGGTGCCTAAGCCGCTCTTTTCACCTCTACGTATTGTGTCGGCCGAACTCTATCGCGGTGGACATTTACTTGAACAAAAAGCCCTAGCTGAGTTTATTCGTGAAGGTCATTACGAAGCGCATATTCGTCGTATGCGTTTACTTTATGGTAAGAGACGCGATTACTTAGTCAGTCTGATTAAACGTTATCTTGGCCCCGAATTTATTCATGAATATGATGAAGCGGCAGGATTACACTTAGTTTTAAAACTACCGAACTCTTGCGACGATGTTGCGATTGCAGCCACAGCACTTGAACGAGGCGTTAAAGTTCGTCCACTTTCTCAGTACTACATGCAGTCACATGCACATGCAGAGCGCGGACTGCTGATGGGTTTTGCCTGCGTAAATGAAAAAGACATGGTGATGGCTTTTGGCGTCTTACTCCAGTGCTTACGTGAAGCAGGCGTACAAACGCTTAATTGATTTTTTTGTTGTTTTTAATCAAAAAAAGAGCCTCACAATGAGACTCTTTTTTATTCTAAAAATATTAAACTAACTTTTCTTCATGAGTATGAGTTAAATGGGCCGCTCTGCGATCTTTACCCCAGCCCAATTTTTCAGACAACAATCCGAAGAACACAATAATGCCGAACAGAGCTGTGGTGTAAATCACTTCTTTAAAATAAGTACCTTCAATCAGCATGGTAAGAATGGCGCCAATAATTGCAAAAATTACCACATAGGTTAAGTAAGGGAACATCCACATTTTAAAATCAATCTTCACGCCTTCAGCTTCTAGTTTTTTACGCATACGAAGCTGAGAATAAGCAATGGTCAGGTATACATAGAGTGTTGCTGCACCCGTCGTTAGCATGAAAAAGTCATAAACATCCATACTCTTGGTTGCCGTTAAAACTACCGCAATTACAGAGAAGAAGCATGACACAATCACGCCTACCCACGGACTGCTTTTACTGTTTACAGAGCCAAAACTTTTTGGTGCATCGCCACGTTTAGCTAAAGAGAACAACATACGTGAACACGTATAAAGTGCTGAGTTAAAGCAACTACATACCGACGTGAGAACCACAAAGTTTACGATATGGCGCGCCCCTGGAATCCCGAGTGCAGACAGAGTCACACTATAGGTTCCCCAAGTCGAATCTTTCAAAAGCTCATTGTTGTGAGGAATCAAACATACCGCAACGAACATTGAGCCTACATAGAATAAAATAATTCGCCAAACCACCGAGTTCGATGCTTTACGAATTTCTTTAGATGGGTTTGCCGACTCTGCTGCCGCTACAGTGACAATTTCAGCACCAATATAGGCAAACATCACCCCAAGCAAGGCAGTAATAACGGATGATCCTCCATTTGGCATAAAGCCTTGAGAGGTTAAATTACTCATACCTGAAGCAGCCGGATTGCCCCAAGGCCACAAATGCATGATCGCTAAACTACCAATCACCAAGAAGATAACAATCGCAATGACTTTGATGAGTGCAAACCAGAACTCAAACTCGCCATAGTTTTTCACGTTTTGTAAATTGACTGCGACCAATGCACCAATCACGACAACCATATAGGCCCAGATCGGTATAAAGGGGAACCAATTATTTAAAATTTTACCTGCCACATAGGCTTCCCAGCCCATGAGCATTGCAAGCGTACACCAATATAGCCAACCAATTGAAAAACCGGCCCAACGACCAATTGCACGGTCGGCATATGTTGAAAAAGAGCCACTATCAGGGTTTAAAACGGCCATCTCGCCTAACATACGCATGATGAACCAAACGAGTAGACCGCCCAAAGCATAGGTTAGAAAAACTACAGGCCCTGTATTGTAAATAATACTGCCCGAGCCCACGAATAGAGAACCACCAATAACCCCTGCAATTGAGATCATCGTCAAGTGGCGTGATTTGAGTCCATGTTTTAAACTTTGGGAGTGATTGGCTTCAGAACCATTTTGATGAGCTGCCATATCATTTTCCTTAATATATGGAGGATATCGGCTAGTCTCGGAAAACCTCCGAAGCCAAAAAATATCCCCTAAAAATTTAGCCGTTTTGCCCAATTTCTAAAACAGAAAAATCACTGAGCTTATCCGGCGCTTCCGTATGCATACTTCCAATGGCTTTAATTTGTCGTTTCGGCACTCAAGAAACGAGAGCCATTTTTGTAATAAAAGAGAGAGCCAATTGCAAAATTTATACGCAAAATTGGCTCTTTTTGTCTGAAATGCTGATAAATGGTTTTAAGTTTTTATTATGAATATAATTAAGTTTTACTTTAATAAGATTGGAATTCTTTAGTTTTGTTCAGAGATTAATAATGCTTTTGTACCTGTTTCCAAGGCTCTAAAGATATGTTTCTGGTCCGCAGGGTAACAAATATAGTCACCAACACCGAGCTCAACAGCTTCATCAATTAAACCAACCAGAGCTTTACCTTCAACCACAACAATATGTTCTACAGAACCAACCGGATGAGGTTCTGAAAGACGGTCTTCGCCTGGTTCCACAATCAATAAATAAACATCACGGCGCGCATGCGGTGGACAAGTCGCTAACAAAATTGCTTTGTAATTGGCAATCTCAGAACTCACCGTTGGCCCATCGCCACAGCGTATCACTTGTACCTGATTGCTGGGTTCTTCCATCAAACGTGCAAATGGAATATTCAGCGCAACACAAAGTGCCCATAGCGTTTCAATGCTTGGGTTACCTTGGCCAGCTTCTAGTTGAGAAAGTGTAGATTTTGCAACACCTGCACGGCGTGCAACCTCTGCCAAAGAAAGCCCTGCTCTTTGACGTTCACGATTTAAACCTTTGGCAATAATTTCAATTGGCTGAGACATTCACCACATCCGTTCTATAAAAAAAACGATCGTTCGTTTTGACAAAACAATCAGACTTATTCATTATAATGGAAAATCGTTCGTTATATCATGCTATGAACATATACTCTCTCATTAAGAAACTTAGTAAAGACACCACCCGCTCTATTTTCTTTGTGTGTCTAGCGACCAGTGTTGTTGGAATGTCTTTAGGTTCACTCGCCGCAAGTTATGGTTTAGCGCTCTGGATCCCACTTTGCCTATCCGTATTTGTGCTCGCAGGAACTGCTGAATTTATTTTTATTGGATTCTTGGCTGTAGGTGGTAGCCCAATTGCTGCTGCGATTGCAGGACTACTCGTCAATTTAAGACATTTGCCTTTTGGTATTGCGGTCAATGAATTAATCAGAGGTAAATTCTCTCGATATTTCGGTACTCATATCATGAACGATGAAAGCGTTTTGTTTGGCATGGCACAGCCTGATTTTGAGACTAAAAAAGCTGCTTACTGGTTATGTGGCATAGGCATCATGCTGACTTGGCCACTTGGTGTCACTTCGGGTTATTTTATTGGAAGCGCTATTCCAGACCCAAAAACATTTGGTCTAGATGCCATTTTCCCTGCCATTTTAATTGCACTTACTTTTAATGCTTTAAAGAATAAATCTACTCGAAAAGCTGCATTTGCCGGATCAACTTTGGCACTGATTACTACACCTTTTTTGGCCTCAGGACTTCCAATTCTGATTTCACTTTTTGGCTTAATATTTGGTAGAAAAAAATGAATCAACAATTACTTATTATTTTAGGCATAGCCTTGCTAGCACTTGGAACATATGGGATTCGTTTTGCTGGTTTTCACTTAGGGGCCAAATTTACTTTTTCTGAAAAATACCAAGTTTTACTCTCAAATGGTGCAACTGTTTTGCTGTGTGCGATCGCAGTCACGACTACATTTTTTGAAGGCCAAGATTTCGCAGGTTTCGCGCGTATATTCGGTGTTGGGCTAGCGCTTTTCTTGGTTTGGAAAAAAGTACCGCTTTTATTAGTGATTTGTTTAGCAGCGGCTGGCACGTCCCTGTTACGTTTACTCGGAATTGAGTAATAAAAAAGGCGAGATAAACTCGCCTTTTTTGAAACTTTGATTAGAACGGTAAATCGTCGTCTAAATCTGCTGGCGCAGACGCAGGCTGTTGTGGCGCTTTTGGAGCAAAACCACCAGATTGCGGGTTACTATTTCCGCCATTACCACCAAAACCAGCTGGATTACTGCCGTAACCGCCACCACTATTTTGGTTATAACCACCGCCTTGGTTATTATTTTGATAACCATTGCCACCTTGTTGAGGTGCATTAAAACGTGGTTGATTAAAATCATTACCGCCAGCGAAACCTTGTTCACTTTGTTGACGAGCATCTAACATTTGCATTTGGTCGCCACGGATTTCTGTAGTGTAACGTTCTTGACCATTTTGATCAGTCCACTGACGCGTACGTAATGAACCTTCAATATAAACCTTAGAACCTTTACGTAAAAACTGCTGAGCAATTTCCCCTAAACGGTTATGCAAAACAATACGGTGCCATTCAGTTTGTTCTTTACGCTCACCTGAAGTTTTATCGGTCCAAGCTTCACTTGTCGCGATAGAAAATTGAGTCAGCGAACCCCCATTTGGAAAAGTTTTTGTTTCAGGATCACGACCCAAAGTACCAACCAAAATGACATTACTCATATTAGTTTTACTATAAGGTGCAGTATCCATTTGTTTTTTAAATAAATTTCTGAATATTTAACAAATAATACTATAACAAAAAAAATTGCTTCCATCTACACTAAATTTAACCTATCTTTTTTAAAATTAAGGTGTTCATCATCTGTATAAGTTCATTCGAATTACTATTCCGCGATACTTATTTTATATACAGTTGAATTAGGATCAGATGTAAAGATATTTAAGGATATTATTAGACTTCTTGCGAAAGTAGTATTTTATGATTTTTATTTTTACAAGAAGTCTATTTAATAAATTAAAGACAATCTATTAATAAGTCCTCACATGGGCTATGAGTAAAAACAAATAGGAATAATTCAGCACATTAAACTATTTTAAACACAATTAAATCAAATTTTTAATCATTACATCTAATTGTGCAGTTACCGCTTGGAACGGGGTTAAATTTCCCCATGCTCGGCATAACAAAATCGCCCCCTCAAACGACGCAATAATGCTTAAGCTGACTTGTGTAGCCTGCTCAAATGAGATGCCGTCTTGTTCAAGTGCTTGTGTCAATCGTTGTTTCCATAAATTTAGCACTTGTTTGACTGTTTCAACATATTGTACTTTTTCATCGTCTTTTCCTATTTCCATCAATACCGACATTAAAGGACACCCTGCCTGAAAACTGGAATCCTGTACAATCCTCCCCCACCACGCAATAAATGCGGTAATACCCTTACGTGTCCCATGCTGATTCAATGCTTTATCCAGTTGTTCCAACGCGATATTTCCAGACAATAACAACGCCTCTTTGACCATTTGTGGCTTGCCATCAGGAAAATAATGATAAGTCGAACCCAATGGCGTTTGTGCATGTTTAGCCGCTTCTCGCACACTGGTTGCTGCTAACCCTTGGGTCCGCAATAAATCCAGTACCGCAAAAATAAGCCGCTGCCGTGTATTTAATTCACTCTCTGCTGCCAAACTCATCAGTCACATTCCCTTTAAAAAACATATTGCTATAACACTTGTTATAATTTAGCATAATTTTCACTATAACAACTGTTATAACCAGATTAAATATGAACACAAATTTCACCATTACCACCCAAGATGGCTACCCACTTGCAGCACGCCATTACAGTGCCGACAAGCCGAAAGCGAACATTATTCTGGCTGGTGCAACAGGCGTACCGCAAGCGTTCTATCGACGTTTTGCCGAGTATGCAGCGACATACGGTTACAATGTCATCACCTTTGATTATCGGGGAATTGGTCGTTCTAAACCTGCGGATTTTAAAAATTTTGATAGTAATTTTATTGAATGGGCAACACTTGATCTTGCTGCCGTAGTCGATACGATGGCAGATGATTTACCACTTTTTATAGTGGGTCATTCATTTGGTGGACATGCCTTTGGGTTATTACCCAATCATCAAAAAATCAAGTGTCTTTATACTTTTGCCACAGGTGCAGGCTGGTATGGCTATATGCCAAAAGCCGAAGCAATGAAAGTAAAATTACTGTGGGATTTGGTTTTACCCGCATTGGCACAATGGAAAGGCTATATTCCGATGTCATTATTAGGTATGGGTGAGGACTTACCCTATGGGGTATATCAACAATGGAAACGCTGGTGTAAATTCCCTCATTATTTCTTTGATGACCCTAAAGTCCCTGAAATTGCAGAACAATTTAGAAAAATTCATACGCCAATTATTGCTGCAAATGCTTTAGATGATTTATGGGCATTACCTAAATCACGTAACGCATTTATGCAAGGTTATCAAAATGCAGATGTCCAATTGATTGATATTCCATTAACCCAGTCATTACCGAAAATCGGTCATATGGGTTATTTTCGTAGTGAGGCAAAATCGCTGTGGGATAATGTTTTAACTGCCTTTGATCAAACACTTTAACAGCTCTCTATTGAGATATTGACTATGCAATCCGTGTTTGTCTTGCCTAATTTACTTAAAGTTTATAAAGCCCTGATTTGGGTTACACTCTACGCTGCTGCTTTGCATTTTTTTGATAATGTTTATTTTTTCTTCCAGTATCCAGAACCTGCCTGGCTAACACGAGAAATTGTTGCATTATTATGGATTCCGATTGCATTGATGGCACATCGTGCAGTGGATTTAATTTATATAGGTAAAATTAATCATAGTTTTACAGTGATTCATAGTTTTGTATTAGCGAACTGGATTTCTCTCGGTCATTATTTATTTGCTTGTCCACAAGAAGTCTCAACTCGGATAAACATTGCAATCTTTATCCAAACCAGTATGGCCTGTATTTTATTTATCATGACCCTATGGTTACAATTCACTCGTTACCCAAAGTCCTTAGCTTTTGCCAAAAAGGCTTGGTTTAAAAATATTGTTATGTATGTGGTGTTAATCATTATTTTAGAGTCAATTTTCCCGTCCAACTTTCATGACTGGTGGTATACGTGGTTAATACCATCAAATCCACATTAGTTCATACGCAGGTTATGGAATTTCTCCAACATCTGGATTGCTTCTTCATTGATATGGAAGCTGTTTTGAAGGATTCTTAACCATAAAAGTACTCTAGAAATATAAAGTATTTCATAAAAATATCTATATATAAGATCTCTTGCGAAAGTCATTATTGCAAGTTTATCCGGTTTACGAGTGCAGCAATTAAGTTAATGCGTAAGCCGAATTTTTTCCGTCTATTTCGATAGCGTTCACTTAATATTCTAAATGTTTTCAATTGACTATTAATGTGTTCGATCACAACTCGTATTTTTCCAATCATTTTATTGTACTTTTTCTCAACATCAAATAAAGGTAAATTCTTCTTTTTCTTTATTGGCATCAATAATTTAAAGCCATCTTGCTCTAATCCGTAGTACCCTAGATCAGTCATAACATATTCACAATGTTTGAATTTCTTAACCGTTTTTCTTGCCAATTTAATATCATGCTGACTGCCATTCGATATATCTAGCCCTATGATTTGTTTGCTGTTCGGATGATAGATCACTTGTGCTTTTAGCGTATGTTTCTTCTTTTTACCACTGTAGAACTGACTCTGATTTTTTTTTCGGACGTTCTATTGAACATTCTGTCGCATCAATAATTACCCAGTTAAAGTGTTCGTCTGCCGTGGTAATGCTTCGTTTTGGCAGAGTAAAACGTCTTGATTTCATCAATGCATCTTCAACCTTTTTAATGGTTCGATTCACATTACTTTCAGCGATATGGTAATTTGCCGCTAATTCCAGTTGAGTGCTGTAGCTCCGTAAGTAATTGAGAGTTAATAACAATTGATTCTCTATATTTAAAGTATGAGGACGACCTGATTTCTTTTTGAGTGATTCTGCTTTTTCTAAAACCTCTACCATTTCAGTAAAAACATGTCGAGGTACGCCAACCAAGCGTTTGAATTCAGAATCTGAAAAACGATTTAATTTCTGATATCTCATGAAATTTATATTGAGGTGGTTTTTACTTTCGCAAGAAGTCTATTGTTCTTGATTTATTCAGCCACAGTTCTATTGAAATTTATAAGGCTAGCCTGCTTCTATTGAGCTTCTAATAAATTCCTCAAAGCTTTTAGTTCATAACTTAAAAGGTGAATTTCTGATTCTTTTTGATCTATAAATCGATTAATCAGTTCAGAGCACTTAGGAAATTTTATAAGATACTTTTTATATATGCTTAACTCCTGAAATAAATCGGATATATTCTCATTTACACGTATATATTCCATTGAAAGGCAATTCTCAACCTCTAAAGATTTCAATTGGGTAATTAAATCGCAAATATCTTTTTTTGAATAATTAGATGAATATTTGTACGTACAATTACTAGTATCCATTAATATCAAGTTTTGACTTACTAATTCCCTAAAAATAATATAGATTTTTGAATAAAATCCTTTAGGTTCATATTCAGGAGAATATTTTATAAATTCTGCTCGAATCTTTTTAAACTCAGAGTTAAAGAATGTTTGATTTGATAAAAAGTCTAGGAAACTAAACTTAAGTTGATGATTTATATTCATATCTAAACAACATCTCCAAAACCTAAAATATCCCATTTTGGGATATTTAAAAGAATAGTACAACATGTCGAGCTATGAGCTCAATACATGATCCTCGCTATAAACAGCTAATTGATAAACTTATTCGAATACGTGAGTTAAAAGAAGTTACTCAGGTAGAGCTTGCCTCACGCTTAAAAAAGCCACAGTCATATGTAGCAAAAATAGAGAATTTGGATCGAAGAATCGATATTCTTGAATTAATGGATTGGCTAGAGTGCTTAAATTCTAATATTGATGAGTTCCTTAAATAAATTAGAGAACCTTTCTTAACTCTTGTCGAAAAACAAAAATCTTAATCAATTTATTAACTTATTCGCCATCATATCTAATTGATTTTTTATTTTCGCCCAATCAGGCATAACTTGATTCAATAGTTGGTAGAAACGCTCACTATGATTATGTTCAACCAAATGACAAAGTTCATGCAGAATCACATAATCAATGCAGATTGTAGGCGCTTTAACTAGATGAGGATTGAGCGTAAGTACACCTGATGGGGAGCAGTTTCCCCACTGTGTTCGCATGGTCATCAAACGAATATCAGGGTAATTTTCAACCCATAAAGCTTGTTCTAGAATATGTTGCAAACGTGCTTCGAATATGACTTTTGCTCGGGTTCTATACCATTCATTTAAATAAGATTTAATACTTTCAAGACCCATATCCAAGGTGTTTACTTCCAATCTTCCTCTCAGAAGTTTTGCACCTTTTGGCTTGGTATCATCATGAATCACTTTCAATTGATATTGTTTACCCAAATAAAAGTGGCTTTCACCACTTTTATATTTGCGAGGCGTGATAAATCTACTTTGTTCACGGAACTCTCGTAATTGTTTATAGATCCAACGACTACGCTGCTTTACCGCTTCAATGATTGTTTTATCATCTGCATTTAACGGTGTTGATACAACCACCCGACAATCAGCATAGACTTTAATCAGTATCTTTTGAGTACGCCTAGGACTTTCAAGCACACCAAAATCAATAACCTCATCACCATAAACAATGCTTAACTTTCTCTCTGGCAGCGTATTCATCCTAGAGCCCATTTAAACCGACCCGAGTAATTTGTACGATCATTTCCACGATTTTTTTGGCTTGATCCATACCACTACCAATTGATTTACATTCACGGAACATCTGAGGTAATAGTTTTTTACGGATATCCGCTTCAATATTTTGTGGATTAATTGAGTTTTCAGCTACAGAGCTCATGACAGAAGTATCAACCTCAAAAGCTAGTTGAATCCACTTATTTTGATTCTGTTGATCTGTTATCGAGAATGCATCAGGCAAGAGTTTTTTGAAGACACCATAATAAGCTTGAGCATGCTTATTACCACTGAACACATCAGGAATTTCATCTAAACGACGAGCTTCAACTTGTTCTTCAAATTCTCTAAAAAGCATGTGTTGCTTCAAAGGGTGATCGAACTCTTTCTCAGCTTCTTCGATGACTTGACGTAACAACTTAGAAAAAGCCTCCTGAGCATAGGGGTCATCACGTAACTCTTGCTCAATCATCTTCGTTACACGTGTTTTGATGATATCCGTTTCATTACGTGTTTTCTCTTCACTCCAATCTTCAGGCTGAGCTATTTTACCCATCTTGCCGACTTCATAGACTCCATCAGGGTCTTTTACCTCAATACCCACAACATGTTTATCAAGAAGTTTTTTGACTTGTTCAGCATACTGATCATAGTCAACTGTTTCTCCAGCATCTCGTTTCACAATCTGACGTAAGCTTGTAAATAGTTTGACTGTTTCCTTATAGTGCTGACGATCTGCATCAGTAAAGCTTTTATCTTCAAAGAAGGTTGCTGACTGCAACGCAACTTTTAAACAACTTGCGAATTCTGTGAGTGCTTCATAGAAATCATCACGAACTTTCAAGTGAATATCGACCAACTCACCCTCACGTTCTTCAATACGAGGGACTAAAATTTGACGCAACTGCTCTAGATCATTTTTATTTTTAACATCATCAAAAATTGCCCAAAGTGCTTTATACAAACGAGGTAGACGCTTATATTCGGAACTCATTTGCGTATATAAACCTGTAAGATCATTGATATCATAGCCACCTTGGGTACGGGCAGCGAGATCTTGATAATCAAGAATTGTGGCGTCCAATTCTTTTAAAATACCTCGATAGTCGATCAATAAACCAAACTTTTTCATTGGATGAAGTCGGTTTACACGAGCAATTGCTTGAATCAGGTTGTGCTGTTTTAAATTTTTATCAATATAAAGAACAGCATTTTTAGGTTCATCAAAACCTGTTAAGAGCTTATCCACTACAATCAGTAATTTGAGAGAATCATCTTTTTCGAAACGCTCAATCACTTTTTTAGTATAGGCTTGCTCATCCTGAGTTCCTACATTGTCCTTCCACCATTGAGTCACTTCTGGGGTAGTCGATTCATCGACATCAGTATTCCCTTCACGACTATCAGGTGGGCTCATCACCACAGCAGACTCAAACAAGCCAGCTTCATCCAAGTACTTTTTATACTTAATCGCTGAAGCCTTGCTATCGCAAGCAAGCTGTCCTTTTAAACCATCATCAATATTTTTAACAAAGTGATTAGCAATATCTAACGCAATCAGGCGAATACGATCATCCGCAGTATAAATCTCACCTTTTCTCGCAAACTTACGTTTTAAGTCTGCTTTTTGCTGATCGTTTAAACCTTCTGTAATCCGTTCAAACCACGTATCAATCGCACGTTCATTTACGTCTAAATCAGGGATTCGTTCTTCATAGAGCAAAGGTGTTACAGTTTTATCTTCTACCGCTCTCTGCATGGTATAAGCATGAACAATAGGTCCGAACTTGTTAATGGTCTTTTCATCTTTAAGCAATGGCGTACCTGTAAATGCTACGAATGCAGCATTTGGAAGTGCTAGTTTCATACGCACATGGTTTTCACCACCTTGACTTCGATGTCCCTCATCAATCAGGACAATGAAGTCTGAACTTGTATTAACACATTCAGGAAGTTTGGTTGCAGAGTTAAATTTCTGAATCAAAGAGAACATGATTCGCTCTGTACCTTTGCCAATTTGTTCAGCTAAGCGTTTACCTGAAGTCGCCATAGCATTTAGCTTATCTCTTTTTCCTGCCAGTTCACCACCTGATACAAAGGTTTTACTAAGTTGATCTTCCAAATCGACACGGTCTGTGACAACCAAGATACGGCATTGTTTTAAAGCTTCATGCAAGATCAAGGCTTTACTGAGAAAGACCATGGTAAAAGACTTACCTGAGCCCGTTGTATGCCAAATGACACCACCTTCACGACCACCTTTACTGTTCTTCGTACTAATACGCTCAATGAGTCGTTTGATACCAAAGATTTGCTGATAACGAGCAACAATTTTTCCTGCTTTCTTGTCGAAAAGTGTATATAGGCGAACTATTTCAAGTAGTCGTTCAGGCTTTAATAGACTGATCAGCAGTTGATCTTGACCTGTAACAGCTAAGTCTCCACCTGAAATTAAATTTTCATACCAAGTTAAGTCATCGACTGGACGATAAGAAAATAGGCTCTGTTTTTGTGAAGCACTTAATTTCTTATTCTTAAGTGCATACATTTCTGTATCAGAAATATCTTCTTCTCGCCATGCTGCCCAGAATTTTGCAGGCGTATTACATGTGCCGTAACGCCCTTCATGTCCATTGATTGAAAGAAGAAGTTGGCTATACGCAAACAGATGGGGAATTTCATCAGGACGCTGATTACGAAGAGACTGAGAAATTCCTTCATTAATCGTTGGACCTTTATTGGCTTGGCTATCAGGGCGTTTTGCTTCAATCACAACTAAGGGAATACCATTTACAAAACAAATGATATCGGGTCTACGTATGTCTACGCCACCTGAGCGTGTGACAGCAAATTCTTCAGTATATGAAAAGTCGTTATTATGGATGTTATACCAATCAATCAATGGGATCGTAGGACTGACTTTTTTTCCATTCACAAATTCAGTTACAGGAATGCCGTAGAATAAATGGTTATACATTTTTTCGTTGGCAGTTAGTAAGCCCTCATTCAAGGCAGGGCTACAGATTTCGGCAATTAAGTTATCAACTGATTTTGGCGATAGTGGATATTCTTTGCCTGCGAATGGAAAAGTACGCTTAGAGAGCTCTTTACGTAAAATTTGACGTAAGACAACTTGGTCTTGTTTTCCATCACGGGCAACGAGTGCCTGTGATGGGGATAAGAATGACCACCCCAAATTACTCAGTAGAGTCAAAGCTGGAAGCTTTGCACTGTATTCTTCTTGAAATTTTGGCGTGTAAAGTTGATTCATTCTTTTGCTCTTGCTTTAGTTTCACATGTACTGTGATAGTTAAATATGTTTCAAAACTCTAAAAATCAAAGTCTATCGAATATTGATCCTTTATATGGAGAATGTAACTTCTCATACAAACGAGTCGCATAATCATCTGTCATTCCAGAAACATAATCACAAATAACTCTCATTCTTTTAGAATCTGAATCTTGTCGCTCATAACGAGATAATGTTGAACTTGGCAGAAGTCTTTTGGGATCAGAAGCCAGTGTATCAAACAACTCCATAACTAATTTTTGCCCTTTAAACTCAAGCTGTTGAACATTGGTACTTTTAATTACTTTGTTTTCCACTAATTCAAAAATATGATCTAAAAGTAATCTGTGCTCTTTATTTAACACTGCATTCCATTTAATCAAATTACAAGATGCAGATGAAATAGCCGAAGTTTTCACCTCAATATTTGTAATAAAGAAATTGACTAAATCCCCGATTTGATCCTTACGTTGATAGCTTTCTTTTGAAAACAGCTTCTCGGCTATAGTAATGCTATTAAATCCACAACTATTAAAACGTTCTTCTTTAAGAACATTACTATCCTTTTCTTGAGCTTGATTATGATCTTCCCAATCTGTACGAGTGATCATTCCTAAAGAAATAGCATCTTCCAAGTCATGTAAGCTGTATGAAATATCATCAGCAAGCTCCATAATAGATGTATCCAAAGCTTTGTTGGCTGGTTTCAAATGACCTGATTTATGTGGTTCTAATTTAGTAAACTCAATTATGTTTGAATTTAGAGGTTCAAGAATCCAATCTACAACTTTATCTTCGGTATCTAAATAACATTTAGGAGGTTTCTGTTTTTTAGACTCAGATAACCAACGTGGAGATTTGAGCTCCCCATAGGCACTTTCTTGTACTGTTGCTGTATAAGAGGATGGATATTTTAGTACCCCTAATAGCAAACGACGGGTTGGATTTAAGCCATAATTCTCAGTGTACTTGTCTAATTGCGTGAGAATTCTTAATGTTTGCCCATTTCCTTCAAAACCACCATGTTCACGCATACGAATGTTTAGAGCGACTTCACCACCGTGACCAAAAGGTGGATGACCAATATCATGAGCTAAGCAAATCGCATTCATTAAAGCTTCATCTGGCAAAACATCATAAATTTCCTGATCTTGATTTTTATATTTTGCTTTTAAACTTCGCAAAATACCTGTTCCAATTTGAGCAACTTCCATTGAATGGGTCAGGCGGGTACGATAAAAGTCACTCTCTCCCAATCCTAGAACCTGAGTTTTTGATTGCAAGCGTCTAAAGGCTGCTGAATGAATTAAACGAGCATAATCTCGCTCCCACTCCGTACGCTTATCATTGTCTCTACGTTTATTTTCTTCACGACGACTTTCCCATACATCTAACATTAACAACCCTCTGATTTAATTAAAATTTAATATTACATATCCAGCATCTAACTACAGGTTTATTTATTTAATAAAATAATCAAGCACCTGATTTAATTATTAATATTTCCACCCTTGATCAGCTTAAAACTCAACTGATAACGATAAAACTCAATATTCTGAGCCACACTCAAAGCACGACGAATTCGTAAGTCATCTTCTAGTGCAATGATGACGCCTTTCACCTGTTGGTCCGCTTCAGCCAACTCATCCTTGACATAGCCCATATAGCGCTGGATTTGCCCCACCACTCGATCACTTGCACGACCACGCTTTAGCTCAACCACAAGTAAGGTCTTTTTATCCTTACTGATTGCCAAGATATCGATAGGACCTGTATCCGATGGATACTGCTGACCGACCAATTGACCTTCTTCGGTATAAATGTCGTATGTTGCACCCAACTCAGTTTTAGACCAATTTTCAACAAGAAAATGCTCCAAATGCTTTTCTAAAGCAAAAGCTGTCGGGTCTTCGACTACTTCATCAGGCTCGAGATGCTCAACCGTTTCTTTACCATCAATAAGCGTTTTAAGCTCTTCTGCATACTTCGTGATATTACAAACTGCACCTGCTGATCCTGATGAGTTTTTAAGCTCCTGAGACATCAGTTCTCTAGGCAAAGTCTGTTCAAACCATTCGACTTTTCTGCGATGGCTTAACTCACCTGAAGGCACGTAGTAATAGTCTGATATGACTTTACCCACGAGATAATGACCATCCCCACGAGGTGTAAGGATGATGTCTCCCTGTTTAATCCCTTTGCAGATGGTGTGTAACATGCCACAGGCTAAGCCTGCTGAAATTTTGGTTTTATCAGGTAAGGCTTCAAGATAGACAGGAATAAAACGATGATTAAACTCACGCCAATCATCAGGTAAGTCATGGGTTAAGTCTTGGTCAATGTTCCAGTTGGCGGCAATAAAGCCGCCCTCTAGAAACTCTTGAGCAAATACAGACTTCGCACCCGCCATAATGCGGTAATAGCTAGGCATCATTTGCATCATTAAGCAGCCACCTTGACACGTTTTTTACCTGTCAAAAGTTGTTGCATGAGTGCTTTTTTCTCTTGCTTTAACCGATCAAGTTTTTTCTGCAAGGTATCAATTTCTTGATCTGAAAGCGTTAGAATTTCGGCAATCTTTTTCTGCTCTGCAATCGTTGGCAATTTTAATATTAACTTCATTAATTGATTTTTCGACAAGTTGTAACGTGTTGCTCCTTGCCCAAGAATCGATATTTGCTTTCTAATATTGCTGCTACGCAGAATATAAGCTGCAAACTGAGGAAGTAAAATTTTAAAATTATTTAATCTAAAACCAAAACAAAAGGAATTAAGATATAGTCTTTCCACTTCTTCCAATAGAACTGATGACATACCAACTTCCTCAGCAGTTTCAGAAGATGTTGTAAAAAATATATCCCCATAGCGTACAGAGTTCTGATTTTCATCTTCTGTAACAATCACATAATCGACTTGATTAATATCAATTCGGTTGTTTTTAAAGATATTCATGTAAGTAATGTATGGAACACCACTTCCAAAATCCTCTTTAGTTTTACCCGTCAGCCCTGTAAAAGTATTACCTAGATTCCCCAGTGGATATTCTTTCCACTCTTCACTAAAACTCACTCCAGCTTCATCAAGCAAACGCTTCTTACCCGTCAGCAACTGTTGCATTAATGCTTTTTTCTGCTCTTGACTATTCTTAAGTAGTTTTTCAGTCGCTGAAATCGTTTGATCCCAAGTTGAAAGGATTTGGGCGATTTTCTTTTGCTCAACTAATGGTGGCAAAATAATTGGTAAATCTTTACATATCTCAATAGTTAAATTCTGCTGACCAGAAGTCTTTTTAGATCTAGACTGTAACCATTGTTGAGCTTTAAAACTATTTAAAAACTCTAGAAAATATTTACTATCAACAAGATTTTTTTGTAGCCGGTAAAATACAATCGCCTGATTCATATTATATTCAGGATAGCTGTCATCAAGTAGAGCTGTTTTCCCTAAAGGAGGACCTACGATATTCATCAAAATATCATTAGGAAATGCCATTGAACGCGATAGAAAATTTTCGTGAGACTGTTTTGATACAAATATGAAATCAGAATCTAGTGCTAAACGACCATAAAAAGTTAAATTATTAACTCGTAAAAAAGGAATTTTACCTTCATTAGAAATCTCTGATTTAGGCGGAGTAGTCCCTTTAGAAATTTTTGTGCAAATTTCATTGGCAGTTTTACAAGACCAATCATTTGGAATAATTCCAAAACCTGAAATGAAGTTAGATGTATCATTCACCACAACCCAACTCCTCTAAATACTTCGCCATCTGAACTGATGTGTGCTGAAAAAACAGGAGGTTTTAACTTGGTAAACTAAACACACTCATCAGGAGTTTACCATGAGCAAGAAACACAAGACTTACACCACAGAATTTAAAGCTGAAGCCATCAAATTAATTGAAGCCAATCAAGGCAATGTCTCGGAAACAGCCAGACAACTTAGCATTTCAATGCAAACTCTTTCAAATTGGAATACCAAAGCAAAGGCTGGAACTTTAGCAGGTACAAAACAGTAATCACCTGATCTAAACGCTCTACTCGAAGAAAATAAAAAACTCAAACAACAGCTCAAAATAGCTGAAATGGAACGTGAATTTTTAAAAAAGGCAGCAGCGTACTTTGCCAAAGAAAGTCAGTAAGGTACGCCTATATGAAACAAAAAAGATATTCTTTTCCAATTACCTTAATGGCTCGATTACTTCATGTTTCAGTTTCATGTTTTTATGATTGGCTCAAGAGAGGCGTGAGCAAAAGAACGATTCAACGAAATCAACAGACGATATTGGTGAAAATAGCCCATGAGGAGACAAAGCAGAGCTATGGTTATATTCGATTAACCAAATACTTACAAGCTCAGGGTATAAAAATGAGTATGTACGCTGTACGTCAGATAA
>NZ_AMSS01000058.1 GCF_000313935.1 Acinetobacter sp. WC-141 | reverse complement strand
GATGATAGCCGCATCAATATCTACTTGCCGGATAAAGGAGCCAAGAACCCAAAAGAGGTGAAATCGGTAGGTGTACGTAACAAGTGGCAAGCACATTTCAATGCGTACCGGCTTTGGAACAAACTTCGCTTTCAGCGTAAATCCATCACCTTTGATGCAGCACCAGAATCAGAATTACTGGTTTTACGTGATCGCATCGCTGTAGCTGATTATCGAAATGGAATTCATCAAAGTGGTGAGGTGACAAAGCAAGAAGGCTTAATTCTTACATTGAGCCATGATGTCGATTTCATAGCAGGTAAAAATTACGTCATTTATCTGCAAATGGGAGATGGCAGTGTTGACCTTATTCCAGTTACTGCTGGTTCAGCCAAGAACAAAGTAGTTTTAGGACGCTTACCAAATAGTGCTCTTAAATTGAGTGCAGATGATTTCGTTAATACGATCTATACGGTTGTTAATGACGATACAAAGGACTCACTACCTTACCTGGTGGCAAAGAAAGATCCTGTTGACCAATTCTCAAATACAATTACTGCAGTCAATTACGATGTGCGGTATTACCTCAACGATAAAGATTTTATTGATGTACCAGTTGATGATTCACCGATCTACATTCGATACGACCAGCTCGATATTAATCTTGCGCGCTTATATCAGATGCAAAGAGGTGATTTACCAACTACAGGTGAGATTAGTTTTGTGGTTGAGGCTGGTGCTTTGGTATCGAGTT
>NZ_AMSS01000057.1 GCF_000313935.1 Acinetobacter sp. WC-141 | reverse complement strand
GAATACTGAAAAATGAGTTAGTGCATCATTACAACTATCAAACCAGAGAAGAAGCCAAAGCAGATATTATAAAATACATTGAGTTATTTTATAATCATCGAAGAATTCAAAAGGGTTTGGGTTTTAAGACACCAAATCAAATGGCCGAAGACTTTTATAAGTTGGCTGCCTAGAATCTCCCAAGGGAAAGTCTCCTGATAATTCAGCGTATATCAGAATTCATCGATGCGGTCACTAATTTTTTCTTGAAGAAATGAGATTAGTTTGGCACATTGCTTATACATACAATTCTATGCAAGCGTTGTAGCAAGCAGTTACTGATACAGTAAAACTATAAATTTCAGAGTATAACTATGAAGCTTAAAGAATTAGCAGGTTGTGAGGAGTGCGATACTGTCTATCGTAGAATGCCGCTTGCTTATGGAAAAAGAGCTTATTGCATATGCTGCGGTGCTGAACTCTATCGGCACACTAAACCTTTTTCAACATTGTTAGCTTTAATTTTAACTGCCTTAATCGTATTTATTATTGCCAATAGCTTTCCCATTGTAAAAATTGAACTACAAGGAAATACCTCTGAAACCACTTTACTTGGCGCTGTCTGGGTGATGTTTCATTATGATCGGGGTTTCGTGGGCGTCCTCATCTTAATTACTACTTTTATTGTGCCGCTTTCCTATCTTTTATTACTTTCCTATGTGCTGGGTACAGTGAGTGTATTAAAGAAAAGACCAACGTTTTTGGTGATTGCCTTACGCACACTTTTTTTTATGAGAGTGTGGGGAATGGTTGAGGTCTTTTTGATCGGAATTTTGGTCACGCTTGTGAAGTTAATGGGAATGGTATTGGTGATTCCCGAGATTGCGTTATGGGCATTCGCAATCTTAAGTGTATTGTTGGTCTATATTACTTCCATCAAGGTGAGTGATATATGGAACGAAATTGATAGGTCACTGCCATGAAAACAATAAAAAATGTGACCCAAGCAAAAAGCTCGCAGCATGGGATGGTTCTTAAGCAATATCCAAGAGCCAAAGATCTGTCATTAATTGTGTGTCACTGCTGTGGTGTCGTAAATTCTGCTCAAAATGAAAAAAGACGACGAGATAAAACGCCTCAAGTTTTACGTTGTATTCGATGTAATAGCGTGTTGCATTCACGCAAACCAGCAAGTTTAAATCGAACTTTTGCCTTAGTCGTAGCTGCAACTATTCTCTATATTCCGGCCAATGTCCTGCCAATGACAGTAACTGACTCACTTTTAGGGAGTCAGCAAGACACGATCATGAGTGGGGTCATTTACTTTTGGCAAAGTGGAGACTATCTGGTTTCAGTTGTCATTTTCATGGCCAGTATTTTTATTCCAATGCTGAAGCTGCTGATTTTGTATTTTTTATTATTTGCGGTATATCTACAATCTTCAGCCGGTTGGAAGTTTTTACCTGAGCAATGCGTTAAATTATATCGAATTGTCGAGTTTATTGGACGTTGGTCGATGATTGATGTTTTTGTGGTGGCGCTTTTAACAGCACTCATTCAGATTCAATCGCTTGCTACAATTTTAGCAGGGCCGGGTTCGATTGCTTTTGGTGCGGTTGTGGTGTTAACCATGTTTGCATCCTTAAGTTTTGATCCACGTATTATTTGGGATAATTTCTATACTTCTCAAAATACAAATAAACCTTCTTCTTTTGCTTCTGAAAAAACAACGATTATTCAGGCAGAACATCCGCCTTTGAATAGTGATTCTATTAATCCCAGTCAATAAAAGAACAATGAGTATGTCTGAAAATGAAATAACCCCTGGTAACTCAGATCATCGTGATACAGATGTTGAACTGGATAACATGAATGATTTGCCAGAACCCCAAGAAAAGAAAAGTCGATGGAAGCCTTTATTAATCTGGCTGATTCCATTAATTGCTCTTTTAATCGCGCTTTCATTAGCTGTAAAAGCGCTATTGTCTCATGGCCCTACCATTGATGTGTCTTTTCGCACAGCTGAAGGGTTAGTTGCCGGTAAAACAACAGTCCGTTATAAACAGGTGGATATTGGTGTAGTACGGCAGATTGATCTTTCAGATGACCGTTCACACATTATCGCGAGAATTGATTTGCGCAAAGGTGCGAGTAACTTTGCAGCAAAAGATTCACGATTTTGGGTTGTGCGACCACGTATTGGGACGAGTGGAGTTTCAGGAATAGACACCTTATTGTCAGGTTCTTACATTGAAGTCGATGGGGGGAAATCAGAAGAGAAAAAATTTGAATTTACAGGTTTAGAAGTACCGCCAGTGATATCTTCAGATGTTCCAGGCAAAATATTTTTCTTGAATGCAGATGATTTAGGTTCCTTAGATGTCGGTTCTCCAATTTATTATCGTCGAATTAATGTGGGGCAAATTACAGCTTATAAATTATCCGCAGATGGTAAAAATGTTGAATTGCAAACTTTTATCCGTGCGCCGTATGACAAGTTTGTAACTACCGATGCACGTTTTTGGCAGGCGAGTGGTATTGATGTGACCTTAAATGCTTCAGGCTTTAATTTAGATACTCAATCTCTGGCAAGTATTGTCGCTGGTGGTATTGCTTTCGGATACCCAGAAAATTCGCATGCTACGACGGCCGCGAATCATAGTCGTTTTAATCTTTGGGACTCAAAATCTGAGGCATTAAAAGAGCTGGATGGACAACCTCGTGGCGTGATTATGTATTTTGATCATTCATTGCGTGGGTTAGCAGTCGGTGCACCAATTGATTTCATGGGCATTGAAATTGGTAACGTTAAATCGATTAATGCAGAGTTTTATAACAACTATAAACAGATTCGCATGCGTGTTGAGGCAGTTATCTATCCTTCACGTGTTGAAAATGGTCAGGCGCTTAATCCAAATAGTGTAATTTTCAAGAACTTTGTTGAACATGGATGGCGTGCTCAAATGAGAACGGGCAACCTTCTCACAGGTCAAAACTACATTGCCCTAGATAAGTTCCCTAAAGCTAAACCAGCCACATTACAAATTCTGAGTGATGATCGTGTGGTGATTCCAACGACACCAACTGAACTGAGCGGCCTACAAGCACAAGTTTCTCAGATTGCTGATAAATTAACGAAATTCCCGTTAGTGGAAATTGGGCAAGATGTACGTAAAACGCTTAACAATATGAACACCGCTATTGCCTCTACCGATAAACTGGTTAAACAGTTAGATGGTAAAGTGGCACCTGGTTTACAGGCAACCTTAGACGATGTTCGTAAAACGGTAAGATCATCTGAGTCTATCTTGTCGAGTGATGCACCGTTGCAACAAGACGTCCGCAAAGCATTGCAGCAAATGACACGTGCGGCAGCTTCTTTACAGTTAATGGCAGACTATATTGAACAACATCCTGAATCAATTATTCGTGGTAAGACACCAGAGGCCGATGATGAAAAATAAAAATAATCGATCTTTTCAGCACCCTAAAGCAGCCAAATGGCTGCTTGGGACTGGCCTGTTTTTAACGGCAGTTGCTATGACAGCATGTTCAAGTTCACCAACACCGAACTATTACACGATGTCCCCTAAAGTCACTGCGGCTACAAAATCAACTGTGCAAGTGATTGAGGTCTTGCCAGTCGGGATTCCAGACCGATTAGACCGTGCGCCTATAGTGCTACAAGACAGTAGTGGCAAGTCTAAGGTGTTAAACAACGAGCGCTGGACATCGACCATGGGTACGCAATTACGCGATACCTTGTCTGCGGGTTTACAACAAAAACTAGGGGCAATTGACAGTTATAGCAGTGGGCTTTCTGGAAATAATCAGCCTTTATATCGAGTTTCTACAGACTTCTCTCATTTTGATATTGTAGATAACAGCAATATTAATATTGCAGTGTCTTGGGTGGTGAAGCGTCAAATACCTCCAACTCAATTAGAGTCAGCTAATGCAAAAGTCATCACTAATCGAGGAGCACAGCTAAATTGTAGAATTGCTTTTAAACAGCCGATCGATCAAAAAGCTAAAAAAATGGAAGGCATTGTCAGTGCTTCAAGTGAGGCCATGAGCCAGATCATTAATCTTATTTCTTCTTCAATTGTGGCTCTAGATTCGAACAAAAAAGCGGTTATTAGCAATGGTGTTTGTTCGTAAAACGAAATGCTTTTAATCAGCCCCTTTATGTGTGCAAAACAGATAAAGGGGTTTTTTATTTTAGTTGCCTCGATAGGTCGAATAACCATAAGGACTTAGAAGTAGGGGTATATGGTAGTGATTTACGCTGCCATCCACTTTAAAAATCACAGGTACTTCGGCAAAAAAAGTTTGTTGTTTGTTCTTTTTAAACCAGTCTTCAGTTTTAAAGGTAACTTTATAAACACCTTGCTCTAGTTTTTTATTTTCTGGATAGAGCGCTGCAATACGACCATTTGAATCGGTCACTTGCTGGTTGAGTTTAACCCACTGGTTATTGGTATTTTTTTCTAAAACGACTTCAACCTGAGAAGAGGGCAAACCAGTTTCTAGATTTAACACATGCACACTGAGTGGGTTACTTTGTGCAAATGTAGCCGAAGCTATAAATAACGAAGATAAAGCAATAAATGATTTAGACATGATGAACTCCTTATGAATGAAAAACGGTTTCAATAGCTTTGCTTGCGCATTGATTGTCATTTTGTGCGCCACCAGCACCCGCAACCCCAATCGCTCCAATCACTTGGTTCTCAAAACGAACAGGTACGCCGCCTCCTAACAAAAGTAAATTTGCTACGGTGGTTAAATTTTTTGCATCGGGGTTTTGGTTACTGTTTTGGCTTAAAACTAAGGTCGATGTTTTGGTAGATAACGCGGTATAGGCCTTTTTCTCGGCAGCCATTAGATTATGCGGACCTACCAACTCATGGCGTTCGGCAGTTAATGGATTACCGCCGCGATCCACAACAACGACTGCAATGTTTTGATTTAATTTTTTGCATGCCTCTTTCGCACTGTCGGCTAATAGGTGTGCAGTTTTAATATCTAATGAATAGACTTGATTCAAAGCAGGGGGCTGTGCAAAAGTACTATTACCCAATAACGCGGCTGTTAACATCAGCCAGTTCAATTTGTTCATTATGATTTGCCTCTAGGTCATTTTGAAAATCTTAAACAAATTGCCTAATTTCAAGCATGACAATCACATTACAAAGTTGTCATCTTTCAAATGAGTCTTTAGAAAATGCGTATCCTTATTATTGAAGACGAGATCAAGATCGCCACTTATTTGGTCAAAGGATTAAAAGAGTCTGGATATCAAGCAGAGTGTGTTCACTTAGGGCTTCAAGGTTTGGAAATGCTAAAGAGAGATGAACATGACTTGCTTATTCTTGATGTGATGTTGCCGGACATAGATGGCTGGAGCGTATTACAGGTCCTACGCCAGTTTTCAAAAATTCCGGTGATTTTCTTAACGGCAAAAGATCAGGTGATGGATAGAGTGAAAGGTTTGGAGTTGGGAGCAGACGATTACTTAGCTAAACCTTTTTCCTATATTGAACTGTTGGCACGTATTAAAAGTCTGTTAAGAAGACAGCAATATCTGCAAGAAAATGAGCTAGCTATTAGCGATTTAAAAATGGATTTGGTCAGTCATAAAGTATGGCGTAATAGAAACCTGATTGAGCTGAGCAAAACCGAATTTAATTTATTGCGTTACCTGCTGCTCAACAAAGAGCAAATTGTGACGCGCAGACAAATTGGTTCCGAAGTGTGGAATATTAATTTTGACACTGATACTAACTTTATTGACGTCGCGGTACGCCGTTTACGAAGCAAAATTGATGAGGGATATGAATTAAAACTCATTCATACCATGCGTGGTTTGGGCTATAAAATTTCGGTTAGCTTATGAACTTTAAATTTCTGCGTTCTCTTGAAGTTCGTATTACATTACTGGTCACGCTTTGTTCTGCCTTAATTTTATGTTCAGTCGGCTTTATGACCTATTTAGGCATTAATCAAATTTTATTAAAGCAACAAGATAAAGCATTAGCAGACAGAATTAACCGTTTGGAAATTTTGCTGCAAGATAGCGAAAATGTAGAGCAAATTATTGCGCGGCCTAAGCTTTACCAAAATATGCTTGGCAATCAAGACAACTTGTTTCTGCTCATTCATAAAGACAAAACTTTAATTAATATTAATCCGCTACATATTCAGTTTCCTGAGCTTGCACAGCGCAACAGTCTTCAATTTCAAGATTTAGTCAACAATCCATATCCAACACGAATTGCTTGGAAAACCATAAAGATTAATAACGAGCCTTATCTACTCATTGCCGGTAAACAATGGTCGGAACGAATCAATATTCTTTCACCTTTTCAAGAGAATCTCTTGATGTATATGGTAGGGGGGGTGTTTGCAATCTTTGTGCTTTGCATTTTAGCGTGTCATTTCGGTTTAAGGTCACTACAACAGCTTCGTAAGCAAACTCATTCAATTAACGTAAACCAGTTACAGAAACGGTTAAATCTGTCAAATTCACCTTTAGAAATTGAGCTGCTTTCAAAAGATATAAACCACATGCTTGAGCGTATCGAAAAAGGCTATACGCAACTCAACCGTTTTTCTGAAGATATTGCTCATGAGTTCCGCACACCTTTAAATAATCTGATTGGGCAAACCGAGATTGCTTTAACTGGCACACGATCAGTTGAGCAATATGAAGATTTGCTGGTGTCTCATTTAGACGACTACCACAGATTAAAACGCATGATTGATAGCATGCTTTTCTTGGCAAGAGCCGACCAGAAAATGGTTCTTGTAAACAAACAAGAGATAAACATCCAAGATGTGATAGATGGGCTATGCCAGATTTTTGAATATCAGGCTGAGGCACAAAATTGTCATTTTAGTCTTAACTTAGAGGCTAAAACGTTATTTGCAGATCCAGAGTTATTTCAAAGAGCTGTTTATAATCTTGTTTTAAATGCGCTGGTTCATGGTGGTGACAAGCGGACTATTCATATCACAACTAAACATAAGATGTTTGAGCATACGCAATGGATGAGCCTGACGGTGGTAACGGGTGGTATTTCAATTGCTGAGCATCAACTTGAGCATCTTTTTGAAAGATTTTATCAATGCCATTCAAGTCGAAGTGATGAGAATCAGACAGGTGGATTAGGTTTATCGATTGTTGCTTCAATTATGGATCTGCATTATGGCCGCTATCGAGTTTATAACACGTTCGAGGGTGTGTGCTTTGAGCTTGATTTTCCAGTTGCAGATGCTTCAAAGAAATAAAATTAATTGTTCTGTTTCTAACATAGTGGTCGTATTAAATAGTTTTAAGAGTGAATTCTATCAATTTAAAAAATGTGTTTGTATAGCTCACATGCTATTTTTTGAGGCTCTTCATTTGTTAAAATTCTTTGGCATTTTAAATTTATATATAAAGGGAATCTGTTTCTAATTTTCCTTTCTTCACTACATGAAGAGCAATTTAAATATTCTCTTTGTAATTGTCTTTTTACAATTTCCTTCACGCAAATTTCAAGCTCGAAAGAAGGTAAAAGTAAAAAGGTTAAAGAACTTTTTTCAATCTGAGTCTTTATCTCAGGATAACTTTCCATAAGTTCATTAGGATAAGTCATAAATCCTGATGAACATACAATTATATTTACTAGATCAGGGTTTATAGTTGTTATTAAATTTTTATATAACTCAATGTTTTTAATAGCATATTCTTTATAACCATATTTGGCTATGAATTGAGAAATATTTCCTATTTTAAGTATAAAGTGCTCATCTAAATCATAATAAATAGCACCAAAATCTATAGCAAATTGTTTAGCAAGGTAATCCCCCCTAAAAATAAAAGGATCTAAAAGTAGAATTTTCTCTTAAGATACGAGCAGGAGATTCTGCATGAAAACATCTAAATTTACTGACAGTCAGATCATGTCCATCTTGAAACAGGCAGAATCTGGCACACCTGTAGCGACCCTTTGCCGTGAACACGGCATGAGTAATGCTACCTTTTATAAATGGCGTGCCAAATATGGTGGTATGGATACATCATTAATGGCTCGACTGAAAGAGCTAGAAGCCGAAAATACCAGACTTAAAAAGATGTATGCGGAAGAGCGATTAAAGGCCGAAATCATCCAGGAAGCGATGGCAAAAAAGTGGTAAAGCCATCTTGCCGGCGTAAGATGGCACAACAGGCAGTTGCCCAGCATGCCATTAGTATTCGTTTGGCTTGTAAAGCATTTGGCATTAGTGAAACCTGCTACCGCTATCAAGCCAAACTCAGCGATGACAATGCACTCATTGCTGAACAGCTCATTGAACTCACTGAGGAAAATTCCGATTGGGGCTTTGGTTTGTGCTTCTCGTATTTACGGCATGTTGAGAGTTGCTGCTGGAATCACAAGCGGGTTTACCGCATTTACTGTGAGTTGGCACTGAATCTGCGTATTAAACCGAGAAGAAGACTAAAACGGCATGCGCCTGAACCATTGAAAGAACCAATCCGAGAAAATCAGGTTTGGTCATTAGATTTTATGCATGATCAGCTTTCCGATGGTCGCAAGTTTCGATTATTGAATGTGATTGATGATTACCGCCGCGAAGGCCTAGCCATTGAAGCAGGGTTCTCATTGCCCACAATCAGGGTTATTCGTACGTTGAATCAATTGCTGGAGTGGAGAGAAAAACCGTTAGTGATCCGATGCGATAATGGTCCCGAATTTATCAGTCACGAATTTGTGCGCTGGGCTACTGAGCACGGTATTCGTATTGAATATATTCAACCGGGTAAGCCACAGCAGAATGCGTATATTGAACGCTATAATCGGACCATACGTTATAGTTGGCTGAGCAAGCATTTATTTGATACTTTGGATGAAGTACAAGATT
>NZ_AMSS01000056.1 GCF_000313935.1 Acinetobacter sp. WC-141 | reverse complement strand
GGTAAACGGCAGTCAAATTCATAAGATTTCTAACAGCATCAAAAATAGTATTGGTGGAAATACAGTTGTTAATCCGGATGGTAGCCTGTCTACCCAGAATATTGGTGGAACGGGTAAAAACACGGTTCATGATGCAATTAAGTCTGTAGATGACAAAGTGACTAATGGCGTAAATGACCTTACTGATAAAGGCTTGAACTTTGCTGGTAATAGTGGAGCAGACGTACACCGTAAACTGGGTGAGAAGCTAAATATTGTGGGTGGAGCAGCAGCTTCAACGCCAGCAG
>NZ_AMSS01000055.1 GCF_000313935.1 Acinetobacter sp. WC-141 | reverse complement strand
GTCATCAAGATTTGAGCGATCCTGAACTAAACCATTTGAAGAGAAGTAAACTTTTCCGTCGTGGAATAGATCAGAGCTTGCTGAAGAAGCAGTAGGTACACGACTATTACCCTTATAAATAATCTGGCCATCTTGAACCGGTTGATTGAAGATGTCAGATTGCTTTTGGCTTTCTATAAAAGCATTAGAGCTCATCATTGCACGGCGCATGATATTATCAGCTGAAGCATTATTGTTGAGGAATGCTTCAGGGCCTGAGCTCTTACGCATTTTCTCAACTAAGCCAACACCACCCCAGCGTTTAATATCTTCTTGGGACCATACGATCTCGCCTTTGTGCACAGCACCGGCAACTTCATATTTCCCACCTCGACCAGTGAAACCACCGTCCGCAAAGCCTTGATCTTTAATTGCCCTGATGTTAGCAATAATGCTAGCACCTTGTGCAACGGCTCCAGCAATCAAAGGCAAGTTATAAGGGAAACCAGCTTTTGAAGCAGCTGCGATATTTTGCTGGATGGCAATACCTGCAGCTGCAATTGCATAAGCTTTATCTGCAGCAAACATGAGCTTATAGGCTTTGGACTGTTCACCAAACATTGAACCAAACATCGAAGTGACTGAACCCATCATTTGTCCACCAAGGGCAATCTGAGCGTTTAATCGATCTTGTTGATACTTGTCTTCAACGTCCTTAACGTTCTGAGCATAATCACTGTAAATTTGATTCCGTTGCTCTTGAGCAGCTTGAATGATCGCAGTTTTCTGGTTTTCGTAATCCTGCTGACTTATAAGCTGTTGCTCAAATTGTGCATTTAAAGCCTCAATAGAATTTTGTTCATTTAAATTAACCACACCTTGCTGACTATCAAGTAGATTTGTCGCGGCACTTAGGCGGCTAGATCGTTCTTGATCTAGTCTATAGAACTCACCACTGCCATTCATATCAGCTTGAATACCACCCCATGCTTGACCAGCTTTTGCTGCACGATCAAGTGCTTCTAATCGTTCTTGATCACGTGATAATGCCAGTCGCTTACGTTTTTCCTCCTCATCTTTTACTGTTTTAGCAATTTCTTCTCGCTCCAATCGGTAGCGTTCTTGCATTGCCTCAGTTTCTGAAAGCAAGAATAATTTAGCTTGAAACAAACGTTGCTCTTGAGCAAGTTTTAGTAAACCTAATTCTTGTTGCAACTGTTGAGCTAACAAATTAACAGCTTCTTTACGCTGTTCTTTTGTCATCTCTAAGTCGTGTTCGGCTTCAAATTGACGTTTTGCAAAACTGTCCTTTAAAAGCTGCTCTTCCGACTTGGTGAAATCACGGAATGAATCAAACTTAGTCTTTGTAGCTTGCTCAGCAATAGCAATATCATTATCTGCACGTGCTTGAAGTTCTGCTTTTATTTCAGCCTTACGTTCCGGGCTAAAGTTAGCTTTATCAACATCCTCAAGTTTTTTGGCCAGATCATTCCTAATCTTTTTTACTTGATTAGCAACCTCATTTTCTAATTGAAGGCGAAGTTTTGCCTGCTCCTCGGCCATTTTAGTGGTATCTTGAATAAGCTTATCAAAGTCTTTTGATGAAATATCACCAGCAGAATAGCCATTAATACCAGCCATGTAACTTTGATAGTCTTTCCAGTATTGATTATTATTTTTACCAATACCTTTACCCTTCATTACATTGCCTTCACCTGCATGGTATGCACGTACAGCCTTTTCTAAATCACCTTTAAAAAGCTTCAAAAGATAAGACATGTACTTAGCCGCACCTTCAGCAGACTGTGCTAAATCAGTGCGGTCTTTTATGCCATATTGCTTGGCAGTACCTTCGAGAAACTGAAATCCACCAGTGGCCCCGGTTTCTTTGTTATAGGCTTTTGCATTACCTCGAGATTCGATCATATGAATCGCGGATAATGTTCCTGATGGGAGTTTGTATTTAGACTCTAGATCTGCAAAGCCGAATTTTGAAGCATTTGCTAGGACTTTCGCATTTACATTTAGTACTTTTTGCTGATTTTTAAGCTCCTTGTTTTGCTCCCGTATAGAATCAGTTCTAGCATCCGTGATGGCTTTGATTGATTCTTCTGCTTTCCAAGTATCCGTTAATGCTTTCATAGCCTCTCGGTCTGCTGCCTTAAGACCCTTAGCTAATGAATCTTTATAAAGCTTCAATAAATCATTAGCCTGAGACTCAGAAAAACCCTTTTTCATTACTATCTCGACAAATTGCGTATCCCACAATTTATCTGCATACAATTTCTGTAAGGACTTTTGAGCCTCATCTGCAGCCTGTTTTGTATTCTTGATAGCATCAGCATGCTTCTGTTGCTCAATTGCTGCATTTTGGGCTTTATTACCCGTTAAGGTAACTTCGATACCAAACAATTTAATGGCTGTTTTCGTCTTATCAGCCTTTTCATAAGCCTCATTGTATTTGTCGATTTGCTCCTTTAATGCATCTCTTAAGCTTGGGGGTAACTTCTGTTTAGCAAGTTGCTCCATAGCCTCCTTGTAGCTAATTGTGCCCAATCGAGCTTCATTAGAAATCCTTGTAAGTTCAACATTGCCTTTACCGAAGTTTTGAATATCAATTAAGGCTGAACCAACGGCCAATTCTGTTTTTTTCAACTCCTCATTTTGAGCTTTAAAGGCCGTTGTTAAGTCATTAATAGCTTTGGTTTTTGCCTCACCTTTTAACCCTTTTAATTCTTCAGCAGTACGGTTAGCCACTTCGGCTTGTTCAGCAAGTGTTCTATTCGCTTCTTCTGCCTTACCTTTAAAATAAGTATATGTTGCAGCCAGAGCGGATACACCTAGGGTAATTGCGCCAATTGGACCGCCGATAAGTCCTAATGCTCGACTGCCAATACTGCCAACCAAAGAAGAAGCTGCTGAGAGTCTTGATTGAGCAGCGGTTTGTGCATTTGTAGCAGCAGTTACTGCTGCTTGTGCCTGTGCATAACGTGTAGCTGCCGCAGTTGCACCAAATTTAGCTTGGGTTTCTGCGTTTGTGGCTCGGACATTCGCGAGATGCGCTTTAGCCGCATTCAAGGTAGCTGTAGCTTCTGCATATTCAGCTTGAGCGTTTAATACTGATGCTTGGCGGCTAGCTAAAGTCGATGTTATTCCATCCTTAACTGCTGCGCTCTTCATTAAAATTGCATGAGTGATATACCCAATACCAACTACCAATGCCCCATCTGCAATTAAATCTAAATTACTTGCAAGAGTTTGAACTGATCCAGCTAATACCTGTGCGGCCCCACTACCTTTACCAGCCTCACCCACAAACTTAGTAATTTCGTTATTTAAAAGTGTGAGTGATTGACCAATTGTGATATCAGTTTTAGCAAACAGCGCATCAACATCGTCTTGGACATTATTAAGGGCCTTAACGATTTCTTTTGAAGTAATCTTTCCTTCTGCGGCTACTGAACGTAATTGCCCCACTGTAATACCCATGCCTTGTGCAATAGCTTTTGCTAAAGCAGGGGTTTGCTCCATTACAGAATTCAGTTCTTCACCACGTAATGTACCACTGGCAAGAGCTTGTCCGAACTGTACTAATGCTGCATCAGCGGCCTCCGCACTTGCTCCACTAATAGCCACAGCTTTTGATACGGTTTCAGTTAATCGGGCAGTATCTTCCATCGTAAGATTTAATGTCTTGGCATTATCACTAAAGCGCTGGTACACCTGTAAAACTGAATCCCAAGCAGAATATGTCTTTTGAGCAATTCGGAACGTATCTTCAGTTGCTTTATTTAGCTCTACTTGGTTATTAGTCACTAATTTAAGACGGTTTTGAAGTCCTGTGTATGTATCCATCTTAGAGATTGCAGCACTAACAGTAATCAATCCAGCCATATATCCTGCAAGCTGACGGGTAGCTACAGATAAGCCATCCATTGACTTAGAAGCATAATCTCCTTTACGTTCAATGCTATCAAGCTCATTACCTAGATTTCGTGCATTGCGTTCAGCATTTTGCGAATCAATAACAATGACCAGACGAGATTCTTGTGCCATTTTACTTTCCTCTAGGCAATAAAAAACCCGCCGTAGCGGGTTAAAGATTTAGCTTAAATACTATTTAGTTAGGAACATTGAATAAATTAAGAAAATGACTCATCCCAACTTTGTCGAAGCTTTTCAGCTTCATTATCGAGACGTTTATATTCATTTATACTTTCAACTTCTTTATAACGTTTGCTATCAGTTTCACTAAATTGACTTTCGGCTGTACCTACAATTTTTTTGATATCACTATTTATAAAGAAATTTGAGCCATTCAAGTCAGATATAGGAATATTCACACCAAGATTGATGTCTTCACCATCATTAATCAACTTGTATAGATAAATATTTAAAGGCTTTGGACTAGTTTCAGCATTATTCAATCTAGTGATGTATTTACATTGATAAAGCCCTCTAATGGATGCGCCAAAAGAGTTTTGTGCTTCATAATCAATATTTACTAACAATTCTCTAAAGCGTGCTTTTTCAGTTTTTATATTTTCTTCTATGATTCCATTTTTAGTAATTAAATCACCAAATACGCTATTAATATCTTCGGCGTTCGCTGTACTAGCTGAAATATTCGCTTCACGAACTTTAAGACTTGAAGGGCTTTTCAAAGAGTTAGTTAAATAATCTACACATTTGCTATAAGAAGTATTGAAAAGGTTTTTATCAAAACCTGTTTGCGTTTCTTTGCACCCAGCTAATCCAACTAATAAACATAAAAACAATAATCTTTTCATTGAAATACCCATTTTAACAATGAGTAAAATTTAACAGCTAGTACAATAAAAAACCACCCGAAGGTGGTTTAATTATTATTCATGTTTCTATTAATCTCTTTTCCGGCTGAGGTCCCAGCTTTTTGTCCGAAGTTTAATAAATTTAAATCTTTAAAATAGTTAGAACCCGCAATAAACAGTATGATAATTACTGAACCAAATATGATTTTTGTTTGATTTGACACAAATTATCACCTTTAAGAAATTAAATCTATTTTGTCGAACACTTGTTGATGCAAGCTATATACTATTAGATTCTTAAGTGACAAAAATCAACCACAATTAACGACAAAAGTTTTTTTATAAAAGCTAATCACCACCTTAAAATCTCTTAATAGAATTTCCTCTGTGTAGAGATTCGGTGAAAGCTTGAGTAGAGCTGGCATATATTGCTTTTTGTAGACTTCAGGATATGTCTTGCATAAAATTTCCTGCTTCTGATCCAGTGGTACGTTTCGATTCTCTAGAGCATCTAGCATCTTCCCTATTTGTTGGTCCGCACTCATGAACTGCGCTTCAACTGAAGGAGGTAGTGCTTTATGTTCAGCTTGTTTAGTGCAGCTAACTAAAACCGCTAAAGAAATAGATAACCCCAATGTATAAAAAAGTTTTTCTAACATATTAATTTTCAATATAAATCATTGTTAACATTATATGTTTTTAATAATTACATTTCACTATCAGTATATTCCAGATATTAAAAAAACCACCCTGTGGTGGTTTTACTGAAGTAAGGTAAAGTTAATTTATTCCTGAAACTTTTTCTGCATGACTATTCATTTTAGAAACCCATTTGTATCCATTAAATACCCCTCCAATAATAGCGATAATCGCTAAACCATAGAGGATATTAAGAAAAGCTTCACCTAATCGATTCAGTATACTTTTCTTATTGGTAATTTCTGCTTGAACCAAAATATGGTTACCATTAATTGAGTTTTCTAATTCAGCTATTTTTTCTCTTAAAGATCCAGTTATTAGCTCTACTCTAGCAGCCATTCTCTGATCAGCTTGAGCTTCTAAATGCTCCACATGTTCACTTAACATATTTTTAAGAAATTGACTAACTAGATCTTCTGCACGTTTCTGATAATTAATAATATTTGATTCAAGACAGGTAGTTCTATGAAACTCAAGCCACTGATCTGGTGTTGGACTTGTAGAATATTCTGCTTCAATTTTTTTAATAAATTCAATTTTATGTTGCTTATAAAGAATATAAGCGATTGCCCCGATAAGATCATTCTCATCTGCGACTAATCGCTCATATATCCAGTTATATTCAGGGTTTTTATTTTCTGGTGCCACAGCTTAGTCTCTCATTAGAACGAGCTTTTGCATAAGCATCATTCATTTCCTCACGTGAGAAAGAGACACTACTTACATAAGCAGTACTGTAATTACTATTGTAAATAGAGGCTGCTGATCTTTGACTCTCTCTAGTCTCGGAAATAACGTGACCACAATTTCTATTGGTACTTTTCATTATATTTCCTCCTTAGACAAAAACACCCTGTTATCAATTGATAATAGGGTTTGTATTTAGGATGGTATTTATTAATGACATTTTTGTCAATAAGAAATAGAAATCGTTTGTCAAGCTTTTGTAGCTTTGAAAAAGTAACAACTGCTGGATTTTCAGTAGAATTTAACAAATCAAAACTAAAAAATGTCAATTTTTGCCATTACTCGATTTAACAATCTTCTTATGAACTTCTTCAATAAATAAATTATCTAAAGCAAAAATACAGTCATTAAAGATATGAGAATCAACAGGTAAATCATTATGCTCAGCATAGACATTGATTGCATGTTGGTCTAAAGATAAAGGTACACCCTGCTCATATCGTCTAGATCTAATAATCGTGCTATAGGCTGCTAGAATTGAGTCAGCCGCATAAGAATATTCTGGTGGATCTGGTAAATGTCCACCTAAGAACTTGATTTGTTCGATTTCGTGCGGCGTTTTTGACGCATAGGTCTTTTGGTATTTATAGAGCTCGATGACTTTCCCAGAATCGTCGCCTTGTCCTTGTCAGCTTCTTCCTGAATCTTTTGCGCCTGCTCTTTAACGAATGACCAGATCAAAAGGCCAATATCGCCAAGGTTAAGCAGCTTAGATGCATTTTCTGGTGTATAAGGTTGATCAATTTCGACTGTTTCACCATCTTCTACTTCAGCGAAAACAACGCCTTTCCAGTCTTCAATTAAATGAGCTCCAGCTGCATCTAATAAAAGCTCATGATAGAGCTTGCTGTTTACGTCTTTCACCATTACATCATAGCCTTTTGACGTAATTTGATTCCCTGCCTTCTCTAGCGCAACTTGAAAGGGTTTATAACCAATCCCACGAATTTTAAATTCTGCCTGCCCATCTGCCGTTTCAAACGTGCACCATTTAGATACTTCTGAGCTTCGAACAATTCCGACTTTTAAAGCCATACCTACCTCTATAATTTAGGAAATAAAAAAGCCCATGGGAATCCATAGGCTTTGATTGCTAATGAGTTGAATTAAACAAGAGCACGCACAATCGTTGGGGTTTTACGAACTTGAGCAAAGTTGATATCTAACGTAATAATGTCGTCACCGCCACCATCTGGGTGATTGGCTTCCATCACTTCAAGCTGTGGGAAGTTGAATGAGTATTTGCTACCTTTGCTGTCTTTAATATCGAAGGTCAGGGTGAATACATCACGGGTTTTGATAGCATCAATCCAGCCAGCTGCTGTAGCGGAGAACATGAAAGATCCATTCGCTTCGATATCCATCATTTTCTCTAAGTAAAACTCTGGTGTGTATTTACCTGAGCCAATACAACGAATTGCTTCCAGATTGTTATTGATCGAAATCGTCAACGATTGCATACATGCTTTACCTTGAATAGATTGACCATTCACAAGTAAGTTTTCAACGTTTGGCATGCTGACTAGTGGACGTGTTGTAGCAGCCACAGGATTAACAACTGGGTTTACTTGCTGACGAGTAAAAGAACTGCCAACCAAGCCAAAGTTACCAGTTATCTTTCCTGTAGTCTGAATGGTGATTTCACCCGTATTTACCTGAACACCACGGTAAATAAAGACCTGCCCCACATCTTCAAAGACTTTGACTAGAGTTAGTGATTTACGTACGGTACCACCAAAACTTAAAGAGTTTCCCGCCCAGTTATTGAATGCCAGCGCACTCAAGAATAAATCGAATGTCCCTACCGACAATTCAAACTCTAACTGACCTGCGACTTCAGCTTCAGTAACGACCCCGCCTTGCCGAAAGCGTGAATCCACAACTTCACTACTTTCTTCAGTAGAGACGTTTTCTGATAAGCCATCTGATACACGGCGAACCGTTTGCCAAATCGGGTTTGCCGGAGTTGTTCCCAGTACTGCTTCTTCACAAGCATATAATCGAATTTTTGCGCCTGAACTCATTTATAGTTCTCCAAAATTTAGGCATAAAAAAACCCACTTCTTCTGCGGGTCGTTTTAAAAATGGGTGTAAAAAAACCCGCTAAATTAGCGGGTCCTTATTTAATTTCATCTGAATTGGAGACTTCTGGAGGTTCGACACCTGCCATTGCATCTGCTACAGCTTGCGCAAGGTTAGTTGGCTGAAACTCAACTGGGGTTTCACTCAGTGGTTCTTCAGGTTCTGGCTCAGGTTCTTCATGTAAGCGAATATCGATCCAGCGAGAGAAAGGAATATCCATAGGATTTTCCAGATCAGCAACGATTGCAGCCAGTTCAATATCAAACTTACGCTTGTAGGTTTTAATGGAAATATCGCCATTCTCTAGCGTTTCATAGACAACTGCGACAACCGTATTACCATTCGCGTCTTTCGGCACTTCGACATACCAACCTTCTTTTGCAAAACCAAGTGATCCCTTAATCAGGTAATCACCAATTCCGTGCTTTTCGAAAGTAATAGGTTGTTTTTCAGCATCCGTATTTAGCTCAATATAATCACTGAAAAGTTTGACGACTGGAGACGCTGCTTTAATAAATCCTGATCCATCAACCGTGGTGTTATGTTCACCACGTAAGGCGTACCATGGAGAATATTCCCCCTGATAACTGTGTCGTCTAAAACCAAAATAAGCAGAAGAAGTCCCGACACTGATTTGTGCAGCATGTTCAGTTGCACTGGTAATGTTTAATCCCAAAATATATTGAGCAAAAATACCAGGATAATCGCCTGCAGCAGATGCATTTGCCCCTGTGCTCTGTAACCCGATAAAACTACCTCGTGCATCTAGAGTTGATAAAGGAGTATTGCTCAATGGAAAGTTAGCAGCAAAACCATTATTTATTAATCGTTGATAATCCGCCGAACTAGCATCTACTAGACGTTTCCAAGCGGTCCATGTCGCTAAGTCAGCAGTTGAGCGATACCAGATACGACCACTTGAAGCAGAAATATAGATCTGGTTCCGGTAATTATTGGAACCAGCAATATTTAATACCATTAATGTCCCAACAACTCCCGCTTCAGGGAAATTTAAGGCTAAAGTAGCGCTTGCAAAAGTGTCATTGCCGTAGAAACCCACAGTTGTCATATTATTAAGATCAGCCCCTCCAACATCTGTATTTCGAAGAGGTTTCCCTAAACCAAAATCACCAACCCGAAGCACACGCCCAACTGTATCATCGAGATATGAAGTAGTAAGTGTTCCCGCTGCTGCAGTGCCAGCACCCTGAACCTGTGATAGCTGAGGGTTTAAATTCGGAATGCCCGAAGCAAACGGCAGCATGAATTGCCGCTTTCCTTCAGCCGAGTTATACAGGAATGGCCGATGATCCCAACTGAACTTAAATAATAGATTTGCCATTATGCGGTTACTCCATCAATTACCTGAAATGTCAAAGTTTCAGTGTGCTGTGTAGTACCACTCACCACAGCTTTAATATCCATTTGAACCAAACCCAATGGCCATGCAGATGTACTAGCACCCGATTTCACATTAAGCCATCCTTTCTGAGTTGACTGACTTAAAGCTGCACATGTTAGAGTAGCTACAGCAATGCCTTCTGCAGTTTTTACTTGAGAGGTAAATGTATAGCCCGTCAGGTCAATTGCGCGACGAACATCATCGGCAGGATATTGCAAAGCATCATCTGTATCGACGAGCTGCAAATTCAAGTTGAAGGTGTCACCACGCTTAAAAACGAAATTGCTCATAAGTGATTCCTGTAAAAATAAAAAACCACCGATGAGGTGGTTAATAAGTAACTTACTTAAAGTTATAAATAAACGTTAAGTGCCCATTCGGAAATTTAAGATACTTTCCGGTATTTTTAATTGAATTGTCTCCATAGTATTATAAGGAGTTAGTGAGTCTTCATTTTTTGAGAGGTCCATTGGCTTAAATTTATTGATAGTTTCGTTTGAATTTTGAATCGCATTTTTGACATCATTTTCTTCTAAAATAAAAAAATCAAATTCAAAACTAGTATGAGTATAAATACGCATACCAAACAAACTTCGAGCAGACTGAGTTATTTCAATTAAATTTTCACCAGTTTTAGATGACCAAGAATAAAACTCAGCGTATTTTGAAGCATTCATATAAATAGAATCTGCAACTGTCCCATATGTTTCTTTATATCTTGCATAACTTTGAATAATTTCATCATAAAATTCTTGCATTACTTCTTCTCAATTAACCTTATATCCGATTATCACATTATACTGCACAAAGTCAGCATCTTTCCCAGCATCAATCGATTCACCCTTCAAACACTCTAAATCATCAAATGAGTAATACTCAAAATGCGCGAGTAAAGCATCACTTAGAACTGTCAGAGCTTTTTCTCCAGTATGAAGTCTATCGAAGCATTGAATCATGATATTACCAGTACGACGGGTACAAGGTTTATCAGCAACACCTGAAGTAAAGCTGGCTCCGCCTGCTATCTTTAAACGACACCACAAGCCTTCCTTTGGTACATTAAAGCCTGGTGCATTTGGATACTGGATTCTTTCCTGGGCAATACCTGTAAAGCTTTGCATACGATCGATAATAGCTTGTCTTGTTTGCTCTAAAGTCATTGCCATCTTAACCACCATACTTCTGGGAAATAAAGTTGAAGGTAATGTTGTAAATACCTTGAGGTGCTTGATCAGACCAACCGTTTTCTAATCGTTCAGCATATGGCTTATTGTTCTGTATATAGACTAAATTGCCTAGCTTAAACTTAACGGCTTGATTAGTGGCATCTTGCACGGCATTTGTTTCAGGTCCACGTACCCCATAGTCGCCAGATCCGACAGAAACAATGTGAGAAGCACGATAGGCACCAGTATCAACAGGGCTTGAAACAACAAGTGATTGCACTGTATCCATGGTGATTTTCTTAACATGATCTTCAGCTTTTTTTTCAACTTCAAAACTAAAACTAGTCGGCTTTTTGCCCTTCCATCCCATGTTCCACCTCGCTTTCCTCATACATTTTAAAAAGATCTTGAGCGATCGCTTGAATTGAATATGCTTCAAATTCTGAACTAGGCTCTTTTTCTCCCATCAGCTTCTTAACCTTTTGCCAAACATGAACAGCTTCATGTAAAAGCAAGCCATAGATCTCTATCAATTTTCTTTCTGAAGTGTCACCTAGCTGGACAACTGCATACGCACCATTAGAATAAAAATCAACTTGTGCCGCTGCACCTTCAACAGACAAGAACATATCAACCTTATTCATGTCTTCGAATAACAGGTCCATATGAAGCTGATTTCTAGCAAGCGTGTATTGCACATGTTGGAATGGTGAGATGTACCACTCAGGCACATAATTAGTATTAATCACTTGAACTCCCTAATTAATCCTAATAAAAAACCCACCGAAGTGGGTAGTTAAACTAATAGAGGTTTAATTGAATGAAGTTTTTCACTAAACAATATAGCCTTTTTGGTTGCATTTGATCCCCATTTATTAATTTCACCAAATAAATGATTGTTCGATTCTTCATCATGTTTATTATTAGAATAGTCAAAGTAGAGATCAGCTGCTATATTTAAAAAATGCCACCAATCGTTGATAACCATACGCATTTCATAGACATTTGCTTTGAAATCTTCAGCATCCTTATCGACACTATTAACCCTTGAAATCAGTGAACTTAATTGTCTATTTAAATTAGTTAGCTTTTCGCTATCTTTTTTTTCCACCTCATTATCCACTGCCAACTCGCTATACGCTCTTGTGGTCAACGAATTCATTTCGCGAAGTGCGTCCATTATCTCTATACTAGTTTTTTCATTAGTGATTCTTGCATGTGTTTCTCGCCAGTCATTAAAAAGTACAAATGCAGCTATCGGTGCTAAAAAGGCTGCTGCAAGAGTCAGGGCGTCCTTTAAAACATCATAGGCAACAGTTAAGTCAAATTTATAATGAGGAATTGGATAGGAACTTTTAAGAAAAAAGGAAATAATTAAATAAACTATTATCCCCATAACTATCCAAAACCAGATCTTCTTAATTTTTACTTTTAAATCTTCTTGAGCCATATATCCCCCTAATTTAGAAGGATATTAGATCAAGTATTTAAACCTTCCTCAACTGGCATTTCCAGATTGTACTGGCTGGATCTTGTTGAATATGAACGACTCGGAATGAACCTAAGGCTGTAACCCATTCATCATCAATTTTTGGAGCCATAGTCACTTCATTTTGAAGCACGGTGGCTTTCTTATCTGTGGTCAGTACTCCAAGCTTCTGAACCTCATATTGACTGTATGAGCCAAACAGAACGCCACGACCAGAATAGTTTTCTTTAACTTCAACATGAGTTTCAGTTTTAGGATCCCAATTCGTTTTTGTTACCCGTTCACACGTAAATGTATGAACGGCGTCAGCTAGATCCTCATCAAATGCTTCGGCAATATCTGCCTGAATTTCCTCACGTAAGCCCATTAGATTTTCCTAACAAAAAACACGCGTTTCCGTTTGCAATATGGTTGGATCAAATCAAGAATATATTGCTCACTCGCACTCAGTTTTACTGATCCGTCCTGGTATTCCTTTTCAGTCTCAACCGTATCAGCTTTAACTTTCTTTCGCTTTAAAGCCTGTTCCTGCCCTTGGTATATATCTCCCTTCATGATGCCCTTTATAACTTCATAGGAAGCCGTTTTAAGGGCATTAGGGACAGCAGTTACTTCTTCAAAAGGCTTAACATTACGTGCTAACAAATAAGCTTCAGACTTTTCGAGATAGTCAGCTTTATCACTGGCAGATAAAGCATCAAAGCCTGCTACACGTTCAATTGCCTCTTGTTCAGTGATAAAGCTCATGATTATTCCTTTGGCAAAAGTGCTAAAAGCTCATCTTTTTTAGCACCTGATTCAAATGCAATACCCTTTTCAGTTAGCATCGCTCGAAGCTCATCAACTTTAAGTCCGGCATAATTAATAGGCTGCACTTGGTCATCACCAGTGTTTTGATTATCTTCAGGGTTTTGGTTACCTTGATCTTGCTGGTTGTCGCCATCTGGCGTTTGTTTTCCTTCACCCAATTCAAGATCAGCAATACGTGCTTTCATTGCTTCAGGATTATTCTGGAATGCAATAAATTCACCTTTCAATGTTGCTAGTTGATCTTCTAGCTCATTTATTTTAGCTTCAGTCATTTGTTGTCTTTCCCGTGCACGGTTAAATGATGAAAGTCCCATAGAAGGATCTCCAAAAAATAAGGCGGTGTTACCCGCCTTTTAGTTATTTGATTTTGTGCTTGAATGCCACAATACGGATCTGTTTTGGATCGTAAACACGTTCCCAGCTTGCAGCTGTAGCAAGACCTGCATTATTAGGTGCAATACCAGTCGCACCTGCCCATTTAATGCCACGAGGGTGCAATACAAAGTGACGGCGGTTAATAAGAATGTCAGTACCCGCAAGACTATCGCGGTCAGTCTCTACACCAACTGGTGCACCAATATCTTGGAATCCAATTGCGCCTTGGCCAAAGAGGAAGGATGTGAATACATCACCATCAACAGGCATACCATCATCAACAATCACACGGCGATCCATGAAGGTTTTATAGAGCACTACACCATCAGCGTCACGTACGGTTTCGATCAAACCTTGTTTAGCTAGTGCAGCCATGGTTGCCGAATGCATGGCGATAGCCGTTAATTTGTCTACGGCATCCCCAAGCTTGTATGAAGCATCAACAAAAGATACGCCATCAATTACAGCGGCAGCTCCAGTTCCA
>NZ_AMSS01000054.1 GCF_000313935.1 Acinetobacter sp. WC-141 | reverse complement strand
GGTGAATGTGGGTCACAGAAATATACATCTATGCCTAAATCTTCTTCGAGTATTTTATGTTCTGACATCTCGCGTCCACGGTCATAGGTCAACGTTTTACGCAGTTCTGCAGGTAAATATTTCAGAGCTTCAGTTAAAGCCTTGCGCACTGATTCTGCCTTTGCATCAGGTAATGTTGCCAAGATACAGAGCCGTGTATTTCGTTCAATAAGTGTTGCTATCGAACTTTTATTGTCTTTACCTTTAATTAAATCAGCTTCCCAATGACCCGGTATTTTTCTTTCTTGAACTTCGGCTGGGCGCTCATGAATAGTTTTAATATCCTGTAATATAGAATCTTTTTTAGGTTCACCGTTAGCTTTTCGCTTTTTATTTTCATGACGCAGACAGGATAATAAGTCTTTTTTCAACTCACCCTTTGGTAATGCTCGTATCGTTGAATAAATCGTTGTATGGCTTACATTCATTGTTTGATCCAAATCAGGAAATGTCTTTAAACGCTTTGCTATTTGCTGAGGAGACCATAAACAACGGATCGCTTCAACAATAAATTTCCAGAGGATTGAATCGATTTTGAGTTTTCTGTGACCACGTCTACGTCTAGCGAAGGTGTTATCAGAAGCATATCGAGCTTGATAAACGTCATTGATGCTATTTCTTTTAAGCTCACGATAGATCGTACTAGGATGTCTTTTAATGAGTTCAGCAAATTTTCTGGCTGAAAAGCCTTCTTTTCTTGACTCAAGCATTAATGCAGTACGATCTTCAAAGTTAAGATGATGGTATGACAATTTTATATACTCCATAAACCCTTTAAATTAATTAGGTGGTTTATGTCGCACTTCAAGTTTTACTCTGCCCTCAATGCCATTCGGAGCTTGGTTCATAAAGGGTTTTAAGTCAAATGACCCAAGTATGCTTACACCTAAAATGAGTAAAACCAGACACGGTAAAATACGCGCTGCCCGTCGGATATAAAAATGCTTGAGGTTAATTTTCGAAAATTGTTTGTCTCTTTTTAAGGTGTGATGGGTAATTAAAAAACCCGAAATCACAAAAAACATGGTCACGCCATAATTTCCGTTTCTTGCGATGACTGTGCTAAAAGCTTCACCTAAGAAATTAAAACCTAACCATGTATCTTTAAGTTTATAGGGAATATTAAAATGATGTAAAAGAACCAAAAGGATAGAAATTCCTCGAAGAATATCTATTTTATAATTACGCATTCGATGTGCTTCCAGTTTTATTAATATACTGTGTGGCAGAAGAATACTATCGATCAGTTATTTTAAATAAAAATTTTAAGCATCATTTCGTAAACCAGAAAAGACGGTACTTTTTACATCCTTGAATTGAGTCAAGGCATAGCAGAAATAACTATTAAATAAATATTGATAAAGCATTTATATATTTGAATTTCTCTACATAAAACTTTAAATTAGCTCTTATTGAGCCATGTTTATTTTTTAAACTTTTTAAAATCTATTTAATTCATAAATTAACATGTTGTATGTAGTTGTATATACATAGTATGTCAACTAAAATACCTTTTTGCCTGCTGCCTTTTTGAGTATTTGTTATGCCCAGAACATCAAAACAAGAACATGCTGAGCTTTCGATTGAAGCTGATAGTCCAGTTCCTTTATATCAACGCGTCAAACAGCTGATTTCACAAAAGATTTATGAAGGTACTTGGGCTGTAAATAAAAAAATTCCTTCGGAAAGTGAACTGGTGAATCAACTTGGCTGTAGCCGTATGACGGTAAACCGTGCGCTTCGTGAATTAACGACTGAGGGCCTACTTGTTCGAATTCAGGGTGTGGGTTCTTTCGTAGCTGAAGGGCAAGGTCGAACTGCACTTTTTCAGATTAATAATATTGCCGATGAGATTATTGCACGAAACCATAAGCACCACGCTGAAGTTTTAGTCTTAGAACAAATTTATGCAAATGCAGAGCAAAGCGTGTTAATGCAGACTCGCGAAGGGCAAAGATTATTTCACTCGATTATTGTGCATTATGAAAATGATGTACCTGTTCAGGTCGAAGATCGTTTAGTCGACGCAGCACTGATTCCAGATTATCTACAACAAGATTTTAAAACCATTACCCCAAATGCTTACCTCATGGCAAAAGCACCTGTGTCAGAAGGTGAGCATATTGTTGAGGCAGTTTTAGCATCTCCGCAAGAGTGTAAATGGTTGAAGATCACAAAAGCTGAGCCATGCTTGTTGATCCGTCGTCGCACATGGTCAAACAAACAACTTATTTCAAGTGCACGTCTGATTTATCCGGGTAGCCGCTACTATCTTGAAGGGAAATTTAACCCATGATTGAATTGATCAGGGCCGATCAATATACAAAAATGCTTTGGAAAAACGGTGCGGGCTTTACTTTAGAAATTGCGCGAAGCCAAGGTGAAGCTGATTTCGATTGGCGCATTTCGATGGCAGACGTGACAACTTCTGGGCCATTTTCGCTATTTCCCCATAAGCAGCGAATTATTAGTGTGCTTGATGGGAAAGGCATGGTATTGCATGTCGATGATCTTCCTGCCAAAACGCTGAACCAAGGTGATATTTTTGCTTTTCATGGTGAGAGTCAGGTTCAAAGTGAACTGGTAGACGGTGCAATTCGAGATTTAAATTTAATTTATGATCCTGCAAAGTTTCATGCCCGCTTTCAGAGAGTAGACAGTACAGAAGCACAGACCTTTTTAAGTTCGGCAGACCTGATTTTTATTTTTAATAGTGGTTCTGAAACGGAAGTAAATGTGGATGATCATTCCGTTCACGTTGCTGCTCACGAGACATTAAGAATTGAAAAAAAGGCTGGAGTTACTTCCGTCAATTTTCCAAAAAAACAACACAAAAGTTGCTATGTTATTGAGTTAATTCAACGATAAAAAGACATTATCTACGACTTAAAAAGCACATGTCGAGTGAAAAGATATGTGCTTTTTTTGTGCCTAATATAAAAATAAATTAATTTAATTCATAAGCTTATTCAATTTTGTTAAAAAAATATGAGCAAGCCTCTTCACGCCGTAAAATATTTGTGTAGTATATGGATGTATATACAAGTTAATACATTACTATACAAATGCAGAAACAAGTGATGTTCTGCTGATGTAAGCTCAAAGGAAGGAGTCCGCCTGTGACAACAATGACAACAAAATTTCGTGATGTAGAAATTCGTGCGCCACGCGGCACTGAATTGACGGCTAAAAGTTGGTTAACTGAAGCTCCATTACGTATGTTGATGAATAACCTTGATCCGGACGTTGCAGAAAACCCGAAAGAGTTGGTTGTATACGGTGGTATTGGCCGTGCAGCACGAAACTGGGAATGTTTCGACAAAATTGTAGATACTTTAAAAAATCTTGAAACTGATGAAACTCTATTAGTTCAATCAGGCAAGCCAGTCGGTGTATTTAAAACTCATAAAGATGCACCACGTGTTTTAATTGCAAACTCAAACCTTGTACCGCACTGGGCAAACTGGGAACACTTTAACGAATTAGACGCTAAAGCTTTGGCAATGTACGGTCAAATGACAGCAGGTTCTTGGATCTACATCGGCAGCCAAGGCATTGTACAAGGTACTTACGAAACTTTCGTTGAAGCAGGCCGCCAACACTACAATGGTGATTTAAAAGGCCGTTGGGTTCTTACTGCTGGTTTAGGCGGTATGGGTGGTGCTCAACCTTTAGCTGCAACACTTGCAGGGGCTTGTTCTTTAAACATCGAATGCCAGCAAGCAAGCATCGATTTCCGTTTACGTACTCGTTATGTAGATGAACAAGCAACTGATTTAGACGATGCTTTAGCGCGTATTGATCGTTATACGAAAGAAGGTAAGGTCATTTCAATTGCACTTCATGGCAATGCTGCAGAAATTTTACCTGAGCTTGTTCGCCGTGGTGTACGTCCTGACATGGTAACCGACCAAACAAGTGCACACGATCCACTCAATGGCTACCTACCAGTAGGCTGGACTTGGGATGAATACCGTGAACGTGCGAAAACAGAACCAGAAGCTGTTGTAAAAGCTGCAAAACAGTCGATGGCAAAACACGTACAAGCGATGCTCGATTTCCAAAAAATGGGTGTTCCAACATTTGACTATGGTAATAACATTCGTCAAATGGCGAAAGAAGAAGGCGTAGCAAACGCTTTTGATTTCCCTGGCTTCGTTCCTGCATATATTCGTCCATTGTTCTGCCGCGGTATTGGTCCATTCCGTTGGGCAGCGCTTTCTGGTGACCCAGAAGACATTTATAAAACAGATGCCAAAGTTAAAGAGTTAATTCCTGATGATGAACATTTACATCACTGGTTAGACATGGCACGTGAACGCATTAGCTTCCAAGGCTTACCAGCGCGTATTTGTTGGGTTGGTTTAGGTTTACGTGCAAAACTTGGTTTGGCATTTAACGAAATGGTTCGTAGCGGTGAATTATCTGCACCAGTCGTAATTGGTCGTGACCACTTAGACTCAGGTTCGGTTGCGAGTCCAAACCGTGAAACTGAAGCAATGCAAGATGGCTCAGACGCCGTATCAGATTGGCCTTTATTAAATGCATTGTTAAATACAGCGGGCGGCGCAACTTGGGTTTCTCTACACCATGGTGGCGGTGTAGGTATGGGCTTCTCTCAACACTCAGGCGTTGTAATTGTGTGTGATGGTACAGATGACGCTGCTGCACGTATTGCTCGTGTACTGACTAATGACCCTGCAACAGGTGTTATGCGTCATGCAGATGCCGGCTATGAAATTGCGATTAACTGTGCGAAAGAGCAAGGCTTAAACTTGCCAATGATCACTCAATAAAAACACATGGAAGAACTGGCGGTGCTTTTTGCAATTGTGAAAAGCACCGTCTCAGCAGAATATAGTGTAAAAAATTAGGAAGCCAACATGGAATTACTGATCCAACCGGGAAAATTAACCTTAGCTGATTTACGTCGAGCTTACCTCAACCCGATTAAAGTTAAATTAGATGACAGTGCTTCAGCTGCAATTAACGCAAGCGTGGCTTGTGTAGAACAGATTGTAAATGAAGGACGTACAGCTTACGGCATTAACACAGGTTTTGGTTTACTTGCTTCAACCAAGATTGCTCCTGAAGATTTAGAAAAATTACAGCGTTCTTTAGTTCTTTCGCATGCAGCAGGTGTAGGTGAAGCACTTGATGATGCAATGGTTCGTTTAATTATTCTATTGAAAGCAAATAGCTTGGCACGTGGTTTCTCAGGTATTCGCCGTAAAGTCATTGATGCTTTGTTGGCTTTAATTAATGCTGAAGTTTATCCGCATATTCCTCTTAAGGGTTCAGTAGGCGCTTCAGGTGACTTAGCTCCACTTGCACATATGTCATTGATTTTACTAGGTGAAAGTAAAGCGCGTTATAAAGGTGAATGGTTACCGGCAGTTGAAGCTTTAAAAATTGCAGGTTTAGAGCCAATTTCTTTAGCGGCTAAAGAAGGCTTGGCACTTCTAAATGGTACGCAGGTTTCAACTGCTTACGCTTTACGTGGCTTGTTTGAAGCTGAAGATTTATTTGCGGCTGCGACAGTTTGTGGTGGCTTAAGTGTTGAAGCAATGTTGGGTTCACGCTCACCATTCGATGCTCGTATTCATGAAGTTCGTGGTCAACGTGGTCAAATTGATGTGGCTGCGGCGTATCGTGATCTCTTAACAGAATCAAGTGAAATTGCACATTCACACGAAGACTGTAGCAAAGTTCAAGATCCGTATTCTTTACGTTGCCAACCACAGGTGATGGGTGCATGTTTAACCCAAATCCGTCAGGCTGCTGAAGTTTTAGAAATTGAAGCAAATGCTGTATCTGATAACCCGCTTGTTTTTGCAGAACAAGGTGATGTGATTTCTGGTGGTAACTTCCATGCAGAACCTGTAGCAATGGCGGCAGATAATTTAGCATTGGCAATCGCAGAAATTGGTTCACTTTCAGAACGTCGTATTTCGATGATGATGGACCGCCACATGTCACAGCTTCCACCGTTCTTAGTTGCAAATGGTGGTGTGAACTCGGGCTTTATGATTGCTCAAGTGACCGCAGCAGCGCTTGCGAGTGATAACAAAGCACTTGCACATCCAGCAAGTGTTGATAGTTTACCAACTTCAGCGAATCAGGAAGACCATGTATCTATGGCTCCGAATGCGGGTAAACGACTTTGGCCAATGGCGGATAACGTTCGTGGCATTTTAGCTGTCGAATGGTTAGGCGCTTGTCAGGGTCTAGACTTCCGTGAAGGCTTAAAAAGCTCGCCTAAACTTGAACAAGCTCGTAAAATCTTGCGCGATCAAGTTCCTTACTACAGTGAAGACCGTTTCTTTGCTCCTGATATTGAACAGGCAAGTGAATTACTCTCGAGTGGTTGTTTAAACGAGTTAATTATTCCAAAACTACTCCCAAGTTTATCTGAAGTGTGATTGATAAAACGGTCACATGGAGTGGCCGAATCTAACTAAATTTCCTCAAGGATTGGAGATTATAATGTCACAAAACTCCACACTACAGCGGGGTTTGAACACCCGCCATATTCGTTTCTTGGCATTGGGCTCAGCAATCGGAACTGGGCTTTTCTATGGTTCGGCAACTGCTATTAAAATGGCGGGGCCTTCAGTATTATTGGCGTATATCGTTGCAGGGATTGCAATTTATATCGTTATGCGCGCACTGGGTGAAATGGCTGTCCATAACCCAGTATCTGGTTCATTTAGCCACTATGCATCACAATACATTAGTCCTCTGGCCGGTTTTACGACGGGTTGGACTTATGTTTTTGAAATGGTAATTGTCGCGATTGCCGATGTCACCGCTTTTGGTATTTATATGGGGTTCTGGTATCCCGATGTACCACGGTGGATCTGGATTTTATCTCTCATTATGTTCTTGGGTGCCATTAACCTGATTCACGTTAAAGTCTTTGGTGAACTTGAATTTTGGCTTTCCATCATCAAGGTGAGTGCCATTGTTGCCATGATTTTAGGCGGAATAGGCTTAATGTTCTATGGCTTCCACGCTGACCATAGCAGTGTAGTACCGGGTATTCAAAACTTATGGATTTATGATGGCTTTATGCCGCATGGTATTGCAGGCTTAGTTGCATGTTTATCTGTGGTTGTATTTGCTTTTGGCGGCATCGAAATTATCGGTTTAACTGCTGGCGAATCACAAGACCCGAAAACCACTTTGCCAAAAGCAATTAATGCTGTTCCAGTACGTATTTTACTTTTCTATGTACTGACCATTTTTGTTTTGATGTCGATTTTCCCATGGAATCAAATTGGTAGCCAAGGTAGCCCATTTGTACAAATTTTTGAAAATTTAGGCATTAAATCTGCCGCGAATATTTTAAATATTGTGGTGGTGACTGCTGCGATTTCGGCAATTAATAGTGATGTATTTGGCGCTGGCCGTATGCTTTATGGTATGGCAAATCGTGGTCAAGCACCTCGCATTTTCCAAAAATTATCGCGTAATGGTGTGCCATGGATGACTGTTGTGGTTATGGCTGGTGTGCTGTTAATTGGTGTGGTGTTGAACTACCTAATTCCTGAAAATGTATTCATGATCATTGCATCAATTGCCACTTTTGCAACGGTTTGGGTATGGCTCATGATTTTGCTTTCGCAAGTTGCGATGCGCCGTAAATTATCTACTGCTGAAATTAAGGCACTTGATTTCCCTGTATGGGGTTGGCCAGTTGCACCTGCGTTCGCGATTGGTTTTATGGTGTTTATTTTAGTGATGATGGGTTATTTCCCTGATTCACGTCCTGCAATTTATGTCGGAATAACATGGCTTGCACTCTTAACTATTGCTTATCGCATATGGGTAAAACCACAGCAAAACTTGGGAAAGGAAAGTAATCCTATCCAGCAAAATGTTGAGATAGAAAGCTAACAAATGAACTGCCCAATGGTTTAACTATTGGGCAGTTTTGAGGAAAGGCTCATGAAAAAACTTTGGCAAAACTGCCACATTGCGACCATGCAAAATGGGCAATACTCCTACATTGAAGATGCTGCAATTGTCACAGAAGGGCATCTCATTCAATGGATTGGAAAACAACAACAACTTCCTACCGATACATATTCCGAAACAGTTGATTTAAATGGCGCTTGGGTAACCCCAGGGTTTATTGACTGCCATACGCATAGTGTATTTGGCGGCAATCGTAGTGTTGAGTTTGAAAAACGCTTGCAAGGTGTAAGCTACGCTGAAATTGCAGCAAGCGGTGGCGGCATTGCCAGTACAGTACGTGCAACGCGTGAAGCAAGCGAAGAACAATTATTAAATTCAGCACTTAAACGCATTCGCTGCATGCAACAAGACGGTGTAACCACCATTGAGATTAAGTCTGGTTACGGCCTCAATTACGAAAATGAGCGCAAAATGCTACGTGTGATTCGTCAAATTGGTGAAGCTTTACCAATGACGGTCAAAAGCACCTGTTTAGCTGCGCATGCATTACCGCCAGAATACAAAGATCAAAGCGATGCTTATATTGAGCATATCTGTACAGAAATGCTGCCTAAACTGCATGCTGAAGGTTTAGTCGATGCAGTAGATGCATTCTGTGAGCATTTAGCATTTTCACCTGCTCAGGTTGAACGTGTGTTTAAAACGGCACAATCATTGGGTCTACCCGTTAAGCTTCATGCTGAACAGCTCTCATCGCTAGGTGGTTCAAGCTTGGCAGCACGTTATCATGCTTTGTCGGCTGACCATTTAGAGTACATGACCGAAGATGATGTCAAAGCTATGGCAGAGTCGGGTACGGTTGCTGTGTTATTGCCGGGCGCTTTTTATTTATTGCGTGAAACACAATATCCGCCGATTGAAAGCCTCATTAAACATGGCGTACGTATTGCGCTATCGAGCGATTTAAACCCGGGTACATCTCCAGCACTTTCTTTACGTTTAATGCTCAATATGGGCAGTACGCTCTTCCGCCTAACGCCAGAACAAGCATTAGCGGGTGTCACTATTCATGCTGCACAAGCGCTTGGTTTAGAGCAAACGCACGGCAGTTTAGAGCAGGGTAAAGTCGCTGACTTTGTCGCTTGGGATATTGAGCATCCATCTGAAATTGTTTACTGGCTTGGCGGCGATTTGCCTAAGCGAGTCGTTCAGCATGGACAAGAAGTTATTTTTTAAACGGTGTCATATGAATCACACATTTAAATGGCAAGGCCGCCATGATGGCGAAGGTGATGCACACCAACGTATTCATCATATTATGAACAAAACCCAACATGCCGAATTTGCGTTGATTGGTTTTAGCTCTGATGAAGGCGTGAAGCGCAATAAAGGCCGAGTCGGTGCTGCCGATGCGCCAGACGCAATCCGTAATCAACTTGCTAACTTACCGATTCATCGTCCAGTCAGTATTGTCGATTTAGGTACAGTGACCTGCGAATATGACAATTTAGAGCAAGCTCAAACTGAGTTGGCCGAGCAAGTCGCAACTAGCCTACAAAATGGTTTAAAACCGATTGTACTTGGTGGTGGACATGAAGTTGCATTTGGCAGTTTTAGCGGTCTGTTCCACTATGTACAAGCACATGCGCCAGATAAAAAAATAGGCATTATTAATTTCGATGCCCATTTTGATTTGCGTGAAGCAGAATATGCGACATCTGGAACACCTTTTTTACAAGCAGCGCGACTTTCAGAACAGCATCAAAAACAATTTAATTATTTATGTATTGGGGTTGCTAACCACGCCAATACTAAAGTTTTGTTTGATACAGCCGATGTGCTGAATTGTTCATATTTACGTGACCATGAGGTTAATATTTTTAACCTACCAAACGTGCTTGCAGCGGTTGATGCTTTTATTGAAAAAGTAGACTGTTTGTACGTTACGATTGATTTAGATGTTTTCACGGCTGCGGTTGCACCGGGAGTCAGTGCACCTGCTGTAAAAGGAATTGATTTAGCCACTTTTGAGGCAATTTTTAAGCATATTCAAGAGACTGGAAAAATCAAACTTCTAGATATTGCTGAGTGCAATCCAAAATTTGATTTAGACAACAGAACAGCAAAACTGGCTGCATATATTGTTTATCAATATTTGTTTTCTTGAGAAACAATTTTTAATGTAGAAATGAAAAAGTGCACTGAGATCGCTCATGTGCACTTTTTTTGACTTTCTGGTAAATTAAAGTCCGATATAGAATAAAGATAGCAACTATAAATAATTTAATTAAAAAGAAAATTAATTTATAAAATCATTGAGTTAAAAAATACTCGATTTTTACACCATTTTATAGGCTGCTTGGCACGTAATTTGTTTTGTCTATATTTTAAACTTCGTTAAATATTTCTGGATAATTAAATGAAAAACAGAACCTTACATTTGGCTTGTATCAGTGTTTTATTTTGGATGTCTCATTCTTCTGGTGCTGCAACCCCCGAAATTAATACGAATACCATCGAAAAATTACAATCTAAACAAAAGAGTGATGTCTCTGTTCGGGTGAAAGCTTTAAACCAGCTTTTACAAGAGCAGTGGGAATATACTTTAAAAAATAATCCTGAAATTGCAACGACTTTAGGAGATTTACGCTACAACGATCGATGGACCGAGTTTTCAAAAAATCAGATTGAGAAAGATAAAAAAACTACTCAAAATTTTTTAAAACGTTTTGAAGCAATAGATAGCACAGGATTTTCAGCAACTGATCAATTAAATAAAGATTTAATGATTTATCAGTTGAAAGAGTCACTTAAATATTATGATTTGAAACTCTATGAGATGCCTTTCAATCAAATGTGGGGACTACATTTACAATTTCCGGGATTCATTAGCTCAATTCCATTTGATAATGCTAAACAATATCAAGACTATATTGCTCGTTTAAAACAAATTCCTCTTATTCTTGATCAAGGTACTCAGCTAGCAAAACAAGGACAAAAAGACGGCTTAATGCCACCAAAATATTTAATTGAAAAGGTGGCAAAGCAGATTAATAGCATTGCGACTCCTTCAGGGAAGGACAGTGTATTTGCTTCTCCATTAAAGCAATTTCCCAAAAACATCTCGAAAGCAGAACAAGAGCGTTTAAGCCGTGAAATTCTACAGGCCATAGATCAGAATGTTCGCCCTGCTTATGAAAAACTCGGTACGTTTATTCAGAAAGATTACTTACCTTATGGGCGACAACACGAAGGTATCTGGAGCTTGCCAAACGGTGACGAGCTCTATCGCTATTATGTAGAAGATAATACGACCACGTTGGAAAGCCCTGAAAATATTCATCAGCTTGGATTAAAAGAAGTGGCTCGCATAGAAGCGGAAATGCTGAAAATTGCCAAAGCACAAGGTTTCAATGATTTAAAAAGTTTCCAACAATTCTTAAAAACAAATCCCGCTGTTTTTCCAAAATCTCGTGAAGAAATTTTAGAGATTTACCGCGGATATATTGCCCAAATGCAACCAGAGTTGCCGAAACTATTTGGTTTATTACCCAAAAACAAAGTCGAAGTTTTGCCTGTAGAGCAATATCGAGAAAAAGAAGCAGCAGGTGCGGAGTATCACCAAGGCACGCCTGATGGTTCACGCCCTGGACAAGTATATGTAAATACTGGCGACTTCTCTGAACGTTCCAAAATATCAATGGAAGCGACCGCTTACCATGAGGCAATTCCCGGGCACCATATGCAGATTGATATTGCCCAAAACCTGCCAAATTTGCCGATGTTCCGAAAGCAACCCAACCACACCGCTTATATTGAAGGATGGGCACTTTACGCAGAGCAATTGGGTAAAGATGTTGGTTTCTATAAAGACCCGCTTTCAGACTATGGAAGACTATCGAGTGAGTTGTTCCGTGCTTGTCGTCTAGTGGTTGATACTGGCGTGCATTATAAAAAGTGGACCCGTCAGCAAATGATTGATTTTATGCGAGAACACTCTGCTTTAGATGAACCCGATATTCAGGCAGAGGCAGACCGCTATATTGCTATTCCTGCCCAAGCGTTAGCTTACAAGATGGGCCAACTAAAAATTTTAGAGCTTCGAGAGCTCGCGAAACATGAGCTTGGAGACCGTTTTGATATCAAAGCATTCCATGACATGATCTTAAATGCAGGAACATTGCCTTTAAATATATTGGATGCACGTATTAAAAATTGGATTAAGGAACAAAAAGCGGCAGCTTAAAAGAAAAGTCGAAATTTAGATCAGGTCCTCGTTGGGCCTGATTTAAAAACAGAATATAATAATGAAAAATATAGTTTCTTTTAGAATTTAAAATTGGAAAAATAATGAACCAGAAGAATAACCCGATTGGAATGATTGATTCTGGTTTAGGTGGGCTGTCTCTCTTTAAGCACATTCGGCAGGCTCTTCCGAATGAAGACATTATCTACTTCGCCGACTCGAAATATGTCCCATATGGTGATAGAGATAGCGACTGGATTGTTTCAAGAACCACTCATTTAATCTCAAATCTTATAAATGACGGGAAGTGCAAAGCGATTGTGGTTGCTTGTAACACCATGACGGCTGTAGCGATAGAAACAATCAGAGCGCAAATTAATGTGCCACTTATTGCGATAGAGCCAGCGGTAAAACCCGCGGTAGCAATCACACAAAGCAAGCATATTGCTGTCTTGGCAACTGCAACCACGGTAAAGGGCAAAAACTTAAAAAGTCTAATTGAAACGTATGCGCAAGATATTAAAGTGTCTTTGGTGCCTTGTATTGGCTTAGCCGAAAAAATTGAAACGGGTAAAGCACATACAGCGGAAGTTAAAGATTATTTAAAAAATATTTTGGCGCCGTTAGTCGAACAAAAAGTCGATACGATTATTTTAGGATGCACACACTATCCATTTGTCTCAGATACAATTCAGGAAATTGTAGGCCCGTATATTCAAATTATTGAGCCTTCGGAAGCTGTAACAGCGCAATTAATTCGGCAGCTCAATCAATTCAATTTAAGTTCTGAAAGTCCAAATGAAGGCAATCATATTATTTGGACCAGTTCAGAACCGTTGGAAGTTGCGGACGTGACTTTTTCTTTGTTAGGTACACATTTACCCGTAGAAACTACTGGTTTTTAAAGCCAAGAAAAACGCCTAGCCCCATAAAAATGAGTCCACCCATAACTGACATAGATTTTTGGGGCTTCTTCGATTTAGTTAATTTTTGGCTAATATAATTGGCTAAAAACACACAAACAACATCAGCAGAAACAAAGATCAGATTAACAATCAGTCCTAAAATGATGAATTGAGACCAAACTGGAAAATCTAATGAAGTATTAATAAATTGCGGTAAAAATGCGATATAAAAAATAGCAGTTTTAGGGTTTAAAACTTCGACCAGTATGCTCTGCTTCAAAGATAACTGACCATTTTCAACATTTTGCTGAATAGTAGGGGAAGGGGTCGATCTAATTAATTTAATGCCTAACCAGACTAAATACAACGCACCTAAAATTTTAATAATATCATAGAGTTTTGGAATGATTTGAAAGATGGTCGTTAAGCCTAAAGAGGCTGCGATGATATGAAAACAGCCTCCTAAGAAAATTCCAAATGCCGCCATCAAACCCGATTTTCTTCCGCGAGAAAGCGTCTGTGCAGCGGTATAGAGCATTGCTGGGCCCGGAATATAAGCAAAAATAATCGTAGTAATTAAAAATGTAATGAAAAGTTCTAAAGAAATCATGTTATTACCTATCTTATTGTTACTATTTTTGAATGAATTTTAAACAATTTAAAGTATATGAAATTTATAAGTATTTCAATTTTTATAATCAGATTTATGGCTATAAAAAGTCAAAATAACTTGATCTAACTTTTAGAGTCACTGTCAAAAAACTCAATCACAAAACTCTAAGCTCAGAGCAACTAGATTAAGATCTTTTTTATATCTCACTTTTTCTTATCTTATATTTTTATATAAACTGTTAAATTAGAATTAACGATAAATCTATTTTATTAACCAAATATATATAACCCAAGTTTATATTTTAAAATTAATTAAAAGTTATAAATATAATAAAGAGGATAATATTATTTAAATATTAATAAAATTATTATATTTAAACTTTTTTCATTAAAATAAATTGACGTTCTTTATTATACCGATTATTATTTCGTTGCTGGCCTACATTGCCAGTCGGTTTTAGCAGACCGTACCCTAGCGTGTCGGGTTATACTTTCTCAGTATTTCCCGTGTGGAACCTTTGTGCCCCCTTTTTCTCTATGGTAGGGCGGAAGGGGGACGCGTTCGCGCGTGCTGGTCGCTAGGTCAGTCTGCTAACCCTCTTTCGTTCTACCACCATAAATTAATTCGCGGTGATTTGGTGGTAGGACTCCATTTTTAAGGAGTTGGCCAGGCCAGTATTCAAACTTATTTTCTCTCTTATTTAACTATTTTATTTATTTAAAGTTTGGGTTTTCTATGACCTGATTTTTTTAGATTTATAAATTATTTTTATTTTATAATATTAATTATTTTATTTTCCTATTTTTTGGGAGGGTTAATTATTATTTAAAAATTATTTTAATATTTAGGCGAATCATATTTTTATTTTATCTGAAGATATAAATATTCATGAGAATAATATGGAACTTCATAAATTTATATTAGTTTTAAACCTTGTGGTCGGTGGTTACAGTATTACAAATGATGACGCCAATGCTCAGCAGGAATTTAAAAGAATTTGTTTGTCAGGTGAACAGATGCAAGCCAGTTGCAATTGTATTTGCCAACAGCTTGAACAGGTTTATTCACCTCAAACCGTGCAACGTTTAAAACGCACCAGTTTGCAAAGTCCTGATCTCCCACAGGACTTTGCCCCTAACTTGTTCAGCAGCATTCAACGCTGCGACAAAAATGAAATGGTCTAAGTTCGCTTAGCTCCTTTATCTCTGTGTCGCAATGATCTCTCAAACTTTAAATCAGCGCAAAAGTAAAAGTCCGTTATGACACAGGGGCTCTACGAACAAACTCGATTTTCTTTCATGGCAAAGCATCTGTGTAGCGATATGAAGGCAATAAAAAAGCCCGATATGCAATATTCATATCGGGCTTATCAAATCAGTTATTAGAGCAGGTTATGCCTTAATAATGATCTTTTTGAATTACTCTACAGTTACTGACTTCGCCAAGTTACGTGGCTGGTCAACATCTGTGCCACGTAAAACCGCAACATGATAAGACAATAACTGAACTGGTACGCTATAAACAATTGGAGCTAGCCATTCGTTTACTGCTGGAATATGCACAACGTGTTGACGGTCTTTTCCATTGATTCCGCTATTTTCGTCAGCAAAAACAAATAATTCACCACCACGTGCCTGAACTTCTTCCATATTTGATTTGAGCTTATCAAGCATTTCATCATGTGGAGCAAGAATCACGATAGGCATTTCATTATCAACAAGTGCTAATGGGCCGTGTTTTAACTCACCAGCTGCATAACCTTCTGCATGAATATATGAAATTTCTTTAAGCTTTAATGCGCCTTCTAATGCGATTGGATAATTCGTACCACGGCCTAAGAATAAGCAGTGATTTTTTTCAACGAATAATTCAGACAAACGCAAAATTTCTGGATCATGTTTAAGCGTATCAAGAATAACTTTCGGGCTGTGCCATAGCTCACGTGTAATTTCTTCAAGAAGAGCAGGGCTAATACGTTGTTTAACTTGTCCAATTTTCAAGATTAACAACATAAGTGCAGCAAGCTGAGTCGTGAACGCTTTAGTTGAAGCAACACCAATTTCAGGACCAGCAAGAGTCAATAAGTGGTGATCAGTTTCACGAACCATTGAAGACGTAGCAACGTTACAGATAGTCAAAGTCTGAATATCGATATTGTTTGCTTTCGCACGCTTTTGAGTTTCACGTAGTGCAGCTAAAGTATCAGCAGTCTCACCTGACTGTGAAATACAAATATAAAGTGTATTTTCAACAATCACAGGGGTGCGATAGCGGAATTCACTTGCGATTTCAACTTGGCAAGGCACACCAATCAGTTGTTCAAACCAATATTTCGCAATCATTCCTGAGTGGTAACTTGTACCACACGCAATGATTTGTACGCTTTGAATTTTATTGAAATCTGCTTCAGAATTTTTCAAGAAATCATCACGTAAACTATTACCATCAAGTGCTTGAGAAATAGTTTGCTTGATTGCTTCTGGTTGCTCATAAATTTCTTTGAGCATGTAGTGCTTGTATTCACCTTTTGATGCGCTACTTACAGTTGCATCAAGCTCTCGCACTGGACGTTCAACGCGTTCGCCATTTGCAAATACTTCAATTGAAGTACGTGTAAGACGGGCAATATCGCCTTCTTCTAGGTACATAAAGCGGTTAGTCACAGGTAAAAGAGCAAGTTGGTCTGAACTAATAAAGTTTTCACCAATACCTACACCAATAACTAAAGGTGAACCTTCACGTACAGTAATAAGTTCATCTGGATAATCGCTATGGATAATACCTAAAGCGTAAGCACCCTTAAGCTGTGGTACAACAGTTTCAACAGCTTCTAAAAGGCTATCTGTGCTTTTTAGGGCTTCAGCAACTAAGTGTGCAACAACTTCAGTATCTGTTTGAGAAGTAAAAACATAACCTAACGCTTGAAGGTCATCTTTTAACTCTTGATAGTTCTCAATGATGCCGTTATGTACAACAGCAACTTTACCAGACATATGCGGGTGAGCATTGTTTTCAGTTGGCTTACCATGGGTCGCCCAACGTGTATGCGCAATCCCGATTGCCCCTGTAAGTTGGTGTTCAGCAACTGCATCTGCAAGATTGATGACTTTACCTACACGGCGCTCACGTAAAATTTGTTGATTATTTAGTAAAGCAACACCCGCAGAATCATAACCACGGTATTCAAGACGTTTTAAACCTTCAATTAAAATCTCGGTTACACAACGCTCTGCAACGCCTCCGACGATACCACACATACTTCAATCCTCTTATTTTTTAAGCTTTTGGGGACGTTGATAATTTGCTTTAGAAATTTGTTGCGCTCGTTCAAAGGAGAGACTTTGTTCAGCTACATCTTTCGTAATCACAGAACCCGCACCGACTGTTGCACCATTCCCAATGGTCACCGGAGCAACCAGCGAGCTATTAGAACCGATAAAAACTGCATCGCCAATAGTGGTTTTGTGTTTATTTGCACCGTCATAATTACAAGTAATTGTACCTGCCCCAATATTTGATTCAGCACCGATTTCGGCATCACCTAAATAGGTGAAATGATTAGCTTTACTACCTAATCCAATCGATGTGTTTTTAACTTCAACAAAGTTGCCAATATGCACTTCATTTGCCAATTTAGCCCCTGGGCGTAAGCGTGCAAATGGTCCAATCTGAGCATTTTCACCTACAACTGCGCCATCAAAAACGCTATAGGCTTGAACTTTAGTGCCTGCTGCAATTTTGGTGTTCTTTAAAATACAGCCTGCGCCGATTTCTACAAAATCACCAAGCTCACACTCACCTTCAATAATAACATTGATGTCAATGCGAACATCTTGTCCAACTTTTACAGAACCACGTAAATCAAAACGTGCAGGATCAAAGAACATTACACCTTGCTGCATGAGCTTTTTAACTTGCTCTTGTTGGAACTGGCGTTCTAAAGCTGCAAGTTGTATGCGGTCATTTACACCTTCAACTTCAAAAGCAAGCTCTGGTTCAACAGAGGCAACTTCCAAACCATCTGCAATTGCCATTGCAACGATGTCAGTTAGGTAATATTCACCCTGCGCATTTTCATTTGAAAGTTTAGGTAACCACTCATGAAGTTTTGCATTGCTAACACAGTAAATGCCTGTATTAAATTCTTTAATTTTGCGTTGTTCTTCGTTTGCATCCTTATGTTCAACAATGGCTTGGATTTTGCCATCTTGGCGAACAATACGGCCATAACCTGTTGCATCATCTACAGTGAGCGTAACTAAGCCAATTCCTGTCTGGGTCGATGCATCTAATAATTTTTGTAGCGTATTTGCATTAATACATGGCACATCGCCTGATAAAATCAGTGAAACACCCTCTTTAGGGAGTACCGGTAAGGTCATTTGTACTGCATGACCTGTACCAAGTTGTTCAGCTTGCTCAACCCATTGAACATTTTCTTGGGCAAATGTTTGTTGTACGCGGTCACCACCATGACCATAAATCGTAATAATATTGTTAGCTTGTAATTGTTTTGCTGTTTGAATGACATGTCCTAATAGTGGGCGACCCGCTAAAGGTTGTAGTACTTTAGGAAGCTGAGAACGCATACGCGTTCCTTTGCCAGCAGCAAGAATAATGACGGTAGTTGACATGTATAACTCTAATGATTTAACTCAAATGGATAATAATTAGTGTACAAAGAGCAGCCCATACACCGGCAATAATATCGTCAAGCATAATACCAAAACCACCATGCACTTGACGATCAATAACACGTATAGGCCAAGGTTTCCAAACATCGAAAATTCGAAATAATATAAAGCCTGCAATTATCCACATCCAATTCATTTGTTGTAAATAAAGAAGTGGAAGAAAGGTAATAGATTGCCCTGCAAACTCGTCCCACACAATGCGACCATCATCGTGTACATCTATAACTTTTGCAGTTTGCCCACAGATATAAATCCCGACCAAAGACATGATAATGATTGCGATTAAACTTAAATTAAATCCAAGCGATAACCAGATCGGAACGAAGAGTAGGGCAAAGGCAGAGCCAAAAGTACCAGGTGCTTTAGGTGCGAGACCAGATCCGAAACCAACCCCACAGAAAACGATGCAGCGGTTGAACCAAGACATGTTCTTAAAATGAATCGGCGGCTTATGCAAAGTGTTGGTATCCATGAATTTGCAATGGGTAATCTGAACCCAAATGCTCAAAAGTTAGTTGTGTTTGCTCAACGATCTCTCCGATCATTGTAATCTTAATGTCTAGTTGTTTTTGCAAAAGTTTTTCATAATTTTGCGGTGTTATTGTAAAACATAATTCGTAGTCATCACCACCAGCCAACGCATATTGCCAACGCTGCTGTTCTGGTAGTTTTTGTAGTGTTGAATCAATCGGTAATTTTTCTAAAAATAGTCGGGCGCCGACTTGAGAGGCTTTTAAAATATGGCCTAAATCTTGGGCTAATCCATCAGAAATATCAATCATGCTAGAAGCAAGTCCCTTCAACTGTTGTCCAAGCTGACAACGTGGTGTCGGGTAGTCTAGTCTTTGTTGTAATGGATGACCTAGGTGTTGTAAACCATAAGCTGCATCTCCAACTTGACCACTCACACACACATAGTCACCGACTTTTGCGCCTGAACGTAACACAGCTTGTCCAGCTTCAATCCAGCCCATAGCCGTCACGGTAATGGTCAGATGTGGACCTTGGGTCGTATCTCCACCAATGAGAGCGACACCAAATTGATTACAGCAGTCATAAATACCCTGACTGAATCCTTCGAGCCATTCGTGGTCAATGGTAGGTAAGCTTAACGCAAGTAAAATACTATGAGGTTTAGCACCCATGGCAGCAATATCTGAAAGATTGACTGCCACACTTTTCCAACCAATTGCATGCGCAGAGGTATTAAGAGGAAAGTGACGACCAGCAACTAGTGTATCTGCACAGATCACCAATTGTTGATTTTGGGGAGGGGTAATTAAGGCTGAGTCATCTCCAATACCTAAGGTGACATCTGTATAAGATTGTCTGTTAAAGTACTGGTCAATAATAGAAAACTCAGCCATATCAACTTCAAACCTATTAGTTTGCTTGTTGTTTTTCAGCACTACGTAGTGTTGAACTTAAACGATCTAAAACGCCATTAATGTATTTATGGCTATCAGCTCCACCAAAGTGTTTGGCGAGTTCAATGGCTTCATCAAGAACTACACGATAAGGTACTTCTAAATGATCACGTAACTCGTAAGCACCTAAACGTAAGGTTGCGAGCTCTACACCATCAAGTGCATCAATTTCACGGTCAAGTACCGGAATGAGTAATGCATCAAGATCTTCGCGCTGTGCAATCACTTGCGTTAATAGTTCGTGATAGTAATTTAAGTCTACCTTGTGCATCGCATTTTCAGCACGAGTACGTGCTTCGATTTCATGTACAGGATTGTGACTCATTTGCCACTCATAAATACCTTGTACAGCAAAACGACGTGCTTTGCGTTTTGCTGCATAAGCGGCTTGCAGTGTTTGAGACATGCTTTAAATTGCCTTTAATAAATTAACCATTTCAATTGCAGTTAAAGCAGCTTCGCTACCTTTATTTCCTGCCTTTGTACCTGAACGTTCGATGGCTTGCTCGATGCTATCAGTAGTTAATACACCATTGATGACAGGTAAGCTGCTTTCTAACGCGACTACACCTAAACCTTTTGCACATTCACCAGCAACGAAGTCAAAGTGCGGTGTGCTACCACGAATAACTGCGCCAAGTGCGATGATTGCATCAAACTGGTTTGATGTAGCTAATTTTTTAGCAACAATCGGGAGTTCCCATGCGCCAGGAGCATGAATAACAGTAATGTTATCTTCATTTACACCATGACGTTTTAATGTGTCGATTGCACCATCCAATAAGTGTTCAACAACAAAACTGTTGAAACGACCCACTAAAATCGCATAACGACCTTCGCTTGCGAGATGTAATAAACCTTCAATACGGCGAATTGCCATAGCAACCTCGATTATTTCGTTGTGATTTGATCAGCAGTGACATATTCCACTACTTCTAAATTAAAGCCAGATAAAGCATTGAAACGTAATGGTGAGCTAAGAAGCTTCATTTTTTCAACACCTAAGTCACGCAAAATTTGAGCACCGACACCAATGGTTTGATATTGATGTGAAAGTGCTGCATTGGATTTCACCGGTTTTGGCTTATTTAAATCATCCAACGCTGGCCCCAAGTCTTGCAAATGATCTTGCCCGATCCAGACTAAAACACCGCGATCGCTCGCTGCAATTGTCTGTAGTGCACGGTCTAGATTCCACGCAGGTTCACCATCGGCTTTATTTAGCTTAAGCAAATCGCGAATTGGACTGAAACCATGTACACGTACTGTTGTAACACCTTCTTTTGGCTCGCCTTTAACTAAAGCCAAATGGATGTCCGGGTTACCAATCTCACGATAACGATAAAGTTCAAATGAACCATATTCTGTTTGAATGGTTTTTTGATCCAGACGTTCAACCGTTTGCTCATTCGTCATGCGGTAGTGAATCAAGTCCGCAATTGTACCAATTTTTAAGCCATGCTTCTCGGCAAAAATTTCTAAATCTGCACGGCGTGCCATTGTGCCATCTTCATTGATGATTTCACAAATGACAGAAGCGGGTTCAAGACCTGCTAAGCGTGTTAAATCACAGCCCGCTTCGGTATGACCCGCACGATGTAGAACACCGCCTGGCTGTGCCATTAACGGGAAAATATGGCCCGGTTGTACAATGTCACTTGGCTTTGCATGCGCTGCGACAGCAGCTTGAATTGTATGTGCACGCTCTGCTGCTGAAATACCAGTCGTAATACCTTCAGCGGCTTCGATTGATAAGGTAAAGTTTGTACTGTGCTGAGCACCGTTTTGGTCAACCATCAACGGAAGGTTTAACTGTTTACAGCGCTCACGGCTTAACGTTAGGCAAACCAGACCACGTGCATGGGTAATCATGAAGTTAATGTCTTCAGGACGAACATGCGTTGCTGCAATGACAAGATCACCTTCATTTTCGCGATCTTCGTCATCCATCAAGATAACCATTTTGCCTGCACGAATATCGGCGACAAGATCTTCAACACGACTCAGCGGCATTCGCTTTCACCTTTTTTTGTCGTTAGACAATTTCTATTTAATAAATTTTGCATAGTTTACGCTGTTTAGAGAATTTTGCCTATGATTCTGATTTATCCAAATTTGTGACACTTAAGAATAGATCCAGCTTTATTTATACAAATAAATCATAAGAAAATGGAGTTATTTAAAATAAAAGCCATGAATTTAAATAAAAAAACCTAGCCAAAAGGCTAGGTTCTGTTGTGTGCACTTACTTTTTACGAAGCTGCACTACTTGGACTATCATTTTGTGGGATTGATTTTTTTCCCATCAAAATTTCAGTTCGGATATTTTGAGCAAGTTCAGCGCACTCTGCATTCATGCCATTAATCATAAAGGCATGACGAGTCATGACATTACTTGGGTTTGGCATTGCAACAAGTTGATAGCTGTCTTGAATTGCCTTGAGTTGATCATTCTCAAGATATAAAGCAGATTCTTTCGCATGAAGATGCTGTGCTAAACGTTGAGCAGCTTCTTTGGCATCAATTTGCATGGCTTCTACAGCATTACAAGTTGCGCTACGAGTTTGCAAAGCAAAGCGTTTATCTTCGCGATAACGTTTATATAAAACATCAGAGAGCAGTTGGAATACAGTTCCAATCATAAGCAGACACTCTACAGCGTGACTATGCGAAGTTGAAATCGCAAGTGTCGCACCATCGGCATTAAACTCATTTACCACTTCAATATCTGTTAGCTTCAATTGGTAATGCTTAACGCATAACTCAATGCTCTTGTTTAAAAAGAGCTGACAGAGTTTAAAGTACGGAACAGATACTGATTGGTTAACACTGCTTAATAACTGTTTAGGGTCATAAAACTGGATATTGAGCGCCAAAGTATGTTGGTCAGCTGAATCTGCGGTTTTCTCTGGCTGTGGACGAGCCGCTGGTTTACCTTTGGCTTGTTGTTGAGCTTGAGCAACCAACGTTACTGTATTTTGTTTTTCTAGAGCCAATGCCTGAGTTAACTGCTGAATTTCATGTTTTAAGCGGTTTTCTTCGTTAATGCGTGCCAAGTATTCGCTACGGGTTGGACGAGCAATCGCGCGATAAGCAAGCCATAATAAAACATGCAAAAACAAAGAAGCTAAGATTGCCAGCCATTGAGTGCGAAGAATTTCCCCAATACTTGGCTGAATCAGCGTAATCTCGATAGAGCCCACTTTCTTTTCATTTTGCAGCGCATCGCGAGCAAAAATCTCACCTTGGCGAGTTTTTGAAATTCCACTCGTTGCCAACACTTGTTTATTGGCATCAAGAATGCGAATAGACGCAACGCTTGGATTGGTCGCATAGCGATTGGCAATCAGAGCTAAAGATACCGTATTTGCCGGTTCTAGCTCGGATAAGCTGTCTGCAACGAGCTGACTGGTCATGAGCTGACCTTGACTCGCACGGTTTTCATTGAGCTGGTGTGTCGTTGCAATCACCAATAAAAAGGTATGCAATGCAAAACTAACGATCAGTAGGCTAGCAAATAGCCCTTGTCTAGGCGCAATCAAGTTAAACTTCCAAGGCAATTATATTGAAATTCGATTATGATTCTTACAATAGTTGTCACTCAGACTAGAGTCAATTCATGCGAGAAATCATTCTTATATCCTTTTTAGGACCAGACCAACCAAACCAGTTTACCCGATTAATGCAAGTGCTATCCGTACATTCATTGCAAATACTGGATGTAGGTCAGGCTGTTATTCATAATCAACTAACATTGGGCATTGTGGTCGCTTCTGAAAATGAAACTGCAACCGCATTGGCAATGAAAGAAATTCTGATTTTAGCACATGATATTGGCTTAACAGTGCGCTTTAAACCAATCACAGGCGCAGAATACGATCAATGGGTAAGTGAAGGGGGCCGTACTCGTTATATCGTCACGGCTTTAGCACCTGAACTCACTGCTGCACATTTACAAGCAGTTACACAAATTGTGTCTACCCAAGGCTTTAACATTGAAACTGTTACCCGGTTATCAGGCCGTGTCGACTTTGAAAAGAATAGCGCATTCCCACGTCGTGCATGTGTACAGTTTGGTTTAAGCAGTGGTCCGACTTTAGATGCACAAGCTATGCGTGCTGCCTGTTTACTTCTTTCAAGTGAATTAAACATTGATGTTGCTGTTCAAGAAGACAATGCGTATCGACGTAATCGCCGTTTAGTTTGTTTCGATATGGACTCAACACTCATTGAACAAGAAGTGATTGATGAGTTGGCGATTGAAGCAGGGGTAGGCGAGCAAGTTGCTGAAATTACTGAAAGAGCGATGCAAGGTGAATTGGACTTCCAACAAAGCTTCCGTGCCCGTGTTGCATTATTAAAAGGGCTTGATGCAGCTGTTTTGCCTAAAATTGCTGAACGTTTAACTATTACTGAAGGTGCAGAGCGTCTTATCTCGACCTTGAAAGCACTAGGTTATAAAACGGCAATTTTATCTGGCGGATTCCAGTATTTTGCTGAATATCTACAAGGTAAACTTGGTATTGATGAAGTTCATGCCAATATTTTAGATGTGCAAGACGGTTTCGTAACAGGTGAAGTGAAAGGCGCAATTGTTGATGGCGCCCGTAAAGCTGAGCTATTACGCGAGCTTGCGAATAAAATGGATATTTCTTTAGAACAAGCCATGGCAGTAGGCGATGGTGCAAATGATTTACCCATGCTTGCGATTGCAGGGCTTGGGGTTGCTTATCGTGCTAAACCTTTAGTTCGTCAAAATGCAAATCAGGCTATTTCAAGTGTTGGCTTGGATGGAGTGCTGTATTTACTCGGCATGCATGACAAAGATTTAAACCGTGCTTAACCTATAAGGTTAAGCTTTAAGCGCTACTTCAGAGTAGCGCTTTTTTTATGCAGAATAGTTATAAAATCAAGCATGTTATGCTCAAATCGTGCACAGAAAAAAGGCAATAAAAAAATCTGAAAAAAACTTATTTAGCTCCTTAAAAACAGCATATTTTTTTGTAATGACACGCCAGAATTGATGCCATATAGGGAATCGAACTTTTTGAATTTTACAAAAATGTAATGACAAAAGAATGTTGCGACAAAGTATGTCGCATTAAGAAAAAACGGGTCTTTTTTTCTAAAAAAAAACATCCATAATGCATCCTAAGCTTCAACACAAATTATGAATTAAAGTTGTTTTTGGAATGAGGTCGGGTTTTTAAGACCGAATGTTTTTAGACGTTTTCATTAAGACGGAGGTTTCTATGGTAACAGCGAATTTTGCCGCTATCGCCGGATTCAGCTTGATTGCTGTCGCGCTTGTTGCTGTTTTCTTTTCTCCTTACCGTCGTTGGCTTGGTTTTATGCTTGCAGGGATGTTCTTTTGGGGGCTATTGGAAGTGGTCCGTTTTGGAGTTCAAGTCACTTTTGAAATGCCAGTCACATATAGTTATTTAACTGCACTAAGTCTAGCGATGGTAATGGTTACATTTATTTTGTTACGTGAGGATAAACAGGCACAAAAGGCTTTGGCAAATCGCCAATATATAGAACACACGCCAGTATATGAAGATGATCAGCAGCAATGTTCTAGCCGATAATTAAATTGTTATCCAACAGTAAAAAGGTATGCACAGCATGCCTTTTTTATTTACGAAACGTGATTTTTATTATACAAAGCATTTATTAAAAAATAGCCAGTTATGCTACGATACATAAGTCGGTTGACGTTTCATCTAGATTGCGTTGCCAGCTAAAAATTATCAGTTGATGCACAAAACTCACGCAATGGTATGTTCTTGCTGAGTTTTGCTCTAAAGTTTTCATAAAAATACAATAGGCGTGAATGTTCATGAAACTTTCTTCTATACCTGTAATCAAATTACCTCTCGTTGATGTCAGTACAGACCCGTTAGATTTATTGGTAGCAGGTTTAGTGCTGCGTATGAAGCAGTTGGCGCGTACTAGCCCTAAGTTTATTGAACTGATTCATGACCGCGCATTCCGTATTCAGATCGGTACGGATTTAGGTGTTGCACGTCAGATCATTATTAATAATGGCCATATTGACACGGTTGCAGGCGCACCTGAAAAAGCTGATTTTATCTTGCAGTTTGCAGATAGCGAACAGGGTGTAAAAACTTTAATTAAAGGTGACCCAACAGCATTTATGACGGGTATGCAAAACGGCAGTATTAAAATGGAAGGTGACTTCAGCCTACTCGTTTGGTTTAACCAAGTAGCTAGACTTATTCCACCTAAGTTGCCAAAACCAGTTAAAGATAAAGTACGTCAGGCACGTGCTTTTATTAAAGAGAAAACTGGTCGTTAATCGCCCGATATAAAAAAACTCCCGTTCGGGAGTTTTTTTATATCTATGCTTCGACTTCTAGATTGAACGTCACCGGACCATCATTAATGAGATGAACCTTCATATCGGCTGCAAAAATACCAGTTTGAACTTTTTCAAATTGTGAATGTGTATATTCAACCAACTGTTCATACAGCGCTTTGGCATCTGCTGGTGGCATGGCTGGACCAAAATCTGGACGTAAACCTTTTTGCGTTTGAGCCATCAGGGTAAATTGTGAAACAAGCAGGATTCCTCCATTTGCTTGAGAGACATTCCAGCCCATTTTGCCTTGTTCGTCATCAAAAATACGATATTTCAAAATCTTATCAATAAGCTTCTGGCCAATTGCTAAAGTGTCATCTCGACCGATGCCTAAAAAAACCAGTAGTCCGTGTTGGATTTCACCAGTCGTCTCACCGTCAACCACCACTTTGGCTTCAAGAACTCGTTGTATTAAAGCGCGCATAGTTAAAGCAAATTTCTGCAATTAATTGAATTGGTTTAGTTTAGCAGAATTTAAATTAAATGATTTTTAAAAGGAAATTTCATGGAATTGCAACAATGGTCTAAAAGCTCGCAATTCGTTTCTAAAAATATGCTTTAATGCTAAGAAGCAAGCGAATAATCATTGACTATGTCTCCAATTATCCATTCTTTACTAGATACAGACTTGTACAAATTTACGATGTTACAAGTGGTTTTGCATAAATTCCCGCAAACCCATAGTGTCTATCATTTCCGCTGTAGAAATTTAGAAGATACTGTCTATCCACTAGTAGATATTTTGGATGACTTAAATGAGCAACTCGACCATTTATGCAATCTCAAATATAAAGAAGACGAACTACAATATTTGCGTAAATTACGCTTTATAAAAAGTGACTTTGTTGATTATTTGGAACTCTTTCAACTAAAGCGACGCTTTATTCGGGCGAGCATCGATGCCGAAGGTCGTTTGGATATTCATATTGAAGGTCCAATGGTTCAAGCCATGATGTTTGAAATTTTTGTATTGGCGATTGTAAATGAACTTTATTTTAGCCGTATTAAAACTGATGAAGTATGGGCTGAGGGTGAGCGCCGTTTACAAGCCAAGCTTGAATTGATTCAGCAATATGAAAAAACTCAAAAACCGAATGACCCGCCATTTTTAGTCTCTGACTTTGGTACACGTCGCCGTTATAGCTTTGAATGGCAAAAACATGTGGTTGCTGCCTTTCATAAAACTGTTCCAAATGTGTTTCGTGGTACAAGTAATGTATTGCTTGCTAAAGAGTTAAACATCACACCAATTGGAACCATGGCCCATGAGTTTTTACAGGCGTTTCAGGCGCTTGATGTAAGACTGCGTGATTTCCAGAAAGCTGCTTTAGAAACATGGGTACAAGAGTACCGTGGCGATTTAGGAATTGCCCTAACCGATGTAGTGGGTATGGATGCTTTTCTAAGAGATTTTGATCTGTATTTCGCAAAATTATTTGATGGCTTGCGTCATGACAGTGGTGACCCCTATGAATGGGGTGATAAGGCATACGCGCACTACCGAAAATTAAAAATTGATACTAAAACCAAGATGCTGACCTTTAGCGATGGGCTTAATTTGCCAAAAGCATGGGAATTACACCAATACTTCAAAGATCGTTTTCAGGTGAGTTTTGGTATTGGAACCAATTTGACCAATGACATGGGACAAAAGCCGCTCAATATTGTGTTGAAATTGGTGGAGTGTAATGGTCAGTCAGTTGCCAAAATCTCTGATAGTCCGGGTAAAACCATGACTGATAATGATACGTTCTTAGCCTATTTACGTCAGGTTTTTGAAATCGAAGAACTTGAAGAAGTGGTTTAAGTAAAAGTAGTCCCGCTATTTTTAAAGGTAAGAATGCTGATATCTGATTTTCTGCTAAAGAGTTGCAGAAAATCAGAGTTTGTTAGATATATGCTTATGCTAATATGAAATTAAGCTGGTATAAAAAGAAACCATGACGATGACCCTCCCTGATTTTAAACTCGATTTATTAATAGAAGCAGAAGAGTTAGTGCCTTATTTAGGCAATGAATATATTCGCATTATAGATTTGAGCCGTGCGTCTGTTTATGAACAACTCCATATTCCACACGCCATTCACTTACAACCTAAATGGTTAGTGGCTCAACACGAAGAAGCTACGGGCGTTTTACCAGATGAAGCAGGTTTACAAGCACTTATTGAAAAATTGAATATTTCACCTAATCATCATGTTGTGGTCTATGACGATGAAGGCGGAGCGTGGGCGGGGCGTTTAATCTGGAATTTACATTGCTTAGGATTTACCCGCACCAGTTTAATTAATGGTGGTATTCATGCATGGCTAGGAGCAGGCTTGCCAACGATTGCCGAAATTGAAGAAATTCCTCGGGTTGATAATTTAATTCAAATTGATTTATCGCATGCTGCTCAGTTCCGAGTGAACTATGAAGAACTACGAAAACAAGTCGAACAAGAAAGTATTCAATTGTGGGATTGCCGGACAAGTGATGAATATAGCGGTGTCCGTTTAGCAGCGCGACGCGGCGGTCACATTCCAAATGCACTCCATTTTGAATGGAGTACTGCACTTAATCGTGAAAATCATCTAAAATTGCATCCGCTTGAACGCACGCGGCAGCGTCTTGAACAACTTGGGTTCGATTTAAAACAACCTGTGGTCGTATACTGCCAGTCACATCACCGTTCCGGTTTGGCCTATATCTTGGCTAGACTCTTGGGCTGGGAAGCAAAAGCCTATGATGGTGCGTGGAGTGAATGGGGCAATCGCCTCGATAGTCCTATTATTACTGGAGAATCACCGTCGTGAGTTTCACATCTCGATTAAAAAAAGAATTATTTATTAAAGTGCAAAATCTCGTTCCGCAGCACCAATTGAGCCGAGTGGTAGGTAAAGTTGCAGCGAGTGAAAATCCAGTTGTGAAAACTGCTGTTATTCATGCATTTAAAACCAAATATGGGATTGATTTATCAATTGCTGAGCAAGGCAATGCATTAAAATATAAGTCTTTTAATGAATTTTTTACTCGTGCTTTAAAAGATGGTGTACGTCTGGTTGACGAAAAGGCAGATAGCATCGTGTCACCTGCTGATGGCGCCATTTCTCAGATTGGTAAAATTACTGCGGGTGAAGTATTTCAGGCAAAAGGCCAAAGTTTTTCTGTAGAAAAATTAATTGGCGACCCACAACTTGCTCAGCCGTTTCAAGAAGGCGAGTTTGCAACGGTTTATTTGTCACCGCGCGATTACCATCGTGTTCATATGCCGTTTGCAGGCACATTAACTGAAACTTTGTATGTACCAGGTGAGTTATTTTCGGTAAATCAGGTGACGGCTGAAAATGTACCGGGACTATTTGCCCGTAATGAACGTATGGTGTGTTTATTTGATACTGAACTTGGCCGTATGGCTGTTGTTCTAGTGGGTGCAATGATTGTTGCAGGTATCGAAACTGTGGCGACAGGCAAGGTAAAACCTTCAGGTCGTATCGAATTACAGCATCATCAGTTGAAGCTAGAGAAAGGTGCCGAGCTTGGACGTTTTTATTTAGGTTCTACTGCCGTTATTTTATTTGAAAAAGATAAGATCGAGTGGGAACAACGTTTTAAAGCTGAGTCTGTTGTTGTAATGGGCGAGCGCATGGGACATACAGTTTAGTAAACCATATCACCCTTAGAAAATATATAAACCCTGAGTTTAATTATTCAGGGTTTATTTTTATTTAAATTATATAAAAGTAAAATATATAACTATTTTTGGATTTATATAATATGGAATATAATTGTTATTAAGTGATCTAAATGAGTACATTACATGAGCTAGATGATAAATATGTGTCTGAAGAGAGCAAAATATTAATATGATTGAAATTTTATAAACAAAAATAGAAAGAAATATTTAAGTTAGACTTAAGTCGTAATTTTAATTTTATTTAAAGATAAGGTATTAAATATAAAAAATTTATTCAATTCCTAGAACTGAGAATAATATTTTAGGTCATACATAAATAAAGCTTTGGCACAATGATTGCTAATTATTCAGCACCTTACTGTAATTTTCATATTTTTTAGGTTCTGAAATCATGTTAAAAGTTAAACGCCTGACAGCTTCGGTTTTATCTGTGCTTTGCATTTCACTCAGCCATGCCAATGATTTTAAAGTTTTAAATCAAATTTCAAAACAACCTACCCAACTTCAAAGTGGCGAATATAAAGGTAATTATTATGTTCCCTCTACCTTAAATACGATCACATGGGGTTATTTACCAAATCGGGATGCTAAACCCGTTCTTACTGTTCCGTCGGGTAGTGTCGTGACATTTGATACGGTTTCTCATGAAGGTTTGCTTGAAGACCAAGGACGTAATGCTGAAAAGTTCTTTCAATCGAAAGGTGTAAAAGCTAATGAAATATTGGAAGATGCAAAAACGATTACGCAGTCGAAATTAAAGCATGATTTTCATAAAGATGGACCACATATTGTGACAGGTCCTGTTGCAATTGAAGGTGCACAGCCCGGCGATATTTTGAAAGTTGAAGTACTTAAAGTGGAGCCGCGTGTACCTTACGGTGTTATTTCCAACAGACATGGTAAAGGTGCTTTAGCGGGAGAATTTCCTAAAAAAGCAAAACAAGAAAACGCCTCGGCTGAGCATCCTGAACACTATGGAAATGTCTCAATTTTCACCCCCATTGAAAAAAATGCTCAAGGTGAATACGAAGGGGTATTAAAAACAGAGTCGGGTAAATCAATACGTTTTCCGCTATATCCTTTTATGGGAATTATGGGCGTAGCAGCAAATACGTCTGAACCTGTTCACTCTGTACCCCCTGCACTGTATGGTGGAAATATTGATATTAATGAGTTAGGTGCAGGTTCAACGGCTTATTATCCTGTTCAGGTCAAGGGCGCGTTATTCTATACGGGTGATAGCCATTTTGCGCAAGGGGATGGTGAAGTAGCATTAACTGCTCTAGAAGCTTCCGCACGTGCGACGCTGAAATTTACCTTGCTCAAGGCAGGTAAAGACAAAATACCAGGCAAAGATTTAAAACAGCCTTTAGCTGAAAATGCTGAGTTCTGGATTACGCCGGGACTTGATGAAGATTTAGATGAAGCCATGAAAAAGTCTACACGTGAAGCCATTCGTTTCTTAAACCAAGAATACGGGATTGATGAGGCGACAGCATATGCGTATTTAAGTGCCGCAACTGATTTTGAAGTTTCACAAGTTGTAGATAAAACCAAAGGTATTCATGCAAAAATCAGAAAAGCAGATTTTAAAGAGTTTGAAAGTAAGTAATGAAAAAGGGAGCTGAGCTCCCTTTTTTAACTATTTAGTCCAACCATATTTTTTGAAAATAGCATTACCTTGCTGAGACGATAAAAACTCTACAAAGCGTTTAGCTTCAGCGTCTTTTAAACTATGTTTGGTTAAGGCAACACCTGTATCACGATAGACAACCAGCTCTGGTTCGATAGGAATAATTTGTCCAACGTTTGGGCTACTAATTCCCCAAATATTAAAGACTAACCAAGCATCGTAACTATTATTTTCTTCCCAGTTTTTCTTGGCAATACCTGTATTGGCTGCATAGGTGACGATATTCTTTCGAAAGGATTTTGTTAATTGAATATTTCCGGTTCTGCCAGCAATATCTTCCCACATGCCAACTTGACCTGCACCATGGGTCACTAAAACTTTAATACCGGGTTTAGCTAGGTCTTTAAATCCTTTAATATTTTTAGGGTTTCCTTGCCTTACTAAAATGGCCGCTGGACGTAAATATAAAGGTTCTACCGAGTCTTTTATAATGTGTTCAGAAAAAGCATTTTCGAAATCAGACATCATCGCTTCGGAACCACTATAGATAACATCGGCGTCTAGTTTCGCTTTTTCAGACCATTGAGAAGTAGGGCCAGACGTCACCTGAACTGCTATACCAGTTTTATTGGTGAATTGTTTGGCTGCTTCTTTCATGGCGGGTGCTGGCCCACCAGGACCATATACTTGTACATCTGCAAAGCTATGCATTGATAGAGAACCGAGAATAAGGTAAAGCAGGTACTGTATAAATTTATATTGTTTTGACATTTTGATTGCTATAGTAATTAAGAAAATATCAGCATATATTTTTTATTATTTAAATGTGATTAATTTTTGCAACGATATTTATAATGCGTTTCTTTAAAATATATTTTAATTAAATTTTAAGTGGTTATATAAAGGTAATTTATTTTACTTTGAATATAAATATTGATAATTTTATGGTAATTTATATTTTATAAATTGTTTATTTAAAAATATATAGTGTAAATAATAGAGGAGTAATCCCTTGATTAGAAAAAGTAATTCTTTTTTAAATACTTTACTTAGCTGTGCGTGTTTAGTGTCTGGCTCTGCTACGGCTTCTCCAATTACAGATTTGGATAAGCAAATTGTGAGCGAAAAACCGGGTTCAATATTGTCTCTAGAACAGCAAGATGTGACGAGTTTATTTCCTCATGCAGATCAGCGCTTATTAGTAAATTATCGTAGTCGAGGTATTCAGGGCGAAGCTATTGTTGCATCGGCTTTTATTTTATTACCTAAAGGCACACCTCCAAAAAATGGCTGGCCTGTACTTGCTTGGGCGCATGGTACGACGGGAGTTGCCGACACATGTGCACCTTCGGGTGATTATGTGGGCGGACCAGTTCATTCATACCAAGAAGTTGCTTCCAAAGCTTTAGATGCATGGCTTGCACGTGGCTATGCAGTTGTCGCACCTGATTATCAAGGTCTAGGTACATTAGGTGCGCATCCATATATGAATGCAAAGAGCCAGCTCCATACGGTGGTCGATGCTGTGCGGGCATTACATGTACTTAAGCCTAAAAATTTTAATAAACAGTGGTTGGTGATGGGGCACAGTCAAGGCGGGGCTGCGGCAATTGCCGTATCTGCCTATGGTCAAAAAGATGCACCCGAATTAGATTTAAAAGGAGCGATCGCTCTTGCGCCAGGCGGCTATCAATATGAGGGTATTGCAGAATACGTGAAAACTAATCCGAACCCAGAACCTAGTGTGGCTGCTTTTTTTCCGATTGTATTATTGGGAGCACAAGCCGCAGAACCAAGTATTGTTCCTGAAAATTTAGTTAGTCCAGAAATGAACACGGTGCTAACTCAAGCGCGCAGCCGCTGTTTATCTGAACTTCAAACTGATTTGAAGAAATCTCCTTCTAGCATATTTCGCCCTAATGCAGACTTAAAACCTCTTTTGGCTTATCTAAAACAACAGTCCATTGAAAATATGGTGCCGACCGTACCATTAATGATTGTTCAGGGTTCTAAAGATCATTTAGTCGACCCTAGAGGGACATCTGCTTATTATCAGCAGCTATGTAAATTAAAAAAACCGACCATCTATCAAACGATTGATGGCGGAGATCATCGCGATGCACTGCGTCAGAGCAATACTTTTGCCACTCACTTTTTAAACATAATCGAGAAAAATGAGACCAAGTCCTATTGCTCAACTTCTAAGTAATTGGGTTTAAATGCTACAAAAAAGCCGACTACTGATGAGCCGGCTTTTTATATTTGAAGAGGGATTTAGGTCATGTTATATAGTCTTTCTTTTGGAAAAACTACAGTAAACGTTGAACCTTCATTTTCTTTAGATTGCACATCTAAATACGCGCCATGTTGCATCAATACGTGTTTCACAATGGCCAAACCTAAACCTGTACCACCAGTTTGACGACTACGGTCGCTGTCAACTCGGTAGAAGCGTTCAGTTAAACGTGGTAAATGTTTTGGGTTAATCCCGATGCCTGTGTCTTGTACACTAAAGTAAGCGTGTTCACCGTCATCGTGCCAACCAATGGTAATGGTTCCACCTTTTGGTGTGTACTTAATAGCATTGGTAATTAAGTTACTAAACGCGCTGGCAATTTCCATGTCAGAACCAATCAGGTCACAGTGACTATCAATATGTAAATTGAGCGTGTGTCCATAATCCGCATTGTAGGCCTGAGCATCATCAAAGAGTTGATTCATTAAGCTCGGCATTTCAATAATCTGATTTTTTGCAACTTTCTTGTTGTTTTCTAAATTTGATAACAGTAGTAAATCATTTACCAAAGCATTCATGCGTTTGGTTTGTGACTGCATCTGATCAAATGCTCGTTTCCAGCGTGGACTAATATCTTCCTGATCGGTAAATGTCTCGATATAACCACTCAGTACCGTTAAAGGCGTACGAAGTTCATGAGAAATATTATCGACGAAGTCTTTACGCATTTGTTCAAGGTTGTGCATACGCGTAACGTCGTAAGCCACCAATAAACGACTTTCTCCACCAAATCTTGTGAGTTTAACCTGTACATAACGGTCATCATCAAAATTAGAGTGGAGCTTGATACCATCGGGTGCCTGATCAATATTGTTAAAATATTCAATAAAGGTCGGCTGGCGTAAAATCGTTAATAGATTTCGACCACGGTCGAGAGGGCTGATGCCTAACAAACGTTCAGCAGCAGGGTTCCACCATTCGATTTGATGTTGGTCATCAATCAAAACAACGGCTTCAGCAAGTGCAACCAAAGATGATTGAGCTCGGTCAATTAAACCGACCATTTCGGCCTGAACAATTCGCTCCTGACGCTGAGCACGGTAAACATTAAATAATAATGCCCCCCAAATCCCGTTAAGATTTGGAGGAACGTCATAAGGCTTATTCGCAATCCAGTCATTGACCAGATATAAAGAACGCAACTGGAGTGTAAAGAACACCACAAAGGCGATAAAAATACAGCTCCAGAAATACCCAAGGCCTAAACCGACTAAACCGGCAATAATTAGAAAAAATAATAAGAGCCGTAAATCTTGTTTGGCAAACGTCCATAAACTACTGTAGCGGGAAAGCTTTTGTTCACGTACCTGTTCGGGGACGGGGTAGGGTTCATACATAAATCTTGGTTAACCTGCGGCTAAATCTGCACGTGTTGAGAAGCGGTAGCCTGTTCCACGCACAGTCTGAACAAATCGGTCAACACCGAAAGGTTCTAAAACTTTACGTAAACGACGGATATGTACATCGATAGTTCGATCTTCAATATATACATTACCGCCCCACACCTGATCGAGCAACTGGGCACGTGTATATGCACGCTCTGGATGGGTCATAAAAAACGCAAGTAAGCGGTATTCAGTTGGACCCATATCTAAAATGCTGTTGCCAAAGCTAACACGCTGGCTTACAGGATCAAGAATTAATCCATTGGCATCAATGGTTTTTTCGCCACTTAATGCATTAGCACGACGAAGAACTGCCTTAATACGTGAAACCAGTTCACGTGTTGAGAACGGCTTAGTCATGTAGTCATCTGCACCTGCGTCAAGACCTTGTACTTTATGGTCTTCTTCTCCGCGGGCAGTCAACATAATGACCGGAATTTCTGCCAGGTTTTCATCTCGTTTTAAGCGGCGACATAAATCAACACCACTTACGCCTCCAGGTAACATCCAATCAAGCAAGATAAGCGCCGGACGTTGGTCGACGATAATTTGATGAGCTTGTTTGGCATCTTCTGCCTGTAAACACTGAAAGCCTGCCATGTCCAAAGAAGTATGGATCATTTCACGAATAGGAAGCTCATCATCGACAATTAAAATATAGTCATCTTTCACAGCGCAATATCCTATAGATTTAACGGTGAACCGTTTTGTAGTTATGACAGGCTTATTACAAAGATTAATTATGACAATTTCATTGCAGAAAAGTCTATAAAATTAAATTTAGCAATAATTTGTGACAAAAGTAAGGCAAAGGTATGACCAAATTGTGACACGAATACTTTAATTTTCTTAAAATCATTCAACAGGTTATCACTTGAATAGCTTAACTAGTTTTGCACATTTATGGCTGTCAAAAAACTTTAATATTATTTTGAAACTTGAGCTAATAAAGATAAGAAAACAATGCGGCACGCGGTTAAAACCTGCTCAAGAGACTGCTCAAACCCTCCCATGACCCATCGAATTGCAATTTGAGTGACATATCCATTTAAGCCAGTGGCGATTAAAGAGAGCTCATTTTCATGATGTTGAATTTGCGGCATGGTCAACATAACAAAGGCCTGAATCATGCGATCAAATTGCGCAAGTGTCTCTTGAATGGTGGCCTGATTATGTAATTCTTGGACCAAAACTGCGTCAACATAGACAATGCGAGCTAATCTTGGATCGTTTTTTAATGTCGTCAGAAGCGCTCTTAAGCCAGCATCCACCATTTTTTCTGGATCGGGTGTCGCTTTAATGACAGCTTGCATTAAGTTTTGCTGTAATTCTTCAATCATTTTTAAAAAGATGGTTTGGAATAAATCTTCACTCTTTTTAAATGATTCATAAAAATAGCGTTCTGTGAGTTTTGCTTCTTGGCAGACATCCTTGACGGTCACTGAAAAAAAACCGAGCGTTCCGTAGGTCGCAATACCTGCTTCAATCAGTTTTTCACGGCGTGCCTCTTTACGTTCAGATAGAGATAACCCTTTGAACTGACGTTCTTTACTCACAGTTTTTGTTTTCTTTTTACTGGTTGAGTCGTTTGTCGCCATAAATAAGTCGTGTCCTAATGAATGCTTTCCTAATTTATAGGTTTTGCCCAAATATGCTTACTATGATAAAGCTCTCAGCAGAATTGTGCCATTCTATCTGAAATTACAGTGTACTATATTGACAATGGATATTGTCAAAATTATATTGAAGAGGTCTGAATTGCACATGCAATGAACCGACTGTGCAAATTTCGAAAAACAAAGGATGGACAATGAAAAATTTTAAAAACAAAGTCGCTGCAATTACGGGCGCGGGTTCGGGCATTGGACAACAGTTAGCAATTCTTTTGGCAAAACAGGGCTGTCATCTTTCATTAAGCGATATTAATGAAAAGGGATTAGCGCAAACCGTTGAGCTTTTAAAACCGTATAGCGATATTACTGTTACCACTAAAAAACTTGATGTTTCTGACCGTGAAGCAGTAAAGCAATGGGCACAAGAAACAGTTCAAGATCATGGCTCGGTTAACCTGATTTTTAACAATGCTGGCGTTGCGTTAGGTTCAACTGTTGAAGGTGCGACCTACGAAGATTTAGAGTGGATTGTTGGGATTAATTTCTGGGGTGTCGTGTACGGAACTAAAGAGTTTTTACCTTTCATTAAGCAAACTCAAGATGGCCATATTATTAACATCTCGAGCCTATTTGGTCTGACTGCTCAACCGACTCAATCTGGGTATAATGCGACTAAATTTGCTGTACGTGGTTTTACCGAATCATTACGCCAAGAGTTAGATATTGAAAAAAGTGGCGTAAGCTCTTTGTGTGTTCATCCGGGCGGCATTCGCACCAATATTGCTAAATCTGCAAAAATGAGCGATAGCCTGAATAGTTTGGGTATGGACCCAACAAAATCGATCCAAAACTTTGACAAGTTACTACGTACTCCACCTGAAGAGGCAGCTCGTCAAATTTTACAAGCAGTATTGAAAAATAAACGCCGTTTATTGATTGGCAGTGACGCAAAAATTCTTGATGCTTTCCAGCGTTTATTCCCAACAGGATATCAACGTGCTTCTACGATTGTGACCAAGTTAATGAAATAATTTTTAAAGTAAAAAAGCCATCAAATGATGGCTTTTTTTATGAGGTTTAGTTAGTTCTAAATAAGAACTTTGATCTTCTTTTTCTTCCAGATAAATTGGTAATACAAGCCTTGAATAATACATAAACTGACAAATGCTAAGGCATAAGCAACCCAGATTCCTTTAAGCCCCCATATTGAACTAAACCAGTAAGCACATGGAATTTCAATAAATAAAATAGCAGAGATGTTTAACAGCATTGGAACGGTAACAGTTCCACTGGCACGCATGATGGATGCAAAAATGGCACCTGCACCAAAGAATAAAATTGCCCAAAGTACAATAAATAAAAGTTGCTGCCCTAACACCACCACAGTTGGGTCGGTAATAAACAAAGCCATTAAATATTTAGAAAATAGATAGCCAAGTGCAATTAAGGCACCTGTAAATAAGAAGTTCATTCCCAAAGCTGTGCGGGTTACTCGTGCTAACAGATCTGATTTGCCAGCACCAATCGCTTGTGCGGCAAAAATTGAAGCTGCAATTGAGATTGATAAAGCAGGGAATTGGATGTAATTGAGCACCTGATTCACCGCACCATACGCTGCTGTCGCATGCGAACCGTAATGGTTAACTAACCCAACAATAACCAAGCCAGCCATTGAGGTCGTAATCATTTGAATGCCGGTTGGAACGCCTAAGCGCAAAATGATTTTGCTCAGTTCTGGATTGTGACGGATATGTTGCAAAAGCTGCCGATTTGGTCGAAGCGGATGATTTTTCTTGTTTAGATAAATCGCGAGAAAAATCAAAATAGCCACATAACCTGTGATCGTTGCGATTGCTGGAGCAATAATCCCAAGAGCCGGTAAGCCAAAATAACCTTTAAGTAATATTGGGGTAATCACCAAACCAATCACACTGGTTAAAGCAAGGGCAATTAATGGGGTTGTACTGTCACCCACACCACGTAAAATTGAAGTGTAAATAATATAGACAAATAGAAGCGGGCTACCCGCCAGCATCCATTGCACATAAGGCAAAGAGAGATGCATCACCTTTGGATCCGTACCTAATAACTCTAAAATATCATGGGCAAAAAACACACCAATAATCGCGGTAATTACTCCCCCAATCAATGTCATAAACAGGGTAGAACCGACCACACTTTGGACTTTCTCTATATTTTGCGCGCCCCATGCTTGCCCTACTAAAACAGTCGTACCCGTTGAAATCCCGATAATAAAAGCGAGGAGCAAAAATAAAATAGGGAAAAAAACCGAGACGGCGGCAATCGCATCAACTCCCATCATTTGACCAACAAAGATGGTATTAATGGTTCCCGACAAGTTCTGCAAAATATTGGTTGCAATCAGAGGCAGCAAGAAAACAAAAAATGTTTTCCATAAATTTTGCTGATGAATTAAAGACTGTCTTGGTGGCATGTGTTCTCCATCGCCCATCTCTTTGATGAGCGGGGCAGATATCTAACTTAGCATAGTTGGAGCAAATGACTTGTAGTGTTTTTACTGTGCTAAGTAGCTAAATTTATTAACATTGATTCAGAATTTCTCCTGCTTTTTGCAGAGTTTCATCATTTTTAGCAAAGCAGAAACGAATCAGGCGTAAAGACTCCGGCGCTTGCTGGTAAAACACCGAAACAGGAATAGCCACAATTTTATGTTGCTCGGCAAGAAACTGGCACATTTCTACATCATTTAGGTCGGGTCTAATTTGACTGTAATCAAGATTTTGGAAATAAGTACCTTGAGATGGTTTTAGTAAAAAACGGCTATTGTGAATTGCCTGATTAAAACGATCTCGCTTAGTCTGGTAAAACTGCGAAAGCTCTTGAATATGTTCTGGATGCTGTTCCATATATTGCGCTAGAGCAATCTGACAAGGTGTCGTGCCACAGAAATTTGCATATTGGTAAATCTGGCGGAATAAACGCATTAACTCAGGTGAAGCGACACAGTAGCCTGTTTTCCAACCGGTCACATGGAAGGTTTTTCCAAAAGACCCAATTACAAAACTACGCTCTCTGAGCTCTGGAAAATGCAAAGCACTAAAGTGTTGTTGACCATCAAAGACTAGGTGTTCATAGACTTCATCGGATAAAACCACAATGTTTTTATCTTGAATCAGGGCAATCAGTTCTAACCAATCTTGTTTTTCCCAGATGGTGCCAGTTGGATTGTGAGGCGTATTCACCACAATCATACGGGTTTTGTCATTAATCAAATCTTTAACGTGTTGCCAGTTCACCTTAAAGTCAGGTGCTTGCAGGGCAATATGAACTGCCTTGCCGCCTGCTAACTGCACAGAAGGGCCATAGCTGTCATAACTTGGGTCAAAAATAATGACTTCATCACCTGTATTGATGCAGGCTTGTATGGCACAGAAAATTGCTATGGTTGCACCGGGAGTAATCGTGATTTGCGTTACAGGGTCAAGTTGAAGTTGGTCACGCTGCTGAAATTGTAAAGCGAGCTGTTCCCGTAAACCGAGAATACCATCGCCGGGTGGGTACTGATTATGCCCAGCTAAAGTCGCCTGTGATAAAGCTTCCAGTAAGGCTTGTGGTGCCGGAAAATCTGGAAAGCCTTGTGACAGGTTGAGAGCACCTAATCGATGTGCCATTGCCGTCATAGTACTGAAAATAGTCACGCCTTGAGTGGTCAATTTTGACTGTAGCTGTAGCATATTGTTCTCTTATTAAAAATATTTAAAGTTATAAAATTGATTCAATCACAGCCCGAATGACACCGAGTGTTAAACCAATAAATGCCCCGACCACAACGCCGTTCACACGGATCATATGTAGGTCGCCACCGACTTCGTTTTCAATTTTCCCGATCATTTCGCGCGAATCCCATTCATGAATGCGCTCGCTGACATATCGAATGATTTTATGGCTATATTGATCTGTAAAAGTCAGCGCAAGACCTGTCATTTCTTTATTCAATACTTCGCGTACTTTGGCATTTTGAACAAGGTTTTCACCCAATTGCTGAATAGCGGCCCGAAGGTTCATCGCAATACCAGAGTCTTTTTTTATTAAATCTTCTTTAATGGCATCACACAAAATGGTGACAGCGCCACTGATGAAATTTAAGACTTGCGGACTATCTAGAAGAGCATCTTTACCGCTGTTGAGACGTTGGCTAGCCACACTGTCGGGTTTTGCCAGCTCAAGCATGAGAGAGTGGGCAATGGTTTCAATTTCCTGTCGCCATGGGTGTTCAGGGTCTGCCAGCATCGATTCTACTTTTTCAACCAATGAGTCGATGGTGCGTTGTTGAACATCGATACCAATCCAGCTTGCGCCTTTTGCAAGTGACCAGACGCCAAGCGCCTTAAACATTTTTCGGGTTAATTCACGGGTTTTATCTGGGTTTTGTACCACCCACTCGTGGGCGATATCAAGTCCACGTTGTAAAACATCTTGGTGGAAATCATTTTCCAGTACCGCGCGTAGCATTTCACTTGCGAGTTTATTGACTTCAGTATTACGCACCCACTGCACACTATTGTTTTGCACAAAATTGGCAATTTGATCTTGACTAACAAACTCAAAAATTTTCGGTACGGTTTGCTGAATGAGCTGCACCACTTGGGTATTGTTTTGTGGGCTTGCCAACCATTGACCAATTGCGAGGCTTAAGTCAGTCTTTTCTAAGCTGCGTTCGACCACTTGAGGCGAAAGAAAATTTTCTTGTACAAAACGTCCCATTGACTCTGCAATGCGAGCTTTGTTGCGCGGAATAATCTCGGTATGGTCGCGTAAAAACTTAGGAATGGGTAACTTACCAAATGGGTTCCGAAACAGAACGGTAATCGCGTACCAGTCGGCTAAACCACCGACTACACCAGCTTCTGCCCCTAACATTAAAATATGAATAAAACCTGTGTACTCTGGCAGAAAACGATCAGCCACCATCAGTGCAATCCACAGCACAACGACAATAATAAGCGCTAGAGTAGCAAAATATTTGCTACGTTTAAGACTGGGCACGTGGTGGACTTCTTCTGCCATGTTCATAAATTTATCCTATTCATTTTTGTTTTACTGAGGGCTCGGGCGGTGGCAACAGCTCTCCTGTCGGACTCAATCCATATTTTTGTCCGATTGATTTCAAGATCAAGGTTGCATCAAAAGCGTCCTGAGGAGCCTGCTTTTGATCCCGATAACATTCAATAGTATACGACACTTGAACAGGGTCGATATTGACCACTTGTGGGTAATCATAGAACGGATCATGCCAGAAACCAGGGTAACGACGACCGTAACCATAGGGGTAAAAACTTGGCGCAGATGGATAAACCACGGCTTGACGTGGTGGTTTCTGACTCTGGTTACTTGGGTCATTTTGTACTTTAAAAAAGCGGAAACCTTTTTGTATGGTCGTTTGAGCTGATTTCACCAAAGTAATTTCTTCAGCTCTGCCATAACTCATATTAGGGTCGGCTTGAAAACTAATACGGAACGTTTGGGCATTTAGAGGATATGCTGAAAACTGGCCAAGCTGATCAAAGGTTCTTGGTTTACTTAGAGTCGTTGCACAAGCAGTTAAAGTTAAGGCAGTGCCTAAGGCTAAACAAAGAGAGAGATATTTCATGATGAACTCCCAGCTGAGCATTTTAAAAAATAAATGACTCAGCATTAAAAATGAAGAAGTTTTAAAAACTACTGTTCGGTTCTAATAAAAATTCGGTTTCCTCTGGCGTGGAAACACGTCCGAGAATGGCATTGCGATGCGGATAGCGTCCAAAGCGATCGATAATGACTTTATGCTTTTTCTCAAAACTTAAATTAATTTCATTGCCGAGGCGTTGAAAAAGTTTCAAGGCAAACTCATGGATCAATTTTGATTCACTATGCATAAACGGCATATATAAAAAAGAGCGTTGCTCTGGATTAAGCTGTGCATCTAATTGCAAGCTAATGGCTTCTTGTGACAAAGCTAATGCCAAGCTGTCATAGGCAAAAGATTGGGGCTGATCACGATAAATGTTGCGAGAAAACTGGTCTAGTACAATAATCTCTGCCAGACGGCCTTCAGCCGTTTTTCGCCAAGACCACAGTTCTGCTTGAGTTGCCTGTCGATGAACGTCAGAAAAATTTTCACGAATTTTTTTGTCAAAATCATCACTTTTTGCAAACCAAAGTGAACGGTGTTCAGGAGAAAACCAGAAGTTTAAAATGTCTTGATCGTTCATGATATTGACAACTCTTTAGCAATTATTCTTCAATAAAATCACAATTCTTTCGTGTCTTAAATAACAAGATTGTGATAAAAATTGCCAAACTGGAATGATGTGTTTATATAAATAGCCGTATCATCTCACGATTTTGTATATAGTGATCTTTAATAAGCGAGCAAATGCATGAGTCAACCCACTACACCCTCTCAATCAGTTATTCCTGCTTGGGTGGATTCGTCGCTACTACAAGGCATGTTACGTGGAATAGAGCGTGAAAGCCTACGTATGCAAAGTAATGGGTTCTTATCGCAAGAGTTACATCCAAAAGCATTAGGTTCAGCTTTAACACATCCGCAAATTACGACTGATTATTCAGAAGCGTTGATGGAGTTTATTACCTCACCTAAGCCAACCATTGGTGAAGCTTTGAATGAGCTCACCGATATTCATGCGGTTGTGCATCGTCATTTAGAAAATGGTGAAAAACTCTGGCCGCTTTCGATGCCATGTATGTTAGACGACAATGAAGAACGGATTCGCCTAGCACAATACGGCACTTCTAATATTGGTCGCTTTAAAACACTATACCGCCGTGGGTTGGGAATTCGTTATGGTCGTCGTATGCAGACGATTTCAGGGGTACATTACAACTTATCTTTTCCAGATACACTTTTTGCTGAGCTCCAGGCTCATGAAACTAACGAACAATTAAAATCATTAAGTTTGCAGGATTATCGTAGCCATCGTTATTTTGGTCTTATTCGTAATTTTATTCGTTTAACACCACTGGTTATGTTTTTAGTGGGTGCAAGCCCCACGGTATGTCGTTGTTTCTTAATTGGACATAAACATCAGTTGTTGCCTTTAATCAAAGGTTCATACTATTTACCGTATGCTACAGCACTCCGCATGGGACGATTAGGTTATCAAAACTCAGCTCAAAAAAGCTTAGGTATTCATTACAACAATTTGACTGGCTATCTGGATGGTTTACAAAAAGCCGTTCATTCTCCTTACCCACCATTTAGCCGTTTAGGGTTAAATGATGCCGCTGGTGAGCCGTTGCAAATTAATGATCATGTTTTGCAAATCGAGAATGAATATTACAGTCTTGTACGCCCAAAACAGGTGCCTCAAGCTGGTGAAACGCCGTCTCAAGCCTTGAAAAATCGGGGAGTGGGATATGTTGAGTTACGTGCTGTTGATGTAAATCCATACTCGGCAATTGGCGTTGATGAAACGACGGCAGGCTTTCTTGAAGTGTTAGCACTTTATTGTTTGCTAAGTGACAGTCCAGAGTTGTTAGGTCCTGAGCAAGACTTGATTGAGAAAAATCAGACCGAGGTGGTAAACCGAGGTCGAGCGCCGAACGCAACCATTACCGATTTAACAGGGTCATATCACATTGAAGATTGGGCACGTTTATACATTGCAAAAATGCAAGATTGTGCACAGTTACTCGATCAGACCTATGCAACGGAGCTGTATGGTTTAGCATTAGCCATCATGCAAGCACGAATTGATGAAGTTGATGAGACTTTGTCTGCACATGTTATTGACGATACGTTAAAGCATGGTGGAACTTGGAGTTTTGGTAGCCACATGGCACAGCTACATGCTGAAAGTTATGAGCAGCATGAGCTTAGTGTGGAAACTTTGAAACATTTTGAACAATTGGCTGCACAATCTTTACAGCAGCAAGAACAACTTGAGCAAGATACTCAGGTCAGTTTTGACCAATATCTTGAACAATATCGATAATAAAACGAGGTTTTACATGCGATTAAGTTACCGTTTGGTGAGTGGACTACTTGTTTTGGCAAGTATTGTCGGCATGTCTTTTGCGTTGTATCTGGAACATGTAAAAGGTTTAGAGCCATGTCCGCTCTGTATTTTTCAACGTGTTGGCTTAATGGCGATGGGCCTTGTGGCACTGATTGCATTTTTGCATAACCCGGTTTCCAACGCGATTAAACGCTTTTATGCTTTTTTGGCTGGCATCGCAATTTTATGGTCAGTCGGAGTAGCAGGTCGTCATGTTTGGATACAGCATTTACCAGCAGATCAAGTACCGAGTTGTGGACCGGGTTTAAACTATTTAGTTGAGGCTTTACCTATGAAAGCAGTTTTGCAAGAAGTGCTTTCTGGCTCAGGTGAGTGCGCTGCAATTGACTGGACCTTTTTAGGTCAATCTTTACCAGTTTGGTCATTGGTCTATTTCATTTTGCTATTACTGGTCTGTTTATGGCAGTTATTCCGTTTTTATCCAGTGTTTAAAACTGCTAAAAAAAGAGTTTAAACAGATTAAAAAAAGCCCAACTTGATGTTGGGCTTTTTTTGTTACTTTCGAATAAGTGAAAATATAAAAAAATTGATAGAAATAAAGCATAATTTTGTAGACAGATAGGTCTGTTTTTTATAAAGTGCAGCCGTTTTATATCCTTATGATTATAAAAAATGCTTTTTAATATCTTTAATGTTTTGGAAAAAATAGGGTTAAGTGCACAGAAACGCGCAATTCACGTGCAATTTTCTAATGAGTTGCTCAATAACCAAGTTTTCTTGCAACGTATCGAAGGCCAACATCAGCTAAATGGGGAAATTGAAGCTGAGTTAATTTGTCTTTCGACGAGTGCCCAAATTGCACTCAAGCAGTTTATAGGGGCACAAGTTGCTGTCGATCAGGTCACTGATTCAGGACAATTATTTCGAACTACGGGAATTATAACAGAAGCATGTTATGGCCAAAGTGACGGTGCGTTAACGCTTTATAAACTCACTTTAAAAGATGCGACAAATTTATGGCACAAACGCCGTAATAGTCGTGTTTTTATGAATAAAAGTATTATTGAAGTCACGGAAATTTTATTTAAAGAGTGGCAAGAAAAAAGTCAGCTTTTTGCGACAAGTTTAAATCTTGACCTTAGTGGGCTAAGCCAGAGTTATGATATTCGCCCATTTATTATGCAACACAATGAGTCTGACTATGACTTTCTGACGCGTTTGTGGCGAAGTGAAGGCATTAGTTGGCTGGTTGATGAAAAAGAACTTTTTGTTCCTCATTTTACTGCACCAATACAACCTCAAAAACTGAGACTCATTGATGACAATAGCCAGTACCAAGCTTTAGCACGTCGTAGCATTCGCTATCACAGAAGTAGTGCGACAGAATATCAAGATAGTATTACAGGTTTTGTTGCGGTGCGGACTTTGCAGCCGACTGCTGTACACGTGCAGCGTTGGCAACCTGATGCTCTGGCACATGAAGAAGGTGTAGGTTCAGTTATCACTACACACATGCATTCAGAGCAATTTGATTCAGCGAGTTTAAGCCTTGAACAAGCATGGCACATGAGCCCAGCTTGGATGCAAGATTTAAAAGGGGAAGATCAAGCTACCGCTTCAAGTAGTAATCAGTTAGAAAAATTAAATCAGCAATTTACGGATATGTATGCAAGTCAGGCCAAATATTTTAAGGCCTATAGTAGTGTCCGCGATAGCCAAGTCGGCTATTGGTTTAATCTACGCGAACATCCGGAAATTGATCAGCATGGAGGAGTGGACCAAGAGTTCCTGATTATTGCTAAAAATTTCTATAACCAAAATAACCTACCGAAAGATTTGCATCAGCAAGTTAGCCAGTTGTTAACTCAAAGCCGTTGGGATCAACATGGTTATGATGATATTGAGCGTCAAGGTAATGAGCTGACCTTAATACGCCGTCAAATTAAAACTGCACCTGAATATAATCCGGAACTGCATCGACCAATGGCCTACCCACAACGAGCAAAAGTCGTGGGGCCAGAGGGAGAAACCATTCATGTAGATGAATGGGGGCGTATCAAAGTACGCTTTCTATTTACCCGTAGTGATGATCATGGCCATGATGGTGGCGCAGGTAGTAATGACAATGATACGGACTCGGCTTGGGTTGATGTACTGACTCCTTGGGCAGGTGAAGGCTATGGAGCACGCTTCTTACCCCGTATTGGTGAAGTGGTTGTCATTGACTTCTTTGATGGCAATATTGACCGTCCATTTGTGACCGGACGCATCCATGAGGCACAGCGTTCACCAACCAAATTCGATGTAAAAGGACAGCTTCCTGATACTAAAAAACTGAGCGGGATTCGCAGTCAGGAAGTTAATGGCAGCGGGTTTAACCAATTACGCTTTGATGACACAACTGGGCAAATTAGTACCCAACTACAAAGTAGTCATGCAACGACGCAACTGAATTTAGGTAATTTGAGCCATCCGAAAGAACAAGCGACGAGCCAAGGTCGTGGAGAAGGCTTTGAGCTTAGAACAGATGCTTGGGGAGCTGTGCGTGCAGGTAAAGGTATGCTCATCAGTACCTATGCACAAGAGCAAGCTCAAGGACTTCACCTTGATGCGAATGAATCCAAACAGCAGCTTGAAGGCGGATTAAACAACAGCAAAGCTCTAAGTGAAGTTGCTAAAAATCAGCAAACAGATCCGTTGGAAGTTCTTGATCATTTAAAAACCTTTTTAGATCAGATTGAACAGCAAGACAAAGATAAAGCTGCTGCATTTAAACAAGCGATTATGGTGTTAAGTACGCCAAATAGTATGGCTCTTACGAGTAATGAAGACATCCATCTGAGTGCAGATGGACAGATTAGCCAAACTGCTGGTGATAGTATTAACCTAAGTACTCAAAAGAATTTGATAGTTCATGCCCAAAATAAGATAAGTTTTTTTGCTGCTCAAGATGGAGCAAAAATGTATGCGGGTAAGGGCAAAATTGAGTTACAAGCACAAAGTGATGGTACAGATATCATTGCGCGAAAAGGGATACAGATTATTTCAACAGAAGATAGAATCGAAATAACTAGCCCAAAAGAAATTATACTCACTGCGGACGGTTCACAACTCAAGATTAATAGTTCAGGTATTTTCCCTGTAACTGCGGGCAAGCTTGAGGTTAAGGCAGGTCAGCATTTATTTATGAGCGGCGCAAATATTGTTGTTCCAAAGATAAGCTTACCTACTATAAAAACACCTTTTAGTAATAAAATTAATTATAATTGGAATATAAATTCGGAAGGTAAAAAAGAACTATTTATTATAAATAAAAAGAACAATAGCCTTATTAAAACTCATAAAAATGAGCTTGATAAGAATAATAATTTAAGTTCATTACGGTTTTATACACCAGAAGAAGCAGACTTTACTGCAATGATTTTTAATTCGGATTATATTCAGTTAAGGCAAAATATACCTGATAGTGAAAATATTGATGAGCTTTTAGAAGAAAAACTTTTGTATGACGAAGAAAGCGATGATGTCTATACAGAAGAGGAATTTTAATTAATGAATAAATTAGTTACTATTACTACTAAGTTTTATGATAAATCTGGAAGTCGGATTATTGGTTTAGATGTACAATCTAGATATAAAGATTCATTAAATGCTAATAGCCAAACAACTGATAAACTCGGTCTGTTTGTATTTCAGGCTTCACCAAATAGAATTGTTGAGATATTAGCAAAGCCTCCTAATCAAAAAGATTATACAGTATTTAAAACGATAAACTCTACTATTCATTCCTCAGTAAAAAATCCTATTAAAGTCCAGTTGCCAAAAACAATTAATGAATATAAAAAAGTAAAGCAATCTATCTCAACTAAAGGAATTGTTAGTACTTTTTTTAAAATTTTTGATGTGAATGGAAAAGTTTTGAAAAATTTTCCTATTCAATCACGACCAAAAGGTAAAGGAAATTCACCCGATAAATATACAAATGATGAAGGCATAGTAGAGGTACGCTCATCACCTAATAGAGACATAGAGATCTTAGTATTAACATCAAATGATACATTTGTTTTAAAAAGTTCTATAAATTCAAGTAATGGGGTCTCTCAGCCAATTTTTATTAAATTAGATGAGCCTTATGAAAAATTTAAAAGTGCATCTACGATTAAAATTTTAGATCGAGATGGAAGTGACTACATTGTAGAAAAAACTAATGTAGAAATGTTAGTTGTAGAGAATGGTAAAAAACAGCTTTTTAGTATATCGAATGGAAAATTACCATTACAAAGCATGGTAGGACAGAAACTAGAATTTACGGTATATAAGCCTGATGGTAAGCCTTTAAAGACACAAACCTATATGGCAACACGAGTCAAAAACAACCCTGTTGAGTTCCATCTGGATGTAGATATAACAAAAGGCAGTACGGCACAGAATAATCCAGAGATTAATAAGAAAGTTAAAGTTGATATATTAATTACAATGGACCAAATGAAAAAAATGTGGCCAAAAGCTTCAGCTACAAAAATTCAACCAATTTTAGATGAATTAAATAGCGATTTAACGGGCTATAAATTGGATACTAGATTGAGGCAAGCCCATTTCATGGCTCAAGTTAGGCAAGAAGTTGGTAGCTCTTTTTCACTGAGAGAACAAGTGGAATATATGGGGCCAACGGCATTGAAACAAATTGGATATTATAGAACTCATCATAAACAAGCAGATATTGATGGATATAAAAAAGGCCAAGGACCAGCAAATGGAGAAGTAATTGCTAATCGCATGTACGACGATAATTATCGTAGCGCTAAATATAAATTAGGTAATACTTCTCCTGGTGATGGTTGGAAGTATTTAGGCCGAGGACTAAAACAATTAACAGGAAAGAATAATTATCAAGATTTAACTAATATGTACTCAACTATATGGCCTGGAGAGAAAGTCGATTTTGTAAAGAATCCTGAATTAATTGAACAACCAAAATATGCAGTTAGATCTGCTATTAGATTCTGGTTGAAATTTAAGCTTTATGATGTTGCTGATAAGGGTGCTAATGGAGAACAGGTAGATGCCATCACAAAAGTAATTAATGAAGCTACAAATTCATATGCTGATCGACGAGCACATTTTGTTCAGGCAAGAAAGATTTTTATTTAATATAGTGTTTATGAAATGAAAAAATATTTTACTAGTATTCTGTTTGTTATATCATCTCTAATATATTCTCAGAATTTATTTGCAAAGGATCAATGTAATATTGATCAAAAAGTAAATTTAAATATATTTAAGAAAAATGATTATAAATTCTATAATTATATATGTGAATCTTCAGAAGGTTCATATCTTAAAAGTTATGTAGGAGATCAAGAGAAAAAAGTATTTGTTGGTGATTATTCTGATTTTGCAGCTAAAGAGAGTCCTAAACTTTTAGCTGTCAGTATTTATCAATCAAATAAAAGAAAACCTCCTATATTAATTACCCTTAACTCATCATATTACTGTTGTACTCCACAAATTGAAGGTGAAATTTATCAAGTTAACCTATATCAAATTAATAAAAATAAGATTTTAAATCTAAAAAATATAACAAATATATTAGGTAGTAATGCAGAGGGTTTTGAAGGGATTGCAGAAGGAAAAGTCTATTATAAATATAAAACTATTTCTGAAATTAAAAAATGGTTAGATAAAAATTATTGATGGATTTATGATCTTGAAAATAATTTAAATATAAAGAAGCCCAACATAAGTTGGGCTTCTTTTATGTCTCTACAATTCCATCTAAATCTTCGAGCGTATAGTTCGGCATATCAATAATATGGGTCTGAATACCTTCTTGCACATAATCATTAACATGAGGATATAACCAGCGAGTAATTTGTTCGGCAACACTTGAGTGATACTGAATTTCAAAGTGATTTAAGCCATAAAACACGGCTTTATGAGAGTCTGGAACTTTGAGTTGAAAACGTGGATTAGGGTGTTCACCTAGCGCGCTTTTTACACTCACCAAATAGTCGCCAATCACAGTAAGTGCTTTATTACGGACCTTTTCAAACTCGAGGGTTCCTGCCACTAAAAAAGTATTGATATGGGAAGGTAGCGGAGCAGGGGCACGGTTATCATCCATCATGCCAATACGGGCATCCATATATTCCCAGTCGTCATCACGAACGCTGCCGTGGCGTAGGTCTAAAATGCCGTTGCTACGAATATTAACCAGTTGACCAATTAAGCCCACAAAAGGGAAAGCCCCAAGTTTATCTTGTATGGTAAAGCCAAAGCGTTCCAAGACTGCGCCATGATGTGGAGAGCCAATGCATACCAGATTCTCGACCATATGGATCCATTGATACATATTTTGTTTGCCATAAAACAAAGCACTACGTGAAACCAATCCGCCCATACTATGGCCAATGATATCAATACTGGTAATTCTTGGATTACGTTGTACCAAGTCTTCTAATAAGTTTGAAAAACTACGCCCATTGGCTGAAATGCGTCGACCGGTATTGTAATTTAAATACAGCATCGTGTTATGGTCACGTTGAGCTAACAGGCGCTCCCCAATACCGCCATAATGTGCGTTTGACCAAGTCAGATGATTCATACACAAACCATGGACCAAAATTACAATACGTCCCGCAAGTTCCCCTTGTTGAATTGCACCGTAATGATCGTATAGCACCATGGGTAAGGCGAGTGGACTGTGCTGTTTAAGCAGATAATCCCCAAAAATTCCATTCAAAATTCCGACTAAAAAATGTAGGCTTGGGGTGAGTGGTTTTTCGTGAAGTGTCGGATACTTTTCAATAATATGACGTAAACTTGGCGCTAAAAAACAGCTACCATATTTTTGTAAAGCGCCATAAGAAAATTGATATGCCTTTTGCACAAATGGTCGTTTTTGAAAGTTTTTTGCATTTTGTGTGCTAATACCAAAAGCATTTTTTAATACTTCAATATTAATAACTTGTATTAATTCATGTACACCATTTAAGCTGGTACTGAACAGTTGAGCTAAACCTTCTAGTACGTCTGCCTGACTCGGTGGCGTACGATCCCATTTACAATAAGTTTCATGTAGTGGTGTTAAGCTCGGCATATCTTTTCCCCATATACGTTATAACCGACGTTTTAAGCTGTACTTTTTATCAACGGCAGTAAACGTTTCCATCTTAGTAGTTTAAATAACACATTTTTTTAAAATACTGATGAATGGTTAGTTGAGTGGTTTTTCTTGTCTAACAATTGTGCTTTTCTATACAAACTGAGAACAAAATTGTGGAATTTGTCTCAATTTAGAGGGAAATATATGAATATTATCTACCTCCATGGTTTTAATAGTAGCTCTCTTTCGATTAAAGGATTGAGCTTAAGGCAGTATTGTAGCGAATTAGGGATTAATGTGCATTTGCCAAACCTCAATAGATCTCCAGATCAGGTGGTTGAGCAAGTTTCAGAGCTTATTGAAAGTCTGGAAGATGTTGCATTGGTTGGTAGTAGTTTAGGTGGTTTTTTTGCGACATACTTTGTCGCGAAATATAATATTCCTGCTGTACTGATTAACCCTGCTATGCAACCATGGAAGTTGTTTGATGAGCTGTTTCAAGTTGAAAGCATGCCCTATGTGGTAAATGATCAATGGTCAATTGATCATGTTCAGTTGCGACAGTTGCAACAACTGGAACTGAAACAACCTAAAAATGCCGACAAAATACTCGTCTTATTGCAACAAGGCGACGAAATTTTGGATTATCGTCAAGCACAACGCTATTATAGTGCTGCAACGCCATCCTCATTGATTTTGACGGATGCTCATGGCAATCATGCTATGGAAGATTTTGAAGAAAAATTACCGTTAGTGATCGAATTCTTTGCGCACACCATCAAATAAGGAAAACGTACAACGTGACACAATATACGGCTCAATCGCTTGAAGTCCTTTCTGGTTTAGACCCTGTTCGTCGTCGTCCAGGGATGTATACCGATACGACTCGACCTAACCATTTAGCCCAAGAAGTGATCGATAATGCTGTTGATGAAGCATTAGCGGGTCATGCCGACAAAATCTGTGTCACAGTTTATAAAGATGGTTCATTGTCTGTTGAAGATAACGGCCGTGGTATGCCGGTTGATATTCACCCTGAATATGGCCAAAGTGGTATCGAAATCATTCTGACCAAGCTCCATGCTGGTGGTAAATTCAGTACCGATAACTACCAGTTTTCGGGCGGTTTGCATGGTGTGGGGATTTCAGTTGTAAACGCTTTATCAACACGTGTTGAGGTCGAAGTTCAACGTCAGGGTAACCTATATCAAATGGCGTTTGAGCAAGGTGAACCGGTTGCACCTTTGGCTGTGTTAGAAGGCAAAGCGCCAAAACGCGCGACAGGTACAACAGTACATTTTTGGCCAGAGGCGAAATATTTTGATAGCCCGAAATTTGCTTTAAAAGCACTTAAACACAATTTAAAAGCCAAAGCTGTTTTAGCAGCAGGCTTAAAAATTATTTATATTGATCAAATTAACGATGAAAAAATCGAATGGCAATTTGAAAATGGCCTCGTCGATTATTTGATGGATGAACTGCAAGACCGCGAAATTTTGCCAAATCCTGCTTTTGTAAGTAGTGGACAAGCAGATCGTGCAGCATGTGAGTTTGCAATCTGCTGGAATGTAGAAGGCGGTGAGCAGGTTCAAGAAAGTTACGTCAACCTGATTCCAACCGCTCAAGGCGGTACCCATGTGAATGGTTTGCGCTCAGGGGTAACTGAAGCATTACGTGAGTTTTGTGAGCTACGTAACTTGTTACCACGTAACCTCAAACTATCTGCAGAAGATGTTTGGGACGGTGTGAACTATATTTTGTCACTCAAGTTCCAAGAACCGCAGTTTTCAGGTCAAACCAAAGAGCGTCTTTCTAGTCGCGAGGCCTCTAATATTGTTTTAAATATTGCTAAAGATGCTTTTTCACTTTGGTTAAATCAACATGCTGAAATTGCCATGCAACTGGCTGAAATGGCAATTTCCAAAGCAGGTCGTCGTTTAAAAGCAGCTAAAAAAGTCGAGCGTAAAAAGATTGTTTCTGGCCCTGCATTGCCAGGGAAATTGGCCGACTGTGTTGGGCAAACTCGTGAAGACAGTGAGCTATTTATTGTCGAGGGTGACTCGGCGGGTGGTAGTGCCAAGCAAGCACGTGATAAAAACTTTCAGGCCATCATGCCAATTCGTGGAAAAATCTTAAATACGTGGGAAGTTTCTTCAGATGAGGTTTTAGCTTCTCAAGAAGTTCACGACATTGCGATTGCCATTGGTGTAGACCCAGGTAGTGATGATTTATCAGAGCTGCGTTATGGCAAAATCTGTATTTTGGCCGATGCCGACTCGGACGGTTTACATATTGCGACTTTGCTTTGTGCTTTATTCGTTAAACACTTTCCAGCATTGGTTGAAGAAGGACATTTGTATGTGGCAATGCCACCATTGTTCCGTATCGATATTGGTAAAGATGTCCATTACGCGCTTGATGATGATGAACTTGAAACTATTTTGAAAAATATTAAAGGTAATCGTAATCCGCAAATTACCCGATTCAAGGGATTGGGTGAGATGAACGCGATTCAACTACGTGAAACCACGATGGATCCTAATACACGCCGCTTGGTTCAATTAGATCTTGATGATGCCCATTTTACGGCGGGTTTACTCGACAAATTACTTGCGAAAAAACGTTCCGCAGATCGTAAGCAGTGGCTTGAGCAGAAGGGTAACCTAGCCGATATCACTGTTTAAAACAGAATTAAAAAATCCCCGCTCAATAGGCGGGGATTTTTTATGTAAACCTAAATTATTGGAAATCACCACAATAGGTTCTACCATTAAATTAAAAAATAGACAGATCTGTATATTTTAATTTAGGCCGTAAGTTTTATAGCAAATGGAAATTGAAAAACATCACAATTCGCTCCACCTCCAATTCGATCTACCACCGCAAAATCACTTGGTGCCTCAAAAGTAAGCAAAGGATGATGCCATGTGCCTGCCCGATAATTGATACTTTGCTTCCCATTTGAAACAAATGCACATAGCTTTGAAATATCGGGAGTATTCTCATCTAAAGCGGGTGCTACAATAATTAAAAACTTTTGTTGCTGTAATGGAATAAATGCCTGAGAGCCTTTCGGATGGCGCTCTAGCATTGAAATTTCCAGAGGCAACACGCTGGCCTTAGTATTACGGAAAATACTAATTCCTGCCTTTGCTTCCCCTTCAATTTCTGTTTCAACGAGCGCATGGTAGCGCTCGGTGTGGGCATCATTAATATGAAAAAAGTCATGCCCGTCACAACAGATGACCTCTCCGAAGGGCTGAAAGTTTTCAATTGTTAAGGGCTGAATTTGAACATTCATCATGATCATGACTTGGCAATTTTCCCCCATAAACGAACACGACTAATCCCCCCGTCTGGAATCATGTTAATACGGATATGAGAGATTTTTTCATGCTGTAAAATCTCATTTACATATTCGTGAATATGGTCCATTTGCATCGGTTGAGCTTCAAGTAAATAAGACCAGAACATACTTTGTGGAATCAGTTGTGCATCGGTTGCATTTTCAAGGTAAACCGCTTGAATGGATACTTGGGCAGGGAAATTTCCTTTAAAGTGAGCCGTATCAATTTCAAGTTTCTCAATTTTTCCACTTTTACCCAATGCAAGAATACACCAGTCATAACCCGGCGCTCGGCGGCGTTTAGTTTCCCATCCATCGCCCATGTTGATGCCACGGCCAGGGTTAATCAAATTACGAGGATGGCCAAAATGCGCATCGCTATAAGCAACTACGCGGCCACCATTTTCAAGGGCCAATAAATCGAGAGTTTGCTCGCTATCAGTCACCTGAATATGAACGTCTCCATAGACGCGTAAACGGGCGATACCACCATCTGGAAAAATATTGAGGCGTATATGAGTGAAAAGTGCATCATTATTGACCATAAAAATATGGTGCTGGCTTGGACCGAGTTCAGTATTTCCTAAAACACTTTCCCATTTTGCTCCTGTCAGGTCCCCATTTGGTGCATAACAGGCTTCTAATGCTGCAGATGCTGGATAATTTCCTGTGAAAAAGCTGGTATCAATATCAAGTGCACTGATTTTTCCAGTCACCCCAAGCTTCACAATGCACCAGTCATAGCCTGCGTGACGCTTTCGACGAGTTTCCCAACCGTCCATCCATTTGCCGTTGTCATCAAATTTATCTTCAACAAAAACAGGTGCTTCAAATTGCAGCATACGCTTTGCTTCTGCAAAGAAATCATCTGAACACTCAATGACTTGTGCACCAATTCGGGCATCTGCCAAATTGGTTTTCGTATTCAAAATTTCAGGAAGTTCAAATGCTGGAGCGTGCAATGTTGCCATAATGGGGTATCCGTATTTCTTGTTAAAAACATGATTTTTCATTTAAAACTGCGCTAACACGGAGCGTGCCAAGTCGAGTTTTATACATAAATATATAAGCATGGTGCATGCCAGTTTTGTGGAAAAGCTAAATAAATTTTGAAGGATGGCATGTTTTTAGCATAAGCACTCTATAGGTGAATATCTATAGGAGCGTGTTATGAATGTGGTGATTATTGGTGCGGGAATGGGAGGTCTAACCACAGGCATTGCATTAAAAAAATTTGGTCACCAAGTTCGTATTTTTGAGCAAACTGAAAAGATTCTTCCAGTGGGTGCTGCAATTTCGCTGTGGTCGAATGGTGTGAAATGTCTAAATTATCTGGGATTAACTGACAAAATAGCCAAACTTGGTGGACAAATGGATGATTTGGCCTATGTGGATGGTTTAACTGGAGATGTGATGACACAATTCAGTTTACTACCATTAATTGAAGAAGTAGGCCAAAGACATTATCCAGTTGCACGTGCCGATTTACAAAATATGCTGATGGATGAATTTGGCAGAGATCAGATTCATTTAGGCAAAAAAATGGTCAGCCTTGAAGACAAAGCTGATTTTGTTGAGGTGCATTTTGCAGATGGTAGTTCAACGCAGGCTGATCTATTAATTGGGGCTGACGGTACTCACTCACTTACACGGACGTATGTGTTGGGCCAACAAGTACAGCGCCGTTATGCAGGTTATGTGAACTGGAATGGCTTGGTTGAAATATCTGAAGATTTAGCGCCAGCTCAGCAATGGACGACTTATGTGGGGGAAGGCAAGCGAGCTTCTTTAATGCCGGTTGCAGATGGCAAGTTCTATTTCTTTTTAGATGTGCCTTTACCAGCAGGATTAGAAAATAATCGGGATGAATACAAAAAACTTTTAAAACAATATTTCTCTGATTGGTGTTTGCCAGTACAGCAGCTCATTGAACGCTTAGACCCGCAAAAGACCAATCGGGTAGAAATCCACGATATTGAACCGTTCTCTCAGTTTTATAAAGGTCGTGTAGTGATTTTGGGAGATGCTGCACACAGCACGACACCTGATATTGGGCAAGGCGGTTGCCAAGCGATGGAGGATGCGATTTATTTAGCGCGTTCTCTGCAAATTAACACCTTGGGGCTAGAGGATGCTTTGCGACGCTATCAAAATAAACGTAATGAACGTGCAAATGAATTGGTACTTCGTGCGCGTAAACGCTGTGATGTGACTCATATGAAAGATGAAGGCGTTACACAAGCATGGTATGCAGAACTACGCCGTGAGCAAGGTGGCCATATTATGCAGGGGATTATTAGCAATATTGTGGGTAATCCACTCGATTAAAAACAAAAACAGCAAGGAGATTTCCTTGCTGTTTTATCTTCTAAATAAAAATTTTAGAAGTGGTATTTAACCAATGCACTGACGTTATTTTCGTCGGCGCCTTTAATACCAAATTTGTTATTCCACACTGAGTGCTCAATACCTAAGTATAAACGTGTATCAGGAGAAATGTGTTTACCTACATTCCATTTCCACTGAGTTGTCCAGTTCAACTCGCTGGCATGGTCGCCTTCAGCAGTTGACCAGTCAAGGAAACCATCTACCAAGAAATCTTCAGATCCTAATTTTAATGGAACGCCGTAAACGAATGTCATTTGATAATCGTCGTCAGTTTTCTCATTATTCGCGCGGTAGAAGTTTAAATTCGCATATTGGAAATATGGGATATCTAAGTCAACTGCAAAACCATAAAGGAAGTTGTCGAAGTTATTGCCGCTTTGAGTGTTACTTTCCCAAGTGGTACTAATTAACACATCTTTAATTGGACCATATGCTAGTTTTTTACCAGACACTTCGCCTAAGCTTAAACGTGGTGATAACTCAAAGTAAGTACTTTTATAGTCATCTTCGCCACGCATGCGGTCCATGAAGAAAAATACATCAGCGTATTTAACTTTCGCTGCATATTCCAAAGTAATCGTGGTTTCTTTGTCATCTACAACTTCATAGTTTTCACCATAAAGTCCGGTCACGCTAAAATCTTGCCAGATTGGTTTTGCCTGAACCATGGCAGTTGCAGATAACAAGGCACAAGTCGCCGCAAGTTGCTTTAATTGCATTTAAATGATCTCCCCCCAAATAAAGCACGCTAAGGATACAGGGTCTTAAGCAAAAATGAAGCCAAATTTGATCAACGGTTAAAAAAAAGCCCACCGAAGTGGGGCGCTAAAAACTAAACCTTTAATGAGTATTTCTTGTGTTTATTGTTTGGCTTAAATGCGGGGTACGCGAGCTGCGAAATGAAGGTAAATGATTAAATAATAAATTCAACAAGATAGCAAAAATACATGTTGAACTAATACCCGAATGGAACAAAGTTTGTACCCAAACTGGAAAATGAGCATAAAACTCATGGTTAATAATGGGGATCATCCCTGCTGATAAAGCGGTCGCGACAATAATTAAATTTTTCTGATCGTTATAATCTATTTTTGCCAAAGTACGAATTCCACTTGCTGCAACTGAACCAAATAAGACCAAACCCGCACCACCAAGTACGGGCATTGGAATCGCTGCAATCAAACGACCCATAATGGGGAGTAGGCCCAAAATAATGAGAATGACACCACCTGCTGCCACAACAAAGCGACTTTTGATACCTGTAATGGCAACTAACCCAACATTTTGGGCGAAAGCGCTTTGCATGAACGAACCAAAGATAGGTGCGAAAGCACTCGAAAACATATCGGCACGTACGCCATTGGCGATCCGTTTCGCGTCGACTTCAGTTCCTACAATATCTCCGACAGCAATAATATCGGCTGTCGTTTCAGTCATAATTACCAAAGTTACAATCAACATCGACAAGATTGCACTAAGCTCGAAAGTAGGCAAGCCAAATGCAAATAAGTGTGGAAATTGCAGCCATGCACCTGAACTCACCTGACTAAAATCACCAAAACCCATAAAGTAGGCGAGGGTGGTACCAGCAACAATAGCCAACAAAATTGATAAGCGGCGAATGCTTGCTTGCGGCAGCATATTTAGAACAATCACAATACCTAAGGTCAGTAAGGCTAAAGAGATATTTTCTACGCTACCCCAGTCAGGTGCTTTATTGTTACCACCCATCATCCAGCGAATCGCAACGGGTAACAAAGATAGTCCAATAATCGTGATGACGCATCCAGTCACAACGGGTGGGAAAAACCGAATAATTTTTGAAAAGTAAGGCGCAAGACATAGTCCAATCAGAGATGCGACAATCACCGCACCATACACAGCAGGTAAGCCGCCACCAGTGGTGATAATGGCGACCATGGTAGCCACGCCAGCAAAAGAAACGCCCTGAACTAAAGGTAATTTTGCACCTAGATATTTGGTTCCAATGGTCTGAATCAGTGTTGCCAGTCCCCCGACAAATAGGGCCGCTGCAATGAGCATTCCGACTTGTGCTGAGCTTAAGCCAGCTGCTGTTCCAATAATGAGTGGCGGGGCTACAATGCCACCATACATGGTCAGCACATGCTGTAAGCCGTAAGCAAAACTTTTGGAAATTCCTAAATATTCATGCTCTGGAGAAATCGCATTTTTTTGCTGATGATTCATATTTTTCTCCTATTTATATTCTGAGTTAGCTGCCGCGATAAGTGGAGTAAGCAAACGGGCTGATCAGTAATGGAATGTGATAATGCTGATTGATGTCTTCTACAAAAAATTGAATACAAACACGTGGGAAAAAAGTTTTAATTTGCTGCGATGAAAAATAAGGTGCAATCTCAAATTCAAGTTGATAAGCACCTACTGCAAAGTCTGTTATTCCAAAATCACTCACTCGACCATCTGGGTTAGTGGTTGCGGTTGCAATCAGTTCATGGGTTTCTGCATGAAACAACTTCACTTCTACGTGTGCAGCTGGTTTGCCTAAATTCGTATCTAAAATATGAGTGCTGATCATGCTTGTATTTCCTGAGATAGACGTAATAGAGCAATCGCTGAGAGTTGCTCATGTACAATTACTTTTTCGATAGCTAAGTCATGTTGTAAACGTTCGTGTAGCTTTTTTAAAATCTCATCGCTACTGAGGCCCGCTGCTTTAATTAAAAAAATAAAGCCAAACTTTTGTTCATAATCGAGGTTGCCTTGTAGCAGCGTTTGTTGCGTTTGTTCATCTAAAGAAATGCCAGCTTGTTCCTGATTTGAAAGATGTTGTTCTTTTGCATTGAGTTGTTTTTTTGCTTGTCGTTCACCAATTTTTGGGTGGGTTGCTAAAGCAGTTTCAATGTCTTGCCATGACCACATTTGACTTAAATTTTCTGCATGCTCTAAAAGAGATGCTTTTGATGAATAGGGGCGTTCTGAGATAATTTTCTCAGCCCATGCTGGAATGTGGACACAGTTTTTTAACAAAGTCTTGAGTTGTTCGGGTGGGGCTTGATTAAACTCGGCTAAAAACACTGTTATTCCTAAACTCGTTGTTGTGATATAGAGTTTTAGCAATAACAGTGCCAATAGTGGTTTATGCGTCTCTTATGAATTTGGAAAATTAAAAATTGATTATTTAGTTATGTGATTTTTATACCAATGCTGCGCAATGTCTTGACGACGACAGATCCAGACTCGATCGTGCATTTGAATGTAGTCGAGAAATTTTTGTAGTGCTTTAAAACGACCTGGACGCCCTAAAATACGGCAGTGCATTCCAATCGACATCATTTTTGGTGCAGTTTCTCCTTCTGCATACAGCACATCAAAACTATCTTTTAAATATTGAAAAAACTGTTCTGAATTATTAAAGCCACCAGGCGAGCAGAACTTCATGTCGTTACATTCTAAGGTATAAGGAATAATTAAATGAGGACGTGATGCACCAGCCGTATCGGTAAGCGTTGTCCAAAAAGGCAGATCATCGCCATAATAATCAGAGTCGTATTGTAGTTGTGGAAACTCTGCAAGTAACTGACGAGTATTGGGGCTATCACGTCCGGTGTACCAACCTATCACTTTATTTTCAAACAAGTTTTCTAAGACAGTTAAAGCCTGTTCCATATGCTGTTTTTCAACTTCAATATCGGTATCTTGATAGTGAAGCCAGCGGTAACCATGAGACACCACATCATAATCAGCTTGCTTAATTGCTTCCACAATATGAGGGTTGCGGGCGAGCGCCATCGCAACTCCGAAAATAGTCATCGGGAGCTTACGTTTTTGAAATTCAGCATGAATGCGCCAAAAACCAGCACGTGAACCATATTCGTACATAGAGTCCATCGACATATGTTTAGCAGGGTAGCTTGCAGCGCCAATAATCTCTGATAAAAACTGTTCTGAGCCATCATCGCCGTGCTCAATATGTTTTTCTCCACCTTCTTCATAATTAAGCACAAATTGCACTGCAACCTTAGCATTGTTAGGCCATTTAACCTGTGGAGGTTGCCCGTGATAACCGATTAAATCACGTGAATAAGGAGACTTTTGAATTTGCTCAATAAGCTCGGCTCCAGATAGATAAGATTTGGACACGATTGCTCTCCTTTTGTTCATTTTTTCATAAAAATTTAAAAAATCAGCTTGCATATTTTTATAGATGGACTGATATTGAAGATATGGAGATCTTCAAAATATATTAAAACCAGTACGTTTAAGTCAGGAGATAACAAACCATTACACCATCAAAATGTACAATTAAAGTCAGTTGATGCATGCTTAAAACATGCCAACATAAAAAAGTTTTGCATAGAAAAGATCCACAGTAAGAAAGAGAGGATGGTATTTATGAATATTGAAATCCGCACAGATAAAAACATCCATAATAGTGAACGTTTAATTACTTATGTACGTGCAGAACTTACTCAAGAATTCCAACGTCATAGCGAACGTATTACACATTTCTCGGTTCATTTTAGTGATGAAAATGGGGACAAAAGTGGTGACAAAGATATCCACTGTATGATTGAAGCACGTCCTTCAGGTTTGAAACCGGTTGCAGTGCACCATAAAGCAGGAAATATTGATGCTTCAATTCATGGCGCGATTGAAAAATTAAAACGTAGCCTCGAACATACTTTTGAGAAAAAAGAACACCCGAGAGGTGGGCAACCAGAATTCATTGATGATGAAGTTTAATTAAAAATGCTAAAAAGCCCTTCGGGGCTTTTTTTATATTTGATGAAAATAAAACTATTCACAACATTAGGTTTGCAATGCGATGCAATCAACCTCTAAAATCTGGATAAGAGATTAGGCATAATAGCCCTAATATATTTTTGAGAGATGGTCATGTTAACCACCCAGCAGCAAGCTTTAATTAAAGCCATAGAAGAATTAGAACTCGCGCAAGTGCAGAAATTACTTGCTGAAGGACTTGATCCGAATTTTATTGATCCGGAACAAGGGCCGCCTGTATCAATTATCTGTGACGGAATTTTTAAATGGTGGGAAAATGTATCGGAAGCTTATGAAGCTGGTACACCATTATCAAAAGAAGAAAAGCAACAAGCTTTACAAGTTTACCTCGATATTCTCGAAGCTTTGATTCAGGCCAAAGCCAATGTACACCTTTGGGATGCAGAAGAGTTTTATGGTCCGCTATGGGATGCAGCAAGCTCGGCATGCGCGCCAGCCGTTCAACGTTTACTCGATGAAAAAGTTGATCCAAACTCACGTGATGAAGAAGGACTCACCATTTTATCTTCAATCAGTCAGTTGTTCTTTGATTGTGACTTTGATGAAATAGATTGGTCAGAATCGCTTGAAGAAGAGCGTGAAACATTAGAGTTATTGCGCCGTCATGGGGCTAAAATGACAAAAGAATTAACTGCTTGATTGGATATTAAAATGAAAATAGTACAAATTTTAACTTTTGCTCTGACTACTGTTGCTGCCGGAAGTACTTTCGCAGCAGAGTTTTCTTTTGACCGTCCAGGTTCGGGCTTTGGAACAGGGATCACACCAGTAGGTAAGTTAGCTTGGGAGCAAGGTTTGCCTAGCGCAACTTATACAGAGTCGACTGTTGATGGCGTTAAAGAAAAGACCGTAACTGTAAATGAAGATATGCTATTCCGTACAGGTCTGGCTGATGGCTTAGAATTACAATTAGGGTGGCAAGGTCCAGCATGGACTCAAACCAAACGTGCTGGCAAAAAAACTGACAATTCAGGTTTTGGTGATGTAAGCATTGGTTTGAAAAAAGCAATTGATCTAGATGATGATAACTTATCAATGGCTGTTTTAGCTGAGGCTGTTATTGCAACAGGAAATGATGAATTTACTGCGCATGATGATATTTATAGCCTGAGTTCAGCGGTAGCTTATAAATATAATGACTTGGTAGGCACATCAATCACTATGCGCTACGAAGTACAAAATAGTAACTGGGCAGTAACTGCAATCCCAACGATTGACTATAAAATCGCAGGTAAGCTTTCTGGTTATTCAGAATTTGTTTATCGTAAAGCTGAAAGCCAAGACTATGAATATGGTTTAGGCACAGGTTTAGTCTATGCAGTTAATAATCGTACTCAGCTTGATGCAAGTGTAGGGGTTGATTTAGAGGGTCAAGACAAGAGCTACCGTGGTGGCTTAGGCGTGGCGTTCTTGTTCTAATCGAAGCAATTTAAATTTTATGTTAATGAAAAAGCCTATTCATCAGGGAATTCTTTATTTTCTAGCAGTTGCTGTTTGTCTATTTAGCCAGTTGGTTTCTGCACAAGATAAGCTACTCTCACCCGAACAAGCTTTTTCATTTTCGGTTGAATCTTCTGAGCCGCATACGGCAAGTTTGTCTTGGCAGATTCAGCCAAATTACTATCTATATCAGCATAAATTTACCGTACAACAAGGTACGCAACCTTTAGCTTTAAAGTTACCTAAAGCGATTGCTCAATATGATGAAAATTATGGGCAAAGTGAGGTTTACTACCATCAAGTTAATTTCCAAATTAAGACTAAGCCTTCAGAACACTACAGTGTGACTTGGCAGGGCTGCGCAAAAGATCGTATTTGTTATCCACCCCAAACCATTGAGTTTCAAACTGATGCAGATGGCTTAGTGGGTGTACAAAATCAAGCAGGATCAGCGCCAAAGCGATTGCTAGATTTGGCGAATACACAGTCTGACACTTCTTCAGATTCTTTAGAAAAAGAGCAAAATACAGAGTCAACAGCTGTTACAACCACACCAGAAATTGCGCAAGATCAGATTTGGTCAGCCAAGTTAATTGAACACTCGCTGTGGTATGGGATTTTATTATTTCTCGGTTTAGGCATATTGCTCGCATTTACGCCATGTTCTTTACCAATGCTGCCTATATTAACTTCGTTAATTATTCGAGATCACAAAGGTTTAAAGGCTTGGACCATTGCACTTACTTTTGTTTGTAGTATGGCATTGGTCTATGCAGGTTTAGGATTAATCGCTTCTTCGGCAGGTTTAAATTTCCAGCGCTGGTTACAACAGCCTGCGACGTTAATTGCTTTTAGTTTACTGTTTATTATCTTTGCTCTGAACCTATTTGGCTTGTTTGAACTTCGTTTACCGCAAACATGGCTAAACCGACTTGATCGCATTCAGTCGATGCAACAAGGTGGCACTCTAGTGGGTGCGGGAGTCATGGGTGTGGTTTCTGCACTTTTGGTCGGTCCTTGTATGACTGCACCACTCGCTGGAACTTTATTATTTATTTCTCAAACACAAAACCAATGGCAAGGCGCTTTGCTTTTATTCTGTCTAGGTTTTGGAATGGGAATTCCGTTGCTATTAGCGAGCATATTAGGAGCAAAATTCCTACCTAAAGCGGGCGACTGGATGCATCAGATTAAAGTGATTTTTGCTTTTCTGATGTTGGGTTTAAGTCTCTACTTTATTCGTCCTTTATTGCCAGATTGGGGCATGCAAGTACTTAGTCTCATATTAGGACTCGCTTTTATAGCTTATTCGCTTTATCAGCTTTTCTTGAAAAAAGGGCAGCTGCAATGGCTCTACGCGATCTTATTGTTAGTCGTTACACCTTTTGTGGCCTATAACCAATATCAACATATTCATAATCGAAATTTGCAAAGTTCTGAGCACATGGCTGATTGGCATGTTGCAACGAGTGCAGCAGACTTCCAAAAGATATTAGCAGCAGCACCTGCTGATCGGGCGATTGTGGTGGATGTCTATGCAGACTGGTGTGTTGCTTGCCAACCGATTGAACACCGTATTTTAAAAGCGCCAGAGGTTCAGTCTGCTCTTGCACCTTACTATTTGATTAAGCTTGATTTGAGCCATTATGATCAATCACATGAAGCTCTACTCAAGCAATGGAATATTTTAGGACCACCGACTTATCTATTTTTAAGCCCAGAGCAAAAAGAAATTCGTGCGTTACGTTTAACTGGGGCCTTTAGTCAGCAAGAACTTTTACAGCAACTCGCGAGTTTGGCAAAGCTAAAAAAATCATAGTGTCTGAATAGCTTCGGTCTGATGAAATGTACGGACCTGATTACGTCCTGAAGCTTTTACCGCGTAGAGTGCTTGATCAGCCTGTCGAATAACAAGATAAGGGTCCTGTGCAAAAGCTGAACTACTTATTCCAAAACTAGCACTAATATGGATGGGATTATTTTGAGTGCTACAAACAGGTAATTCTTGCAAAGCCTGGCGACAGCGCTCAGCAATTTTTTCCGCTTGAATAATATCGGTATGGGGGAGTAATAAAATAAACTCCTCTCCACCAAATCGACCAATAATATCTTCATTACGCAAGTTTTCAGAAAGACATTGCGCTATTTCAATTAAGACCTGATCACCTTGGTGATGTCCATATATATCATTAATTTTTTTAAAATGGTCGATATCAAGAAGTACTATTGCATAGTCAACTTGCTGTTGGTGCATTGATTCTAAATGAGTGTTTAAACTACGCCTGTTTAATACATTCGTTAATGGGTCAAGTTGGCTTAAGCGTTGAATATAAGTTTCTCTTTGACGCCATTGGGTGAGTAATATTTCAAATAAAATAAAACAGGCCAATAAAATCGGCATAATAAAAAATGCCATGCTTCCCAACCAAAAGGGGTTAGTTTGAGCATGTTCCATAGCTTTAAAATTAAATAAAGGGGCATAAAGCAAAGCACCTTTCATACTCAAATAAGTACATGCGGTTAAAATAATTGTCGCAGGTATAAGAGCGCTATAAACAATTTTTCGGTCAAATAACACAAGTCCAACACCAATGGTGCCGACATAACCCACCATGGTGGCGGGACTAATACTGCCAATTAAATATCCATCATGGCATAGCATGAGTGTAAAAAATTGCACACTAACGAAAGGAATAATTCTTTGAGCTTGTTCATCATTTTTATAGCGATAGCAGGGGATAATCAAAAGGCCCAATAAAAGTAAGGTCAATAAATTGAGCCAGAGCTGTGATTCAACTAAAGGTAAATGTGCCCATCGCCAGACACTTGGCGTGATTAGAATATAACCTTTCCATAAAATCCAACTGAAATTCATTGCACAGGCAAGTGTAAGCATCAGTGCACTTTTTTGTAATGGTGTCCAGTTAATGATGTGATTATTGTGGATGAAATCGATTATCACCTGTTTTGTTCTTTGTATTGGATGAGTGATTAAACGATTTTTCATAGTAAGTAAGGGCTCCTAAATATAGATGCCTCTTTGTTAGACCATCCTAAAATTGGATTGTTTAAATAATTTATATTTTAAACATAACATGATTTTCAATTTAAGCATGATGACTTTTTATAAAGTAAATGATGTGAAAAGTTCTGTTCACTATTCACATCATTTATAGATAAATTAAGTTTTATCGAGTTCATGAGCAAACTCAGCAATATCTGCCAATGCTTGTTTTGCCTCATCAAACCATGCGTTAAACATCTGGAAGTTATGCCACATGCCTGTATAAAGTTTGAACTGAACTTTAACGCCGGCATCTTCGGCTTTTTCTTTAAAACGCTTGGCATCATCTAATAATATTTCTTTAGAACCCACTTGAACCAAAGTTGGTGGTAGCCCATGCAAGTCATCGAAAATAGGTGAAACCCGTGGGTCGTCGGCTGCGATATGATTGCCTATATAGTATTGAGTTCCTGTTTGAAGAGCTTCAATAGACAATAAGGCATCATGTTTTCTGTTAAATCTAAGAGACTCGCTGGTGAGCGTTAAATCCAAAAATGGAGATAGTAAAATTAGACCACTCGGCATGAGTTCGGGTTGTTCTGTTAAGCGTAAACAAAGCGCCAGTGCTAAATTTGCTCCGCATGAATCACCCGATAAAATAATATCTTTAGGTTGAATACCTTGTACCATTAAAGATTGATAGATGTCATACAGAGCTTCAGTTGCCTCAGGATATGGATGCTCTGGTGCAAGAGGATAGTCCACATGAATAATCTGCATCTGGGTGCGAGCAGCTAAATCCGTCATGAAAGCATGATGGGTTTTGACACTGCCAAGAAAAAATGCGCCCCCGTGAATGTGAAAAATCAGTTGAGTGGCAGAATCTTGTGGCTTGATTTCTTCACCTTTAATGCCTGCTAACCGAATCGGGCGAACAGAAACATTTTTTTGTCGTGGGAAAGCACGACACATCTGATCTAGAACGGGACGTAAGGCTGTAGCCGGCAAATTTAGCTGACTTGGCTTGCGAATTGTTGTTTTAAGAAAAGTTTCTGTAAAGTAATATTTCCAAACATTTGATATATTCATAGAGCATCCATTTTTATGCTAGTTTCTTGTTTTCTTGTAAATTTTATTTTGCAAGATTACAAGGTTACACGAAACAGTCACATTCAAAAATTGCAATATCTTTGCGACTTCTGAATACTAAAAATCTTGAAAGACCCAAGGATATTACAAAAATGAAAAAGATTGCTTTAGCTTTAGGACTCATTGGTATGGCTGCATTTGCCAATGCGGCTGATTCACTCAATGGAACGGTATGGAAAACAATTGATGATCAGACCAATAAGCCAAAAGCCGTAGTTAAATTCACGGAACAGAAGGATGGAACCTTAACTGCAACCATTCAAAATATTTTGACGCCAGGCGAAGAAAACGCTTGTACAAAATGTGAAGGTCCGTACAAAAACAAACCACTTAAAGGTGTCACCATTGTACATAATTTAAAAAATGTAGGTGGTAACAGTTATGAAAACGGTACGATTTTAGACCCAAAATCTGGTAAAACTTACAAACTGAAAGGTGAGTTGGCCGATGGCGGTAAGAAGCTTAAATTGCGTGGTTATATTGGCGTTTCTGCGCTTGGTCGTAACCAAACGTGGATTCGCGCTAACTAAAAGATTCAATAAAAAACGAGCCATTGGGCTCGTTTTTTTATGCTTGGATATTTTGATAAGTTGCTTCATCAAAACCTACAATAAAACCTTGTGAGGTTTGTAAAACAGGTCTTTTAATTAAACTTGGTTGGGCAATGAGCGCTTCAATCAGGTTATCTTCACTGCTTAATGCGCGATTTTGTTCTTCTTCTGAAAGCTTACGCCAAGTCGTTCCTTTTTTATTTAGAACTGTATCTTGTCCAATTTCTTTTAACCAGATTTTTAAAGTATCTGCATTAATTCCTTGTTTTTTATAATCGTGAAAATCATAGCTAAGTTCTTTAGCTTGCAAAGCATCAAATGCTTTTTTCATTGAGTTGCAGTTTTTAATTCCATAAATTTTTAACATTCTATCGGACCATGTCAAAAAGAGAGAGCACACAGCCTAACTCAAAACGCATTTGAGCACTACTTTATACAGATACTTTTAAAACAAATGAAAAATAATGATTAATCAAAAGAGAAATGTCATGTTATTGTCATAAGACAAAGCGATAATGAGCTTAATAAGAAGAAGTTAAAACTAAAAGAACTTAGCGCAAAAAATAAGAGATTGAAAAGAGAAAACCCGCATTTAATCATCCTGATCATGCGGGTCTCATTTCAACGTCCAATGTCACATCCTTGCAAATAAACTTATCATAAGTTTATTTTATCTTCCTACGGCGTCCTATCCTTTTGCGTCATCCTGACTGCTTCCCTGTGCCGTGGGGCTATAATGCCGTTAAAGCTGTGTAAGAAAAATACTCAAAAACGACATATGCTGTAAGCGAAAACGACAATGTAAGTGAACAACTGTTCACTTATTCTTGAATTTTATAGTCGATAATAACAGGCGCATGGTCACTAAACCATTGATCTTTAAAGACCCATGCATTGGTTGTACGCGCTTTCCAGTCTGGAGAGCATGCATGATAGTCAATACGCCATCCTACATTTTTTGCGCGAGCTTGCCCTCGATTTGACCACCATGAATAAAGTTCTGCTTCGGGGCGAACTACACGGAATGTATCGACATAGCCAAGTTCATCGTAAATATGATCAAGCCATGCACGCTCATGTGGTAAACAGCCAGATGATTTTTGATTACCTGACCAGTTTTTAATATCAATACGTTTATGAACAATATTGTAGTCGCCACAAATAATGACTGACTTATTTTCATCACGCCATTGTTTCAAGATCTTTGCGTATTCACCTAAAAATAAATCTTTACGTGCCTGCGCTTCTTCACCACTTGAGCCTGAAGGTAAGTATAATGACGCAATATGTACTGGATGTGACAAACCTAAATCGAATTCAGCAGAAATAAAGCGGCCTTGACTGTCAGCCAGTTCAAACCCTAAACCGTCTTTAACAGAGACAAAGGGTAAGCGGCTATATATGGCAGTCCCTGCGTAGCCTGCACGCTCTGCTGGAAAGAGATGGGTATGCCATCCTTCGGGTCTAAATTTTTCAGTCCATTGTTCATGGGTAATGCGGCTTTCCTGCATGCATACGACATCGGCATCTGATTGTTCTAACCATTCAAGTAAGCCTTTCGTTACTGAAGAACGCAAGCCATTTACGTTAATGGAAACGACTCGAAGAATTTTTACATCACTTGGATACTGATCCTTTGGTATCATGCGAAAATTTAACCTCAATTGTGAATTTGGAGCACCTCATGACAACGCCTGTGTCATTTAACCCGCAAGCATTTATCGAACTCGCATTATCACGCGGTGTGCTTAAATTTGGTGAGTTTACTTTAAAATCTGGACGCGTGAGTCCTTATTTTTTTAATGCAGGCCTACTCAACGATGGTGAAGCTTTATCTCTTTTAGCACAAGGCTATGCCGATAAATTAACACAATGTGAAAATGTTGATGTGATTTTTGGGCCGGCTTACAAGGGGATTCCATTTGTAGCGGCAACTGCTGTTGCTTTGTCGCAAACACATAACAAAAGTGTGCCATGGGGCTTTAACCGTAAAGAAGCTAAAGATCATGGTGAAGGCGGTGTTTTAGTGGGTGCGGCGGTTGAAGGTAAAAAAGTCTGGATTATTGATGACGTAATTACTGCAGGTACAGCTATTCGTGAAGTCGTAACGATTTTAAAAAATGCTGGCGCAACTATTGCGGGTGTTTTGGTGGCATTAGATCGTCAAGAATGTGGTCAAGGTGAGCTTTCAGCAATTCAAGAAGTTCAAAAAGAATTAGAAATTCCTGTACATGCACTCATTACCATGAAAGATTTAATGGATTATTTAGAAGAGAAATGCGAAAAAGAAGCGCTAGCAAATATGCAAGCTTATCGCGAGAAATACGGTATCTAAAAAGAAAAAGGCATACACCTAAAATAGGGGTATGCCTTTTTAATATTTACTTAGAACTGATAATTAAAACGCAATAGCACATTACGTGGTGTGCCTGGCATGCTATCTGAGCGCCAGTACTCTTTATTGGTTAAGTTATTCACTGCAAGTGTGACATTCCATGGGTCTGCACTATAGCCAATTGCTGCATCAACACGGTTAAATCCTTCCATTTTTACTTGATTATTAATATTTGGATAATAAGACCCGACATAGGTCACGCCCACCTCGGTATACCACTGCTCGGTTGGTAAATAACGAACAAATAAATTACCCGTGTTCTTAGATGTGTTTGCTAAATAGTTGCCTTCTTGTTCAGGTTTTTGCTTGTCTTCTTTTACTTTTGCATCCGTATAGCCATAACCACCGCGGACAAAGACATTATCTAATACACGGCCAATAAAGCTAAATTCAAGACCACGAGATTGATGCTGACCGGCAGTTGCCCATACATCTGGTTGTTCATTAGGATTTGGTTTATAGCGAATATTATTCTTACGAATATCAAAGACAGAAAATTGGGTATTTAAACGATTATCTAACCATTCACTTTTTACACCCACTTCATATTGCTCGTTATATTGAGGCTCTTTATCCATTTTTGTGACATCGGTGCTTCCAGTAACTTGGTTAACACCCATTTGTCCGCCAAACGGTGCAAAGCTCTTAGAGTAAGACGTATAAAAGCTATGTTCCGGAAGCGGTTGCCATACCAAACCAACATTTGGGCTAAAGCTACCATCTTTTACATTACGGTGTTCATTGGTAAGTTTGTTGGTGGTTGAAAAGTCGAAGTAATCGTAGCGGACACCCATCATCAGTTTAAGTTGGTCATTTAGACCAATTAAATCTTGAATAAATACGCCGTAAGTTGTGCCTTCATTATAGTTATGCTGTCTAATTTCTAATGGGCCATTGCCACGACTGTATTCTCGTTCACCATTGATTGGATTAACGTAACCATAAATGGCTGACCCATTTTGAGTTTTATTGGCTAGACGTGGCTCTCGCTGTTCATACGTCCAGTCTGTACCCAACATAATTTGGTGTTCAAGCGAGCCTGTTTTGAACTTGCCCTTAATATCAAATGTATTGGTGGTGGTTTTATTGCTGGTTTGTTGCCAATAGTAAATTTGGTCGATGTAACCTTTTTTAGTGGTGCATGCTTCACCTTTCAAACTTTTTCCATCTAAACCACAATAAGTGCCAAAGTAAAAGTGGTCAAAGTTTTGTTCTGCTTGTCGGTAACTTGCTGCCCAGTGAAAGTTCCAATCAGGCGCATATTGATAATTCACATCGGTGCGAACCACTTGCAAAATATCATCAACATAATCGCCGTCTTGGGCAAATCCTGTTTTGATTGAAGTTCCTGCTGGCAAGTTGTCACTTGTGGGGCCACGGTCAGGCACACGACCTAATTTGTCATAGGTATACTGTGTGGTCCAAGTGAGTGTTCCATCATCATTTTTATAAGTGAAACTTGGCGAAAACATTTCAATTTTATTTTCAATGCCAGAGCGGAAGCTCCCTGACTCGCCATATTCTCCAGTCAAACGTACGGCTAAATTACCATTAATGACTTGGTTGATGTCGGCTGTTGTTCCATAGTTATCATATGAACCTACATATGCGCCAACTGAACTTTTAGAGTCAAAATTGGCGAACTTACTCACCATATTCACAACGCCGCCACCTGCGCTACGACCATATAAGACAGAAGCGGGGCCTTTTAAAATTTCAATACGTTCAATATTGGCAGTACTACGGCGTACTTGTCCGCTTTCACGTATACCATCGCGATAGATGTCACCTGTATCGGCACCAAAACCACGAATCGTGATGCCATCACCGCGCATATCGTAATTAGTGGACACCCCAGGTGTACCTTGCAGCATGACGCTTAAATCATTCGATCCATAAATTTTATATTTCTGAACGTCAATGGTATCAACGGTTTGAGGTATATCTTTTTTGTCTAAACCATTGCGGGTGACATTGGCTTTGTCATAGTCGATATAACTTTTAATTGGGTCTAATTCACTCATGGCCTCAATTTTTATAGTAGGCAGGGAGGCCGCCACTTTTGCAGCTGTGTCTGTCGACTCCTCTGCGTAAGTACCTTGAATGTTCAAGATCATTAAACTGAGTAAGCTCAGTGGAAAAAGACGCTTAATTTGGGGAGATGATATAGAAATTCTTAACATAAAAATAAAATCAATTAACAAAAATAAAAGTATAAATGATAATTATAATCATTTAATTGTTTAGAATAAAAGAACTATTGACTCAAAAAATGACATATTTATTTTTTAATAACTATTTTTTGGGAATGTAATGAGTAAATTAAGCAAACTATGGGAATTAACTCATTAGTTTTTCTTGTTAATTGAGTTTTAGAGAGGGGCTTTCAGCAATAAAAACTCCCCCTTGAGATTAAGCATTATTTTTCAGAACATCTAAAATATCCATTTCTGGATCATAATTTTCATCAATTGTTTTGCAAATTGCTTGTCCCACAATGACATGCGTGCCATTAAAGGTCATGGTTGGCGCTTCATATAATTCCCAACCATGATTCAGTGCTTTAGTCACTCGGGCACAAAAAGCAGAGTCATCAGTACCAGTTAAATAGCGATAAAGTTTCATGTTTAGCCTTTAAAAATAATATTTTATGCTCATAGTTTAACTGAATTTACTTAAATTCCAGATCAAGAAATAACAGATAAGGTTTTACTGAAATTAAGAAAAACCCGTGAAAAATCTCAGCTATACTCATGTTAATTTAAATTTTAAGAAGAGCTTGAGCATGCGTGTACTTGTCGTCATGGATCCGATTGAAACCGTAAACCTTAAAAAGGATTCAACCATGGCAATGTTGTGGGCGGCGAGCCGTCGTGGACATGAATTAGGTTATGCATTACAGCAAGATTTATATATCGATCAAGGTAAGGCTTACGGTCTAATTTCACCGTTAAAAGTTTTTGAAGATTACAATCATTACTATGAGCTTGGCGAAAAGAAAAAAGAATCTATCGCGGCTTATGATGTAGTACTCATGCGTAAAGATCCGCCATTTGACATGAATTTTGTTTACACAACTTACGTGCTGGAACAAGCTGAGCGTGAAGGTTCATGGATTATTAATAAGCCTCAATCATTGCGTGATTGCAACGAAAAACTTTTTGCAACGCAATTTCCAGAGCTACAAGTACCTACACTTGTGACATCGCAACAAAGTTTAATTCGAGAATTTATTAAAGAACATGGTGATGTGATTGTTAAGCCGCTTGACGGTATGGGTGGCATGGGAATTTTCCGTTTATACCAAGACGGCGTAAACATTGGTTCTACCTTAGAAATGCTTACAGAGCTAGGCAACCGTCCAATTATGGCTCAGCGCTATATTCCTGAAATTGTAGAAGGGGATAAGCGTATTTTAATGGTGAATGGCGAACCTATTCCTTACTGTCTAGCCCGTATTCCACAAAATGGTGAAGTTCGTGGCAACTTGGCGGCAGGCGGTTTAGGCCAAGCGCGCCCACTGACTGAAAATGATAAGCTGATTGCAGCTAAAATTGGCCCTTTCTTACGCGAAAAAGGTTTGATTTTTGTAGGCTTAGATGTGATTGGTAATTATGTCACTGAAATTAATGTCACTAGCCCAACGTGTATCCGCGAAATTGATGCTCAATTTGGTACATCAATTGCAGACGATCTATTTGATGTATTAGAAGCTGGTCGTACAGCTTAATTAGTTATTTCAGGTGGTTTTCCGTGGTATTTATGGGAAATCACCTGAAAATATATGAATTAATAAAATAACAATACTAAATACACCACAGCTTTGTAGGCATATTTTCAAAAAAGCACATCTTTCTGTTATAAACGAGTGAAATTAGCTTTTCGTTAATGAAGCTTTAGGATTAAAATAAACGGCTACAAAAATAGATGACAATTTCCATTGTTTTTTGAGTTGAAGAATTAGACCGTGACCGATTCACAGCAAAGCAAACCTAAACATGTCATGATGATGGCTGCCGGTACAGGTGGACATGTTTTTCCAGCCCTCGCCGTAGCCAAAAAACTTCAACAACAAGGTTGTCAGGTTTCATGGTTAGCCACGCCAACAGGTATGGAAAACCGATTATTAAAAGATCAAAATATTCCAATATATCAAATTGATATTCAAGGTGTTCGTGGCAATGGATTAGTCCGTAAAATTGCCGCACCTTTTAAAATTTTAAAAGCCACTTTAAGCGCAATGCGTTATATGAAACAGCTTAAAGTTGATGCAGTTGCAGGCTTTGGCGGTTATGTTGCGGGACCGGGTGGTTTGGCAGCACGCTTGTTAGGTATTCCTGTACTTATTCACGAACAAAATGCGGTTGCTGGTTTTACCAATGCGCAGTTGTCTCGTGTTGCTAAAGTCGTGTGTGAAGCATTTCCAAATACATTTCCTGCTGGTGGAAAAGTCGTTACAACAGGAAATCCTGTACGTCATGAAATCACAGATATTTTAAGCCCAAAATGGCGTTATGATGAGCGTGCGCAAGCAGGGCAGCCTCTAAATATTCTAATTGTTGGTGGTTCTTTAGGTGCCAAAGCACTCAACGAACGCTTACCTCCAGCATTAAAACAATTACAAGTTCCACTTAATATTTTTCACCAGTGCGGCCAGCAACAAATTGAGGCAACTCAAGCACTCTATGCAGATGCACCAGCCAATTTAACTGTACATGTTTTGCCGTTTATTGAAGACATGGCAAAAGCGTATAGTGAGGCAGATTTAATTATTTGCCGAGCTGGAGCACTCACGGTAACAGAAGTTGCAACAGCAGGTGTGGCCGCAGTTTTTGTACCACTTCCTATAGCAGTTGATGACCATCAAACTGCAAATGCCAAATTTCTGGCCGATATTGGTGCTGCAAAAATTTGTCAGCAATCGACTATGACACCAGATATTCTAAATGAATTGTTCACTTCGCTGATGAACCGCCAATTACTTACAGAAATGGCAGTGAAAGCGCGTCAACATGCCCAACCAAATGCGACTCAGCATGTGGTTGATCTTATCCAAAAAATGTAATCGGATTTACTATGTCTCCATCAACAGCTGCGAACCAAGCAAAAAAACTGATTAAAGTGCCTGAAATGCGCCGTATCAAACACATTCATTTTGTGGGGATCGGCGGTGCTGGGATGTGTGGCATTGCAGAGGTATTGGGTAACCAAGGTTATAAAATTTCCGGTTCAGACATTAAAGCATCTAAAACTACAGAACAATTAGAGCAAAATGGCATCAAGGTTTATATCGGCCATCAAGCGGAAAATATTAAAAATGCCAATGTGCTTGTAGTTTCTACAGCGATTGATCCAGAAAATCCGGAAATTAAAGCAGCGATTGAGCAACGTACTCCAATCGTACGCCGCGCAGAAATGCTAGGTGAGCTTATGCGTTACCGTCATGGTATTGCTGTAGCTGGTACACATGGTAAAACGACAACCACAAGTCTTTTAACGACGATGCTGGCTGAAGAAAACCTTGATCCAACTTATGTTATTGGTGGTTTACTTAACAGTACAGGCGTAAATGCTGCATTAGGTGAAAGCCGTTTCATCGTAGCTGAAGCTGATGAATCAGATGCATCTTTCCTTTATTTGCAACCAATGGCAGCGATTGTAACGAACATTGATGCTGACCATATGGATACTTATGAAGGTAGCTTTGATAAATTAAAAGATACGTTCGTACAGTTCCTTCATAACCTACCATTTTATGGTTTGGCTGTTGTTTGTGGTGATGACGCCAACATTCGTGAAATTATGCCGCGTGTAGGCCGTCCAGTCATTACTTATGGTTTTAATGAAGACAATGACATTCGCGCAATTGATGTTGAACAAGATGGTATGCGTTCACACTTTACTGTGTTACGTAAAGGTCGTGAGCCGCTACGTTTAACGATTAATCAACCGGGCATGCATAATATTTTGAATGCTTTGGCTGCTATCGGTGTTGCGACTGATGAAGGTGTTTCTGATGACGCAATTAGCCGTGCTTTAGCAGGATTTAGTGGTGTTGGTCGTCGCTTCCAAGTACAAGGCGAATTTGAACTTGCCGATGGTAACGTTAAGTTAGTTGATGACTACGGACACCATCCGAAAGAAGTAGAAGCAACTATTAAAGCTGCTCGTCAGAGCCATCCAGATCGTCGTTTGGTAATGTTATTCCAGCCACACCGTTATTCTCGTACTCGTGATTGTTTTGATGACTTTATTGAAGTGCTCTCTCAAGTCGATCAATTATTATTGTTGGAAGTTTACCCTGCAGGTGAAAAGCCTATTGTAGGTGCAGACAGCCGTACTTTGGCGCGTAGTATTCGTTTACGTGGACAGGTGGAACCGATTTTGGTCGATCCGGTTGAAGGTAATTTGCAAAACATCATGCAAAATGTGTTACAACCAAATGACTTGTTATTAACGCAAGGTGCGGGTAACGTGGGAGCAATTTCAGTAGAACTTGCACAACACCATTTGTATGTGAAATAAACAAAAAGTATTGAATAATCGGGTTAAGGATTTAAACGTGTCAAATGCTACAAAATTCGGCAAAGTTGCCGTGTTATTTGGTGGGAAATCGGCTGAGCGTGCTGTGTCTTTAGATAGTGGTCAGGCAGTTCTGGATGCTTTATTGCGTTCAGGTGTTCAGGCTGAAGCATTTGATCCGCAAGACCGCAGTGTGACTGAACTTGTAAATTATGATCGTGCATTTATCGTATTGCATGGTCGTGGTGGTGAAGACGGCCAGATTCAAGGTGTACTTGAATGGTTAAATCTGCCTTATACCGGAACAGGTGTGCAAGGTTCTGCCATTGGCATGGATAAAGTTAAAACTAAGCAAATCTGGCAAGGTAGCGATTTACCTACAGCGCCATATCGCATTATTACTAAAGAAACAGATTTAGATGCGGTTATTGCTGAGTTAGGTTTACCTGTCATTATCAAACCTGTACATGAAGGCTCAAGTGTCGGCATGAGTAAGGTTGAGAAAGCGGAAGACTTTGCTGCTGCAATTGAGAAAGCGACTCAGCACGATGCAGTTGTGATGGCAGAAAAGTGGATCACAGGTCGTGAATTCACAATCTCATTCCTAAATGGTCAGCCGTTACCTGTAATTCGCTTACAACCACCAGCAGATGTTGCTTTCTACGACTACGAAGCGAAATATCAACGTAATGATGTAGAGTATGGTATTCCTTGTGGTCTAAGTGAGACAGAAGAGAAAAACTTACAAGCATTATGCTTACGTGCTTTTCAGGCAGTTGGCGCAGAAAGCTGGGGCCGTATTGATGCGATGCAGGATGAGCAGGGTAATTTCTGGCTTTTAGAAGTAAACACTGTGCCAGGTATGACCAGCCACTCTTTAGTTCCAAAAGCTGCGAAAGCTGTTGGCTATAGTTTTGATGAATTGTGTGTTGCGATTCTAGAGCAAACATTGGAAGGTACGGCTTAAATATGGCACAACTTCCGGCTTCCATGCGCCGTAAACGTGCGGCCATCACCTCTATTCATGATAAACCGCCTACGCGTAAGCAAAAGCTTGCGAATGCTGGTGGATGGGTGCTGTTGGTTATTGCTTTTGTAGTGCTGGCAGTCGGAATTTATGGGCTATATAAAGTTATTACCGATGCAAAAGTTGCAAAGCTAGAAGTTGTGGGTTCGGCGTCTTCAGTTGAAACTCAACAAGTAATGCAGCATGTTGCTCCAATTATAAAAGCGAATTATTTCACATCTGATTTAGAACAAATTCGTGACAAAACATTAGAAATTTCATGGGTAGACCGAGTTGTTGTATCTCGTGCTTGGCCCAATGGTATTCGTGTTCGTGTCATGCCTCGACATGCTATCGCCCGTTGGGGAACAGGTCGCTTGTTAAGCGATGGAGGCGATGTATTTAGTGAGGCAGAGCCAACAATTCATCCTGAGCTTCCGTTACTCCATGGTCCGGTAAGCCAGTCGAAAATGATGATGCGACGCTATAATGAAATTAATCAATTATTCCATCCTGTCAATTTGCGCTTAAAAGAGTTATATCTGACGGAGCGCATGACTTGGTTTATGCAGTTTGATTCAGGTTTACGAATTATTGTTGACCAAGATCAAACAATGAATAAGTTGCAACGTTTAAGTCATCTGGCACAATCTGACTTAAAACCGGTGTGGTCGAAAATCTCAGCCATTGATTTGCGATATCGTAATGGATTATCTATTCAATGGAAGAACGCAACACCACCTAAAATTGTGAATGGTCAGTTTGTTGTAACGATTGATGACACAAGCATTGCAGGTGGAACAAAAGCAAAGCCATAATACGTGGCTTTAAAATAGGCAATTTGCCTGGTATTAAACAACAAAGAAATGGTATGAGTGATGAGTGAAGCTGTTCCCTCAGTTGTTGCGATTGACATTGGGACACATAAAGTTTCAGTTTTGATTGGAAAAATTCATGCGCCGGATAACATTCAAGTTATCGGTATGGCAACTGCTCGCAATCGAGGCATGAATAAAGGAAAAATTGTAAGCCTCGATAAAGTCATCGCTGCGATTAAAAATGCTGTTGCTGAAGCGGAAAATATGGCCGAATGTCGCATTCATAGCGCATGGGTATCGATTCCGAGTACCGAGTTGCAAAGTTTTTATGCCTCTGGTCGTACACCAGTTGCTAATCCAGCACATGTTATTACAACAAATGAAGTCGTGCGCGCGTTAGAATTGGCAAAAGCAAGTCATGTGACTTCTGATTACTATTTAGCAAGTGCAGTGCCGTTAGGCTTTGAATTGGGTGATTCTGCTGAATGGGTGCAGAATCCAATTAATATGACTGCCCATAGTATGACAGGACATTATCAGCTCATGATGATGCCTATAGCGACTATGCAAAACCTTGATCGCGCTATGAAAGGTGCAAATATCGGGGTTGAAAAAATGGTGGTATCTTGTCTGGCAACCGCTGAGGCAAGCTTGCTGAAAGATGAAAAAGAGTATGGTGTTTGTCTAGTCGATATTGGCGCAGGCATTACCAATCTTGCTGTTTATCTGGATGGACGTTTAGCTCTGGCACGTACATTGCAGCGCGGTGGTGAACACGTTACACGTGATATTGCTGCTGTATTGCAAACCACGACAGAAGAAGCTGAACGAATTAAAATTCTGCATGGTTGTGTTGATTTAAGTGCTGTTAAGCCAGATCACATGATTCAGGTTGAAGGAATTGATGGCCCTCAAACTATTAGTCGAATTGAGTTGTCAGAAATTATTATTGCCCGTTATGAAGAGATCTTTAGCCAGATTCGCGATGAACTCGAACAGAGCGGCGCAATTCATGGTTTATACCATGGTGTAGTGTTGACAGGAGATGCTTGTCAAATCGAAGGTATGGTGAGTTTGGCTCGTCGTATGCTGGGGGTATCTGCCCATTTGGGTAATCCGCCGTTACAGGTTTATGCTGATGATCAACATCAGGCAGCATTACGTCGTTCGATGTATGCAACAGCAGCTGGTTTGCTCATGTTTAGCCAAAGTGAGTTGCAAGAAGCTGTTGAAGAGCCTGAAGAGGCAAATGACCGTTCGGTATGGGAGCGAATGGTAAATGGCTGGAATGCATTTAATAGCAAGCTAAAAGCCATTTTTTAGGATGTATGGATTTATTGGTAGAATTGTTAGGAAGTTGTAAGAGAAAACCACTGTACTTGACAAGGTTTGTATTGCACAGCATTCTTAAAATTAGTTATTTTTGAAAATCAAGGCAGTATACGGGCTGAAGTGACTGCCATAATGTATTAGGAACCCTAAAGGTCATGGCCTCATTTGAATTTATAGAAGATGAACTAAACGATGGCAACGGTCAAGCCCGTTTCACTGTATTTGGTGTAGGTGGTGGTGGCGGTAATGCCGTTCAACATATGGTGCAGTCTGATATTCAAGGTGTTAAATTCGTTTGTGCCAATACAGACAAACAAGCACTGGACTGTATGAATGCACCTTTCAAAATTCAGTTAGGCGAGCAAAGCACACGTGGTCTAGGAGCTGGTGCTAACCCTGAAGTGGGGCAAGTTGCAGCAGAAGAAAGCCGTGAAATTATTCGTCACCACCTCGAAGGTACGGATATGGTATTTGTTACCGCTGGTATGGGTGGTGGTACGGGTACAGGCGCGGCACCTGTGGTGGCTGAAGTTGCCAAAGAAATGGGTATTTTGACTGTTGGTGTTGTAACAACTCCATTTAACTTTGAAGGTCGTCGCCGTTTAAAGTCTGCTGAACGCGGTATTGAAGCGCTTGAAGCACATGTTGATTCATTGATTATTATCCCTAACCAACGCTTACTCAGCGTATATGGCGATATTTCAATGAAAGATGCTTATAAAAAAGCTGATGATGTATTGTTAAACGCTGTACGTAGTATCTTTGACCTTGTTGTAAATCGTGGTCACATTAACCTTGACTTCGCCGATTTGAAAACTGCAATGAGTACACGTGGTTATGCCATGATGGGTGCAGGTTTAGGTCGTGGTGAAGATCGTGCACGTCAAGCTGCTGAACAAGCAATTCGTAGTCCATTACTTGATAACGTCAATATTATTAATGCTAAAGGTGTGTTGATTAACATTACTGGCGGCGATGATATTACTTTACGTGAAACTGAAATCATTACTGATGTCGTGAACCAGATTGTTGACCTTGATGAAGGTGAAATCTTCTACGGTACGGTATTTGATCCAGATGCGCGTGATGAATTACGCGTAACAGTGATTGCAACTGGTTTAACTCGTAATGCAGCAGATGCAGAACCAAGAAAACGTAATACAGTAAGTCATGCATCGACTCAATCAGCTCAATCTGTTGATGAAGATGACGTTCCTGCAATTAATAAGCGTCAAAATGCAGACAATGAAGTGAGTAGCACAGCAAGTTCTTCTCCACGTTCTTCTCCAATGAGTATTCAAGATTACTTGAAAAATCAGCAACGTAAGTAAAATATTATTAGATTTTAAAAAAGGCAGTGTTTAAACACTGCCTTTTTTTGTTTTTGATCAATGACTAAATATGCTAACGTATAGCGGTTTTAAAAAAGAAGTTACAAAGCATGGTGAAACAACGTACTCTCAATCGTGTGGTAAAAGCGAGTGGAATAGGTCTTCATAGCGGTCAAAAAGTGATGATCAATTTCATTCCACATACCGCGGATGGAGGTATTGTATTTCGTCGTATCGATTTAGATCCGCCTGTTGAAATCCATGCGAATGCATTGCTCATTCAAGAAGCTTTTATGTGCTCTAATTTAGTGATTGGTGACATAAAAGTTGGAACAATTGAGCATGTGATGAGCGCAATTGCAGGCTTGGGAATTGATAACCTTATTGTTGAGGTATCTGCGTCTGAAGTTCCGATTATGGATGGAAGTGCTGGTCCATTTATTTACCTATTAATGCAAGGTGGATTACGCGAACTGGATGCGCCGAAAAAATTTATAAGAATATTAAAGCCAGTTGAAGCATTAATAGATGATAAAAAAGCAATTTTTAGCCCCCATAATGGTTTTCAGTTAAATTTTACGATTGATTTTGACCATCCAGCATTTGCTAAAGAATATCAATCTGCCACTATCGATTTTTCTACTGAAACATTTGTATATGAAGTAAGTGAAGCTCGTACTTTTGGTTTTATGAAAGATCTAGATTATCTCAAAGCAAATAACTTAGCGTTGGGTGCAAGTTTAGATAATGCGATTGGTGTAGATGACACAGGCGTTGTTAACGAAGAAGGTTTACGTTTCGCCGATGAATTTGTAAGACATAAGATTTTAGATGCAGTAGGTGATTTGTATTTGCTTGGTCATCAAATTATTGCCAAGTTTGATGGCTATAAGTCAGGACATGCTTTAAATAATCAGTTGTTACGCAATGTTCAAAGTGATCCAAGTAATTATGAAATTGTAACATTTAATGACGAGAATGAATGTCCAATTCCATATGTCAGTGTGACATAAGTCATTGTCTTTACTTGGCTACGTTATATTGTAACGTTGTAAAGTGTGATTATCGTCACATAATAAGAACGATTCTAATTAAGAAATAGAAAGCCCCTCATTTTTTATTGCTTGCCAAACGTAGTAAAGCTTGGCTAAGCTTAGGGTCGCTCACAAAGTCGGCTGCACTACGTAACATTTCTTGTGTTTCCGGGGGGATGGGTTTAGATGGATCAGATGAGGGTGGATTTGGAATATTTTTATTTCTCAAGCGAACCTGAATTCTTTGTAAGTCTTTTAACCCTTCAAGTTGAGATAATTTAGATACATATTGGTTCTGTAAATAACTGAGTTGACTGATCATCGCTTGATTTTCACCAGTAATGATTAAAGAACCATTTTGATAACACACGACCTGCCATTGTTCCGGTTGGGGCAATAAGGGTTGGATAATTTTCGTAAGTCTTTGCCATTGCGCGACTTGCGTTGTTAGAAACGTAAGGTTTCCTGTTTTTATGTGTTTTCCGGTTTGTTGAAAAACGTTATCGGGTTTAGACATGGGTCATTCTCGGATAGATTCTTGTCTTCATCTTAAGCGTTCATTTCGATTGATATCAAGGAAGAGATCATAAGGAACTTGAGTAAGAACAGTTTCAAGAGGTTTTTATGCACACGCGTCGTATTTTATTAGCGTTTTCACTTGCCGCTTCGGCAGCATCAGTTGCTTTTGCAGATTATCAAACAATTAACCAATCTACTGATTCAGATCGATTGGAACAACTATCAAAAACATTATCTCAAGGTTCATATACCCATCCTGACGATTTAGATCTTCCGGCGAGTGCGAAAGTTTCAGTGACCTTACGCCAAAAAACGGTTGAGCTCAACAATGAGTCGCTCGCAAAAAAATATGGCAATACGAGTGCGAAGAATTCTTTCAATGCCTCTTCTTCAAATGCTTACTCTTGGTTAATTGCTCATCCTCTTCCTGATACTGTACGAGTTTCTTCAAACTTCGGTGGTCGTACAATGAGTGGCCGTGCCGAACATCATGGCGGTTTAGATATGGCTGCTCCGAGTGGCACACCAATCTATGCAACAGGCCCAGGTATTGTAACGAAATCTGGTTGGGGCACTGGCTATGGCCAATATGTTGAAATTAACCATGGTAATGGCTACTTAACACGCTATGCTCATGCTTCGCGCTTAATGGTACGTGTAGGCGACCAAGTATCTGCTGGTGAACATATTGCCAATGTAGGCTGTACTGGCCGCTGTACTGGTCCACATTTGCACTATGAAGTAGTTAAAGATGGTCAACGTAAGAATCCAACTACTTACTTGGCAATGCTTCCATAAAAGCATAGTTAAAAAGGTAAGGTTATTAAATTTATGAATCTAAAACTAAGCTAAACCTTTTTTAACGTAAAGATTGTATAAAAAAACGCCATTATTGGCGTTTTTTTGTTATTTTGTTTAATGCTCGGTCAATGACTATTCATTCAGAAAATAATAGGCCCCCCTCACATTCACCCGTGGCAATAACTAGAGAGGGGTAAAACGTGGTAAAAATACAAAGTAGATTAAAGAACAAGGAACAGGTGAATTATGGCGTTTTACGGTGACTCCGATGCACAAGAAACCCAAGAGTGGCAAGATGCATTCGATTCAGTTTTACAACATATGGGAACTGAGCGCGCGGCATTCTTATTGGAAAAACTTTACCAACAAGCAATTGCTAAGCATGTTCCCATTCAACGTCTCAATACACCTTACTTAAATACAATTTCTGTTGAAGAACAACCTGCAATGCCAGGCGACCAAGATATGGAACGCCGTATTCGTGCATTGATTCGTTGGAATGCCTTAGCAATGGTACTTCGTGCGAATAAAACAGGTGATGATTTAGGTGGACACTTGGCGAGCTTCGCATCAAGTGCAACATTATATGACGTAGGTTTTAACCATTTCTTCCGCGCAAACAGCGATAACTTTGGCGGAGATATGATTTATTACCAAGGACACTGTGCTCCTGGTATTTATGCACGTTCATTCCTTGAAGGACGTTTAACTGAAGAACAGTTAAGTAATTTCCGTCGTGAAGTTGGCGGTAACGGTTTACCAAGCTATCCACATCCATATTTAATGCCGGACTATTGGCAATTCCCAACTGTATCAATGGGTCTTGGTCCAATCATGTCGATTTATCAAGCACACATTCAGAAATATTTGATGAACCGTGGCTTGATCAAAGAAGAAGATCGTAAAGTCTGGGCATATCTTGGCGATGGTGAGATGGATGAGCCAGAAAGTACTGGTGCAATTTCACTTGCTGGTCGTGAAAAACTTGATAACTTGATCTGGGTGGTTAACTGTAACTTACAGCGTCTAGATGGCCCTGTACGTGGTAATGGTAAAATCATTCAAGAATTAGAATCTTTATTCCGTGGTGCGGGCTGGCGTGTAATTAAAGTTGTATGGGGCCGTCATTGGGATCCACTTCTTGCAAAAGACAGCTCAGGCGCTTTAAAAGCGGTCATGGAAGAAACAGTTGATGGTGAATACCAACGCTATCAAGTGAAAGGTGGTGCATATACACGTGAGAAATTCTTTGGCAAGTACCCAGAAGCTGCGGAACTTGTAAAAGATTTAAGCGATGAAGACATCGATAATCTTAACCGTGGTGGTCATGACCCATACAAAGTTTTTGCTGCCTATGCAGAAGCAATGAAAGCCAAAGGTCAACCAACAGTTATTCTTGCGAAAACTGTTAAAGGTTATGGTTTGTCTGAAGAAATTGAGGCGGTGAACAAAACTCACCAAATCAAAAAAATGCAGATCGATTCTTTGAAATATGTACGTGACCGTTTTAACCTTCCATTTACAGACGATAAGTTAGAAGAGCTTCCATTCTACCGCCCAAGTGAAAACTCTCCAGAAATGAAGTATATGAAGGCGCGTCGTGAAGCGTTAGGTGGTTACCTACCTGCACGTCGTAAAGAGAGTGAAATTTTAGCGATTCCTGAATTATCTGTATTTGATGCTGTATTAAATGGTTCAGGTGGTAAAGAGCAATCTACCACTATGGTGATGGTTCGTTTAATTGCTGCTTTACTTAAAGAAAAAGCAATTAAAGACCGCGTAGTACCAATCGTTCCAGATGAAGCGCGTACTTTTGGTCTAGAAGGTATGTTCCGTCAGCTTGGTATTTATGCAGCTCACGGTCAAAAATATACCCCAGAAGACCAAGAACAGTTAATGCATTACCGTGAAGCAAGTGACGGTCACATGCTTCAAGAAGGGATTAACGAAGCTGGTGCGATGAGCGCATGGGCTGCGTTGGCAACAAGTTATTCAACCAATAACTTGCCAATGATTCCGATGTATATGTACTACTCAATGTTTGGTTTCCAACGTATTGGTGACATTGCATGGGCAGCTGGTGATGCACAAGCTCAAGGTTTCTTGTTAGGTGCTACTGCTGGTCGTACCACCTTGAACGGTGAAGGTTTACAGCACCAAGATGGTCATTCGCATATCTTGGCGAACACGATTCCTAACTGTGTATCTTATGACCCATGTTTTGGTTACGAATTGGCTGTAATCGTTCATGACGGTTTACAACGTATGTACGTGAACCAAGAGCGTGTGTTCTATTACTTAACTGTAATGAACGAAAACTACGAGCATCCTGCAATGCCTGAAGGCGCTGAGGAAGGCATTAAACGTGGTATGTACTTGTTCGAAAAAGATGAAAAAGCAACTGTTCAGTTACTCGGTTCAGGTGTAATTCTTCGTGAAGTGATCAAAGCTGCGAAAATCTTACGTGACGAATACCAAATCCGTTCAAACGTGTGGAGTGTAACAAGCTTCAATGAATTGTCGCGTGATGGTATGGCATGTGAAGAATACAACCGCTTACACCCACTTACTGAAGAAGTGAAAGAGTCTTGGGTATCTAAACAATTACGCGGTACAGAAGGAATTGTTGTTTCGGCAACAGATCATATGCGTGCGTATAGCGAACAAATCCGTGCTTATCTTCCAGATGGTCGCCCATTTGTTGCATTGGGTACAGATGGTTATGGTCGCTCAGATACACGTGCTAACTTACGTAGTTTCTTTGGTGTTGATGCTGCACATATCGTTGTTGCTACTTTGAAAAAATTAGCTGACGAAGGTGAAGTGGATGCACGTTTAGTTAAAGATGCAATTTCTAACTTTGAGTTAGATACTGACCGTCCAGTGGCATGGGCTCCACAAGCACATCCAGAAGTTCAGGCAGTTGCTGAATACAATGAAGCGCAAACTGGTGAGGGGAACTAAGCATGCAAATTAAAACCCCTGATATTGGCGTAGATAAAGCAGTTGTTGCTGAAATTTTGGTAAAAGTTGGTGACAGCATTGCTGAAAATGACAGCCTTGTTTTGCTTGAGTCAGATAAAGCCTCTGTTGAAGTGCCTAGCACTTCAGCAGGTGTTGTAAAAAGCATCTTAATCAAAGAAGGTGATAGCGTAACTGAAGGTACGGTATTGTTTGAACTTGAAGCTGAAGGTGCTGCACCTGTAGCTCAAGCAGAAGAAGTTGAAAAACCTACCCCAGTAGCTGAACAAACAGCAGCGCCGGCAGCGGTACAACAGGCTTCAACCGCTGCACAACCAGCAGCGGCAACCACTAGCCAAGTGGTGGAAGTTCAAGTTCCTGACATTGGTGTTGAAAAAGCACTCGTTGGTGAAATTTTAGTAAAAGTTGGTGAGCAAATCGATGTTGAACAAAGCATCGTTGTTGTGGAATCTGACAAAGCAACTGTAGAAGTACCAAGCAGTGTTGCGGGTACTGTAGAAAGCATTCAAGTGAAAGAAGGCGATACAGTTAAAGAAGGTGTTGTGCTCATTAAAGTGAAAACAACCTCTGCATCAAGTGCACCGGCTGAATCTGCTCCTACAACAGCAGCTCCGGCGGCAGCACCTGCACCAGCTCAACAAGAAAATGTAGCTGCGGCTGCTACTCAATCTGGACCAGTTGATATTAACGTTCCTGATTTGGGTGTAGATAAAGCAGTTGTTGCTGAAATTCTGGTACAAGTTGGCGATAAAGTTGATGTAGACCAAAGCCTTGTTGTGGTTGAGTCAGATAAAGCGACTGTTGAAGTTCCAAGTACTGTTGCAGGCGTTGTGAAAGCGATTCACTTGCAAGCAGGCCAACAGGTTTCACAAGGTGTTTTGCTTGCAACAATTGAAGCTGAAGGCCAAGCACCTGCTGCTGCACCAGCGGCAAAAGCAGAAGCAGCTCCAGCTCCACAGGCAGCAGCGCCTAAAGCGGCAACTCCTGCTCCGACTCAGGCTGTATCTGCTCCAGCCTCTTCTGGTAATGATAAATTAACCAAAGAACAAGAAGCTGAAAACGCTAAAGTTTATGCAGGCCCTGCTGTGCGTAAGCTTGCTCGTGAGCTTGGTGTAGTTTTATCACAAGTTAAAACTTCTGGTGAACATGGTCGTGTTATTAAAGAAGATATCTTTGCATATGTGAAGACTCGTTTAACTGCACCGCAAGCAGCGCCTGTTGCTCAAGCTGCTGCAGCACCAGCTGGATTACCATCATTACCTGACTTTACTGCTTTTGGTGGCGGTGAAGTGAAGCCAATGACTCGTTTACAGCAAGTATCTGTGCCACAGTTGTCTCTAAACAACTATATCCCACAGGTCACCCAGTTTGACCTTGCTGATATCACTGAGCTAGAAGCTTGGCGTGGTGAGTTAAAAGACGGCTTTAAGAAACAAGGTATTAGCCTAACAATCTTAGCATTCATTGCAAAAGCGTTAGCGCACTTGTTGAAAGAAGAGCCTTATTTCGCTGGTCACTTGGCAGATGATCAAAAGTCTGTATTGCTTCGTAATGAAATTCATATGGGTATTGCGGTTGCAACACCGGATGGTTTGACAGTACCAGTACTACGTAATCCTGACCAAAAATCAATTAAGCAAATTGCTATTGAGTTAGGTGAGCTTAGTAAGAAAGCGCGTGATAAGAAATTAACACCGAAAGACTTACAAGGCGCGAACTTCACAATCACAAGTTTAGGTTCGATTGGTGGTACATCATTTACACCGCTAGTAAACTGGCCACAGGTTGCAATTTTAGGTATTTCACCTGCAACGATGCAGCCTGTGTGGAACGGTAAGGACTTTGACCCACGATTAATGTTGCCGTTGTCATTGTCTTATGACCACCGTGTAATTAATGGTGCAGATGCCGCTCGCTTTACTAATAAACTTACGAAACTTCTTAAAGATATTCGTACTTTATTAATCTAATATTTTGAAATGAATCAAGAAAACCTCGCTTCGGCGGGGTTTTATTTTGATATTTAATTTAATGGGTTTTAGGTTAACCTAAAGATTAAGAGGGAATGACCGAGAGAGGAGAAATTTCTCGTTATTAAGCAAAGGAGAAATAATAAATGATGGGTTTTTTTAAAATCATGTTGCCGATTCTATTGGTTGTATTTTTATTGATGGGATTATGGGTCAGTCTTTTGCACTTCCCTTGGGAGTGGATGACCTATGTTGCGATAGGTTTGGAAGTATTTGTGGCAACCCTTATTTTGCCATTTGAATTTCAATCACAGCATATAGCTGGCATGAACAATTTTGGGTTTATTAACTTAAGTATCTGTTTAGCTTTACTATTAGGCTTGGGGCGGCTGTTAGTATGGGCATGGATAAAATTTTTTGTTTGAAAAATAGAACTGCTCGAATATAATGAGCACATACTTCATTGGGGAGTAGCCGCTATTCATTTCTGAATGAATAGGTGATGATCAACATAATTGTTCAACAGAACATGGTCATCATAGCTTAAACGTCTCATCGTTTCCGAGTTGGCAAGACCTTTGATTTACCACTCTGCAGATATTTGGCTAGCAGGAGCGGTAGGTCATGGGCATTTATGCTAGCCAGAGAAACGACATGCAAGAATTTCTGATTTCTACCTCGATTGTTGCCCTAGCTGAAATGGGTGATAAAACTCAATTGTTGGCCCTTTTACTGTCTGCACGTTTCCGTAAGCCAATCCCTATTCTCATTGCAATTCTTTTAGCGACTTTAATTAACCATGGTATCTCTGCTGTGCTTGGGCAGTGGATTACGACCGTTTTGAGTCCCGAAATTTTAGTTTGGGTACTTGCGGGTGGTTTCATTGGTATGGCGTTCTGGATGCTTATTCCAGATAAGCTAGATGATGAAACAGATAGCATTAACAGATGGCAAAAATTTGGTGTTTTTGGTGCAACCTTTATCTTGTTTTTCTTAGCAGAAATTGGTGATAAAACTCAAATTGCGACAGTTGCTTTAGCTGCACGTTACGACAGCATTTTCTGGGTAATGCTAGGCACAACCTTAGGTATGATGATTGCCAATGCACCCGCTGTATTTATTGGTAATAAATTAGCTGAACGTTTATCTATCTCACTCATTCATAAAATTGGTGCTGCGATTTTCTTAATTGTAGGTATCTCTACTTTAGTGCAGCATTATTTCTTCTAAAGCATTTAAAGCTGCCATAAAAAACGCACTCGAATTGAGTGCGTTTTTTATAGGTCATTTTAGTAGTTAAATTTCACTGTGAAGTTAATTTGGCGAGGGTTACCGAGCGTCACCAAATTCTCATTCAGTGCACCTGCATAGTAATCTTTATCAAATAAATTACGGATCGCAAGTTGTGCGCCCCAATGTCCAGCGTCATAGCCGGCCTCAGTATCAAAGACTGTATAGCCTGGAACGTGAACATCTAAGCCATCGACAGTTTTATAGGTTTCACCACGGAATCCACCGCCTACATACCAACCAAGTTTTGATGCTGGGTCAAATTTATAGCGCGCTGACAAGCTATAAGCATGCTCAGGAATATTATCGAGTGCTTTTCCTACATTACTTGAATTTGCATCTTTACTAATTTCAGCATCAATGGTGTAAGTATATGCAGCTGTTAATTTTAAGCCCTCTAAAATTTCTGCACTGAGCTCAGTTTCAATACCACGAGTTAACTGTTCACCACGTTGTATTTTATACCCACTATTCGCAGTATCGGTGACTAAAACATTTTGGCGTTTTAAATCATACCAAGCGATCGCACCTTGAATTCGTTGATCAGGGCTTTGTAATTTCATTCCGACTTCAACCTGTTTTCCTTCTTCAGGTTTGAACGGATTGTTATTTACATCAGTACCACTGTTGGGTGTAAATGAAGTGGCATAGCTGACATAAGGAGCCACAATGTCATTAAGGGTGTACATGACAGAGGCGCTACCCGTAAATGCATTGTCTGATTGTTTACTCGTATTGCTATTAACCAAACTTCTAGTTTGAGTTTGTGCCCAGTCTTGACGACCAGATAAGCTTAAAAGTAGTTGATCATTAAGCTGAATACGGTCACGTACATAGAGCCCTAAATATTTGAGGCGATTAATATCACGAACATTCTTCTTAAATGTCACGTCTTGATCATAAATGGGGTTATAAATGTTTAAATTGCCAATATTGTATTTATCATTGGTGTAATCACTTTTTTCTTGAAAAGCATCTACGCCAATATTAACGTCATGCTGCATGCCATATAAATCAAACTGTTTGTTTAAACGGTTATCGATGGCGAAACTCAAGTTATCAATAACTTGATGTCGACTATTATTTGCTCGATTAATGGTTGTGTAAGATGAGTCTGCCCAGAAATTTGACCCTGTTTGAGCAAAAACTGCAGTGCCATCCATTTCAGTTTTTTGCACGGCAAAATTCTGGTTAAAGTTCCAGCCATTATTAAAAGCATGTTTAAACGTATAACCAGTACGGTAAACATCGGCTTCATATTTACCGAAATTAGGGTCACCAATATATAAACTTCGGTCTATAGCGCCGTTAGGATTGTCTTTTAATGTGCCAATTACAGGCATGCCTTGCTGACGAATATATTCGCGATGCTGATAGCTTGCGATTACAGAGAGGTCAGTGTTATCACCTAAGTCGAAATTGTAAGAAGGGGAGATATAGTAATTTTTAAAATAGACATAATCTGTCGGGTCATCTTGGTCAGAAATACGACCATTTAAACGAAAAGCACCTTTCTCACTATTATTAGGGCTATAGTTTAAATCGAATGTTCCTTCTTTAAGGTTATAGCTGCCATAAGTCATGCTAGCACGCGTAAAGTTTTCTGCTTCAGGTCGTTTAGTGACTAAATTCACCATGCCGCCTGGCGCAACCAAACCGAAATTAATAGAGGCCGGACCTTTTAAAACTTGGACTTGATCCATGCCTGATAGTTCAGCTGCTACAGATGGCGTTGGAGAACTTTGACCGATTCTTAAACCGTCAACATAAACCGAATCGGAAGATGTTTGTCCTCGAATAACGAAATCATCCCAACCACGACGACCAAGTTTTCCAGCTTCAACACCTGCAACGCCTTCAAGTGCCTCTGCAAGCGTCTTTGCTTGTTTCTGGTCGAGCTGTTCACGCGTCACTACCGAAACCGATTGAGCCGTTTTAAATAAGGGCGCATCTGATTTTAAGGCAGAGGTTGCTTTAGTTGCGACATACGTAGAGCTGGGTTCTTTTTGCGCCTGAATAGAAATTGTGGGTAGCACACTGGTCGAATTTTTTTGTTCTGTTATTTCTTCAGCATGACTTGCTGTCATTAAGCTAAAAATAGCAATTGCTAATAATGTTTTGGAACTTGAAAAATAAGGGGCTTGGTTCATGGGAGGCCTAGGCAGCGCAAAAGACAAAACTGATAATGAGAATTATTTTAATTTATTGTGTCTTAATTTTAAATAACATTATGATTCATTTATAAAATAAGAAAAGCGAAAGCTATTTTAAAATATTATGAGAAAAATAAAGCAATTCATTGCAAGAGTTATCGAATCCCTTTATTTTAGTATGGATATAAAAATATCTAATATTTAAAGTTTTTTTGGGGAATTGTATGGGGTTTGAAAAAACAACATCGCAGATATTATTTGATAATGGCGTACATAAATGTATTAGTTTTACCAGTTTGGTCAAAGGGGAAGGTATCCAAGCCAATCAATTTTTAATTATTGATCATGAGCGTGCTGCTGTAATTGATCCCGGTGGCGATTTGACCTATGTTCCGCTAACCATGGAACTCAATAAATATACACGCTTAAAAAATCTGGACTATGTGATGGCCTCTCATCAAGATCCGGACATTATTACCTCAATGCCGCGCTGGTTAGTCTATACCGACGCTAAAGTCGTGGCGTCAAAATTGTGGGCACGATTTTTACCTCACTTAAATTCATCATTCATGAGTGAGCGCATGAAAGGCAATTGGGAAGATCGCCTAATTGAATTACCTGATCAGGGCCAAGTGATTCAGTTGGGTGAGTCAAAGCTTGTGATGGTCCCTGCGCATTTTCTACATTCGGTAGGTAATTTTCAGTTTTATGATCCAGTGGCCAAAATTTTATTTTCTGGCGATATGGGAGCCTCGATTGTTGAAGATGCAAGCGAACCTTTAACAGATTTTGATACGCATGTTCTAAAAATGAAGGCATTTCACCAGCGCTACATGTGTTCCAATAAGGTCATCCGTTTATGGGTAAACATGGTTCGCCAAATGGATATTGAAATGATTGTTCCACAGCATGGCAGCCCATTTATGGGTAAAGAAATGATTAATCAGTTTTTGGACTGGATTGAAACTTTAGCGTGTGGTGTCGACTTATTGACAGAACAGGTTTTTAGTTGTCCTGCTTAAATATGATGTCTAATGATCAACCCAGATAAAATTCTGGGTTATAAAATATGAACTAAAAAAATAAGCTTAAAACTATAATAAGTGGGAATAATTTAGAGCGGCTCTATATCTATTGCTGAAAAAGGCAAAGATAATATGAAAATTGCATTGAAATTTGTTTATAATAGCTCACGGAATTTACCAGTGAGATTGTTATGCTGACCATCGTTCAAGAAGCGCTAACCTTCGATGATGTCTTATTACTTCCTGCCTACTCTACTGTTCTCCCAAAAGATGTCTCTTTAAAGACACGTTTAACTCGCGGCATTCATTTAAATATCCCATTAGTTTCAGCAGCAATGGATACAGTGACTGAGTCACGTATGGCGATTGCAATGTCACAAAATGGTGGTATCGGGATTTTGCACAAAAACATGGATATTGCTGCTCAAGCTGCAGAAGTACGCCGTGTAAAGAAATTCGAAGCGGGTATGGTGAAAGACCCTATCACTGTAACGCCTGAAACTACAGTACGTGAACTGATTGCAATTACCACTGCTAATAACATTAGCGGTGTACCTGTTGTTAAAGACGGCAAGGTTGTTGGTATTGTGACAGGCCGTGATACGCGTTTTGAAACTAATTTAGAACAACCTGTTAGCAACATCATGACAGGTCAAGATCGTTTAGTCACTGTACGTGAAGGCGAGTCTAAAGAAAATATTCAAGCATTATTGCAAAAACACCGTATTGAAAAAGTCTTGGTCGTTGGCGAGAGCAATGAACTTAAAGGCTTAATTACAGTGACTGACTTCCGCAAAGCTGAGAGCTATCCAAACAGTTGTAAAGATGATCTTGGTCGTTTACGTGTTGGTGCTGCGGTAGGTACAGGCGCTGATACACCAAGTCGTGTAGAAGCATTGGTTGAAGCGGGTGTTGACGTAATTGTTGTTGATACAGCACACGGTCACTCAGCTGGTGTAATTGAACGTGTACGTTGGGTGAAACAAAACTTCCCTCAAGTACAAGTGATTGGTGGAAACATCGCAACTGGTGATGCTGCATTAGCATTATTAGATGCAGGTGCAGATGCTGTAAAAGTAGGTATTGGTCCTGGTTCTATCTGTACGACACGTATTGTGGCAGGTATTGGTATGCCACAAATTTCTGCGATTGACAGCGTTGCTAACGCACTAAAAGATCAAATTCCTTTAATCGCTGATGGCGGTATCCGCTTCTCTGGCGATATGGCAAAAGCGATCGGTGCGGGTGCAAGTACGATCATGGTTGGTTCACTTCTGGCTGGTACTGAAGAAGCGCCTGGTGAAGTTGAGTTTTTCCAAGGTCGTTACTACAAAGCATATCGTGGTATGGGTTCATTGGGTGCAATGGCGGGAGCAACAGGTTCTGCTGACCGTTATTTCCAAGACTCAAAAGCGGGTGCTGAAAAGTTAGTACCAGAAGGCATCGAAGGTCGTGTTCCATATAAAGGCCCAATGGGTAACATCGTCCATCAAATGATGGGTGGTTTACGTTCATCGATGGGTTATACCGGTTCATCTGTGATTGAAGATCTTCGCCAAAATGCGAAATTTGTGAAAATTACTTCAGCGGGTATGTCTGAATCACATGTTCATGATGTAACGATCACTAAAGAAGCTCCAAACTATCGTGTTGGTTAGAATTTGGTAACCAAGACAATGAAGAAAGCCGTCATTACACTGACGGCTTTTTGTTTTTGGTGTAAAGTAAATCTGACGAAAAGAAATATGGCGGAATTGCCATATATGAAGTAAGCCACGGCTGAAGTGGCGTAAGAATGAGATAAGCTATGAGTTATTTTGGAACGGATGGTATTCGTGGAAAATTTGGGCAAATGCCTATTACTCCAGAGTTTGCTTTAAAACTCGGTTTTGCTGCAGGGAAGGTATTAAAACGAACGAGTCCGAAAAATAAGCCACTTGTTGTATTAGGAAAAGACACTCGTTTATCTGGTTACATTTTAGAATCTGCTTTGCAGGCGGGCTTAAACGCTGCCGGTGTATATGTTCATTTACTTGGTCCATTACCAACACCAGCAATTGCACACCTTACTCGTGCTTTGCATGCACATGCAGGTATTGTTATCTCTGCTTCGCATAATCCATATTATGATAATGGGATTAAATTCTTCTCAAGCGAAGGCAAAAAATTACCAGATTCATTACAAGAAGAAATTAACCGCGAATTAGAAAAAGACTTATTTATTGAGGACACTGCCAACTTAGGTAAAAGTGTTCGTGTAAATGATGCAAACGGTCGCTATATCGAATTTTGTAAATCTACTTTCCCTTACCACTTTGATTTAAATAATTTAAAGATTGTATTGGATTGTGCTCATGGGGCGGCGTATAGCGTTGGTCCTTCAGTTTTCCGTGAGTTAGGGGCAAAAGTTGTAGCTTTATATAATGAACCAGATGGCTTAAATATTAATGAAAGCTGTGGTTCAACACATCCTGAACACTTACAAAAAGCAGTAGTTGAACACCAAGCAGATTTAGGGATTGCCTTTGATGGTGATGCTGACCGTGTTGTGATGGTTGATAAGTTTGGTAACTTAATTGATGGTGACCATATTTTATATATTTTGGCGACTCAAGCTCAAAATAAGCCAGCGGGTATTGTTGGTACAGTCATGAGTAATATGGCACTTGAAGTTGCACTTGAAAAAGCAAACGTTAACTTTGTTCGCGCAAAAGTCGGTGACCGCTATGTATTACAAGCTTTAGAAGAAAATGGTTGGGTGATAGGTGGCGAACCTTCTGGTCATATTCTAACTTTAGACAAGAGTACGACTGGTGATGCCATTATCGCCGCTCTTCAAGTTTTAACTGTTATGGTCGAGCAAAATAAGGCCCTTCATGAATTGGTTCAAGACTTTAAATTATTCCCACAAGTTCTTTTAAATGTACGATTAGAACAAATGCTTGATCCATATTCTATTCCTGCATTGGTTGCTGAATTTGATAAAGCAGAAGCTCAGCTTAAAGGTCGTGGACGTATCTTGATTCGTAAATCAGGAACAGAGCCTGTGATTCGTGTCATGGTTGAAGGTGACGATGAGCAAGAAGTAAATGCTTTAGCTCAGCATTTAGCAGATTCTGTTCGTTCACAAGCACAAGTTGCGTAAGGTGATGACATGAGTGATGTCATTAAAGATTTAAGTGAATTACGCTTGAGCTATGAGCAAGGCGAGTTGCATGAGGGACAGGTTGAATCTAACCCTCATCAGCAGTTTCTGGGTTGGTTTAACCATGCTCTAGCAGCTAATTTGCATGAACCCTATGCCATGTCATTAGCAACCGCGGGTGCTAATGGTAGACCCCATGTTCGAACAGTCTTATTACGTGGTGCTACAGAAGCTGGGTATGATTTTTATACGAATTATGACAGTCAGAAAGGTATAGATTTGGCAGAGAATCCTTATGCCGAACTGTTATTTTACTGGCCAAGTCTAGAGCGTCAGGTGAGAGTTGGTGGTCGTGTAGTTAAAATTGCTGAGCAAGAATCTACAGACTATTACCTTAAACGACCACGTGATAGCCAGATTGCAGCACATATCAGCACTCCACAAAGCGGTAAAATTGAAAGCCGAGAGCTGTTACAGCAACGTTTTCAAGACTTACAGCAGCAAGTCGAAAGTCGTGAAGTGCTTGATAAGCCAGAGTTCTGGGGAGGTTATCGTCTACAACCAGATTATTATGAATTCTGGCAAGGGCGACCAAATCGTTTACATGACCGCTTGAGTTATGAAAAAATCGACGGTCAATGGATGTTGCACCGGCTGATGCCTTAAATGACAAAAATACAAATCAAACAAAGACCTTTATTGACACGCCCTGAACAGTTTCAGGGCGTGCCTCCGTTTATTGCCGAGATTTTGGCAAGACGTGGAGTACAATCGGAACAGGAACTAGAGCTAAAGCTTAAGAATTTACTTGCTCCTGAGCTTAAAGGTCTAGAAATCGCTGTAGCATTAATGGATCAAGCCATTGATGAGCAGAAAAAAATTGTTATTGTCGGTGACTATGATGCAGATGGCGCAACCAGCACAGCATTAATGGTATTGGTGCTTCGTGATATGGGAGCACAAGTCGACTATTTAGTTCCAGATCGGTTCAAGTATGGTTATGGGCTTACGCCTGCAATTGCAGAGCTTGCGCATCAAACTTATCATCCTGATTTATTAATTACTGTAGATAATGGAATTTCCAGCCATGCAGGCGTTGAAACTGCCCATGCCTTGGGGCTGAAAGTCATTATTACCGATCACCATTTAACTACTAAAGAAACACCTCCGGCAGAAGCGGTGGTTAACCCAAACCAGTTAGGCTGTGAATTTCCGAGTAAAGCACTTGCTGGTGTTGGTGTTGCATTTTATGTGCTGGCCAATTTGGCAAGTTTACGTAATAAGCAAGGCAAAAGCACAAGTAAAGTCACTCAATATCTAGATTTAGTTGCTCTGGGAACTTATGCAGATGTTGCTGTATTAGATTATAACAACCGCATTTTAGTGGATGCAGGTGTGAAGCGTATCCAGCAACATCAATGTCGAGTTGGAATATTGGCACTATTGGATATTGCGGGTCGAGAGGCGTCGTCTTTGCGTGCCCAAGATCTAGGTTTTGTTTTAGGTCCACGCATTAATGCTGCTGGGCGTATGGAAAGCATGCGAATCGGCATTGAGTGTTTATTAGCTGATTCTATGGAAGCGGCTTACCCGATTGCTCAACAATTAAATCAGTTAAATATAGAACGGCGACAAATCGAAGGAGAGATGAAGCAACAAGCCTTATCTGCTTTAGATAGCCTGCAACTTTCAAAAGAAGATGTTCCTCCAGCTCTTGTGCTTTTTGAGGAAAATTGGCATCAAGGTGTGATTGGGATTGTAGCTGGGCGTTTAAAAGAACAGTTTCATCGACCAACAATAGTTTTTGCACCAGATGAAGACGGTGTTCATATTAAAGGTTCTGCGCGTTCAATTGATGGTGTGCATATTCGCGATATGATTGAACAGGTTGCCGAACAACATCCAGAATTGGTGAGCCATTTTGGTGGACATGCGGCAGCGGCTGGCTTAACGATACGTAAAGAAAACTTTGATGCTTTTAAAACTGTTTTTGTTGGCTGTGTTGCAGCCATGGACGAATCTCTGTTTCAAGCAACCCTATGGACGGATGGAGAACTACCAGCTTCTGCTTTGCAACTAGGCACATTGGACTGGATAGAGCAGCTTGGACCATGGGGTCAAAAATTCCCTTTCCCCCAGTTTGAAGGGCATTTTAAAGTTGTTGATTATCGTTGGCTTAAAAACACACATCTAAAACTTAGATTAGGTCTTGATCAATATACTTTTGATGCGATTGCTTTTAATGCAGCAGGGCGATTTGAATTTAATCCTATGCGAGATGAGGTTCATCTGGTCTATGAGATTGATCGTAACGCATTTAATGGCAATGTAAATTTGCAATTGCGTATTGTGCATTTAACCCAATAAAAAAAATCCGCTCAATTGAGCGGATTTTTTTATAAACTTTTAGGTAAGATTAGAAGCGGTAGCCTGCACGAACACCATAAGTGTTATCGTTGTCACCGAAACCAATACGACCTTCAAGACTTACTTGTTGATTTAAGAATTTTTTAGCATTAATACCAAATTCATCTTTATCAGTTAAGTCGTTATTGTAGTAATCCACACCAAGACTTAAAGTTTTATCGATGTAGTAGTCACCACGAACTTTATATTCGTCTAGGTCACCAAACGCACCGAACGCTTCAAGGTTTACGTCATGTTGACCTACTTGAGTTACGTATTTAGCACGAACTGTTGGATCAGCGCCGTCTTTACCGTCTTTTTCGTCGTAACCTTTAACACCTAGTGCAAGTAATAAACCTGGAGCTGGTAAATAACCTACTTCAGCTGCATAAGTTGTAACTTTCTGGTCGTAGTTAGTGTTGTCAATTTCACGCTCATTACGGCCTACATCACCGCTAAGGTAGAAATCTGAGTTAGGAACATAGTATTCAACACCTACGCCATACTGAGTATCTTTAGTACCGCTGTTATCGCCATAGTTGATAAGTGCGTTAACATTACTTGCACGGCTTAAAAATGCTGCTTCTGCAAGTGGAGCATTACGAGTTTGAACAGGATTAAAGTAATAAGTCCCGTCAACACCGAATTTACTTACGCTGCTACCGTTGTCTGGATCAAGATAATTGTAAGAACCACCAACTTCAGCTTGGTAAGCGTTTGCCGCGCCACTTACTGCGAGTGCAGATAAAAGAGCTGATGCAATTGCTAGTTTTTTCATGGAATCTCTCCCCTCTAAAAAGCGATTTTATAAATGTTTTGTTACAACTTTTAGTCTAGAGGAAAATCGGGTAGCGTCAATCTTGTACAAGTAACCATACTGTAACTATGTGCTTTTTTTGTAAATATGTTTAACTTAAATATTTGATTTTAAAATATAAAAATAGAATGTTTTATTTTATTAAAATTGAGGAGATTTTGTGTAGATCATAAAAAATGCTGTAAAAGTACCCAATTTTGTATGAGGATGTTACTGGTTAAGCTTAAAGTGAACTGAAAAATGCCCAAGGAAAATTCCCTTGAGCATTCATATTTTTAATAATAAATACTTATGGATTAGAAGCGGAATGTTCCATTAATACCAAAAGAGTTAGCATCATCAACAGTTGTATAAGTTAAACCTACTGCTACTTGAGGTGTGAAGAATTTCTGTGCACGGACACTAAAAATTGCATCAGAATCTTCTGCTGTTGAATCTGCAAAAGATGCTCCAATACTTAAAGTAGGATCAAGATAAAGATCTGCGCCTAAACGATAAGTGGTTTCATCACCAATATAAGTTTGTCCTTCAAAATTAGTATAAAAACCTGAAATTTGAGTAATATACTTGGCACGTAAAGTTACGGCTGTGTCATCATCTTCACCAGTTACAGCTGTAGCATTTGTGATTGAAGTAATAAAGCCATATTTAGCTGCTTGTATTGGATCAAAACTTTCAGATAAATCTGTTACACCAGCGGCCAACAATAAGCCATCTGTTGGTAGGAAGCCGACCTCTACAGCATAGCCGTTGCCGCTATCATCAACCGAACCAAAATCATTTGCAGAGACTTCGGTTTTTGTGCGGTTAAATGCTCCTGATAAATAAAGTGGGGTATTTGGAATAAAGTATTCACCTGTAATGCCTACAGAACTAAATTCGAGTTTTCCAGAGTCTTCATCATCTTCTAGTTTGCTATATGCATATCCTAGTCCAATATTTGAAGATTTATTTAAAAAAGCAGCTTCAGCTAAAGGAAAAGTTTTTGCTTCCACAGGATTAAAATAATATTTACCGTTAATCCCGAAGCTATTATTTTCTCCACCATCCATATCTGTAAATTCGTACATTGTACCAACTTCAGTTTGATAGGCATTTGCGTTGAAAGCACATACAGTTGTGACAAGTGCAAACAAAAATTTTGATTTTTTCATGAATAAAGCTCTAGAGTAATATATGTTATAAAGTTATTAAGATTTAAGTTGTTAATTTTAATACATTTTTAATGGGTAAATCAATAATATTATATTTATTTTTCATTAATGAGATATTGAAAATCAATATGTTTGAGAGCTTTTGTTTGAGTATGGCAAGCTATGCTAAAATAATTGACTGTTTATCTGCTTTTATGGGAACACTCGCGTGGAAATTAATCCTTATCTAAACCAATTGAAAGACTTAACTGATCGTAGCCAAACACTACGGGGGTATCTTTGACTACGATCTGAAAAAAGAGCGTTTAGAAGAAGTTTTACGTGAGTTAGAAGACCCTGCGATTTGGAATGATCAAAGCCACGCTCAGGCAATGGCGAAAGAAAAGGGCGAACTAGAAAACGTTATTAATGTATTGGATGGGTTGTCAACACAACTTGAAGATGCAAAAGCGATGTTAGATTTGGCTGTAGAAGCCGATGATGAAAGTTTGCTTGAAGATGTTCAATCTGAACTTGGGGCTGCTGAAGAAGAATTGGCAAAACTTGAATTCCGTCGTATGTTTAGTAACCCAATGGATCCGAATCCTTGCTATGTCGAGATTCAATCAGGTTCAGGCGGTACTGAAGCACAAGATTGGGCGTCTATGCTATTACGTATGTACATGCGCTGGATTGAACGCCATGGTTTCAAAGCAGAGCTCATGGAAGTATCTGATGGCGACGTAGCGGGTATTAAGTCTGCAACGATTCGTGTTGAAGGTGAATATGCCTACGGTTGGTTACGTACTGAATCAGGTGTACACCGTTTAGTTCGTAAATCACCATTTGACAGTGGTAACCGTCGTCATACTTCGTTCTCGGCAGTGTTTATTTCCCCAGAAGTTGATGACAATATTGAAATTGATATTAATCCTTCTGATGTTCGTACAGATACTTACCGTGCATCTGGGGCAGGTGGTCAGCATATTAACAAAACCGACTCGGCAGTACGTTTGACTCACATTCCAACGGGTATTGTGGTGGCATGTCAGAACCAACGTTCACAACATGCGAACCGTGACCATGCATGGAAACAATTGCGTGCACGTTTATATGAGTTGGAAATGCAAAAACGTAATGAAGCGGCTCAAGCCCTAGAAGACTCGAAGTCTGATATTGGTTGGGGAAGCCAAATTCGTTCATATGTATTAGATGATTCGCGTATTAAAGATTTACGTACGGGTGTTGAAAACTCTAATACGGGTGCTGTTCTTGATGGTGACCTTGATCGCTTTATCGAAGCGAGTTTAAAACAAGGTTTATAAGAGTCTGCTGAACTTTTAGTTTAAATACAGTTCATCTATGAATATGTAGAACTCTTGGATTTTTAGCGATTAAAACGGCAAAGCAGTTCAGCATTCGAATGTTAATCGAAAAAATGCGATATGAATATCGAAAAAAATAGATATGAATATCGTAAAAATGCGATATTATGTTTTCGAAATGTTGAACAAAGCTTTGTTCGTTTAAAAGACGTGTTGAGCCTATGGATATTGATGCAATTAGCAAAGCCCTTTCCAATCCGCTACGTCGGCAAATTTTGCAATGGTTAAAAGAACCTGCACATTATTTACCGGTGGAAGAATGTGGTGGTAGTTTTGAGAAGGGTGTTTGTGCAGGTCATATTGAACGTTTGGGCAAAGTAGCACAGTCTACAATGTCGAATCATTTGTCTGTTTTACAACAGGCGGGGCTTATTCAGGTCCAAAAATATGGTCAATGGTCTTATTTTTCACGTAACGAAGCTTTGATTCAGCAATATATCGAACATTTAAAACAAACACTTTAACGATTTAAAGTGTAAGTCGAGGCGACTATGGCTGAACTCAATACTCCTTTAACGGTTGGTGATTTTGAAATCAAAAATCGATTGGTAATGGCTCCATTAACGCGTGCGCGTAGTGGTGAAAGCCGAGTACCGAATGATTTAATGGTTGAATATTATCAACAGCGTGCAAATGCTGGTCTTATTTTGACTGAAGCAACAGTAATTGGTTCAAAAACTGTGGGTTATGCAGAGACTCCAGGATTATGGTCACAAGAGCAAGCACAAGCTTGGAATAAAATTATTGAGGCAGTTCATGCTCAAGGTTCAAAAATTGTAGCTCAACTTTGGCATGTCGGCCGTATTTCACATCCCGATCTTTTGGATGGTGATATTCCTGTTGCGCCAAGTGCAATTCAACCTGCGGGTGAGGTGAGTTTATTACGTCCTAAACGTCCGTATGTAAAACCGCGCGCACTTTCATTAGAAGAGATTCAAGAAGTTGTTGCTCAATATAAACATTCAGCAGAACTAGCTAAAGTGGCGGGTTTTGATGGTGTTGAATTACATGCAGCGAATGGTTATTTAATTGACCAGTTCCTTCAAAGTAATACGAATCAACGTGATGACGAATACGGTGGTCCTGTTGAGAACCGTGCACGTTTATTATTAGAAGTGGTTGATGCATTTATTGAAGTGTGGGGTGCTGGCCGAGTAGGTGTACATATTGCACCGCGTGGTGATTCGCACGATATGGGGGATGAAAACCCATTAGCAACTTTTGGTTATGTTATTGAACAGCTTAACCAGCGTAATGTTGCTTTCGTTTTCTCTCGTGAATATGCAGCTGCTGACAGCATTAGTCCAAAACTTCGCGAAAAATTTAATGGTGTATGGATTGCCAACGAAAACCTAACACCAGAATCAGCAAAACGTATCTTGCGTGATGGTGAAGCTGATGCAGTATCTTTTGGTAAAGCATATATTGCCAACCCAGATCTTTTACAGCGTTTAGAGCAAGACTTACCTTTAAATGAACTTCAACCAACCACTTTATATGCGAAAGGCGCGGAAGGTTATACAGACTATCCAACGCTAGAAGCTTCATAAATTTTTTGAAATTAAGAATTACTGACCTATTTGATTTATGGGCTCAGTAAATCGCTTTTCTTGTAATGGTAGAGTTTAGGTATCGAAACTCTGCCATTTTTTCTATCTATGTTATATTTTCCCCAGTTTTAAACTTTGACTATTTGAGGCAAACCGCTTGGCGACCCCTTTTTGGTACAACACCGCACTCCATTTATTAAAACCTTTTTACCACTGGCGGATAAAAAAACGTGCAGAAAGCCAGGAATTATATCATCAGGAATGTCTTGAAAGATTTGGGCCGTTTGAATCTCCGAAAAATGTGAGAGCAATTTGGTTCCATGCTGTTTCGGTTGGAGAAACCAATGCTGCGCAGCCTTTAATCGAGCATTATCTTAAACTCGGTCAACCTGTACTAGTTACTAATACAACTAAAACTGGGCAGGCGCGAGCCAAATCATTATTTTTAAAAGCGCCGTATTTAGATTTATTTCAAGCAGTTTATTTGCCTGTTGACCAAAAGCATCTTTTAAAACAGTTTTTTGATTTATATCAGCCAAAACTTTTAGCATTGGTCGAGACTGAACTTTGGCCAAATTTAATTGATCAAGCCAAGCTACAACAAGTTCCTTGTTTATTGTTAAATGCGCGGTTATCAGAAAAATCAGCTAAAGGTTATAGCCGAGTTGCAGGTCTAACAGCAGGAATGTTGGAAAAAATCGACTGGGTTTTGGCACAAGATAATGCTACTCGCCAACGTTATGTCGAACTTGGCTTAGATCAACACAAAAGTCAGGTGGTTGGAAATATTAAATTTGATATTCACGCACCAGAAGTATTTATAAATCAGGCAGCCAAATTACATGATTTATGGTATTTGGGGCAGCGTAAAGTCCTGACCATTGCCAGTACACATGCACCCGAAGAACAACAAATTTTAGAAGCGCTGGCACCTTATTTAAAGTCAGAACCAGATTTAGTTTGTATTGTCGTACCTCGACATCCTGAACGTTTTGACGAAGTATTTGAAATTTGCCAAAACCTAGATTTAATTACTCACCGTAGAAGCTTGAACCAAAGTATTCATACGAGTACCCAGGTTTATCTGGCCGATAGTATGGGGGAGCTTTGGTTGTGGTACGCCTTAAGTCAGGTGTGTTTTGTGGGGGGGTCTTTAAATGAACCGGGTGGTGGACATAACATTTTAGAGCCTATGGTTTTGAATGTACCGACCGTAATTGGACCTCGTTATTTTAATTTCCAAACCATTGTCGATGAATTCATTGATGAAAATGGGGTACTCATTGCCCAAGACGCTGAGCAAGTTGTGGCAATCTGGATGGCATGTTTAGCTGAACCTGATCAGGCCCAACAAGTGGTAGAGCAAGCGCATAAAGTCTTACAACGTAATCAAGGTTCATTGCAAAAACATATTGGTGTAATTAATCGGTATTTGGCCGACAAAACATGAATATTGTTTTATTAGAGCCTGAAGATATCCATTCAGATATATGGTCCATTCACTCTAAGCGCCAATTACAGCATTTGCGTGAACATCTTGATATTACGGTTGGTCAAAATCTAAAAGTCGGCATTCGCAACGGCGCACGTTATATCACTGAAATTGTCTCAATTAATGAGCAAGAGGTTTGTGTACGTCCGATTAATGAAGAAGCCGTACCTGCAAAACTTCCGGTTCATTTAATTGTGGCTTTACCAAGGCCCAAAGTTTTACGCCGTTTAATTATGGATAGTGTGACTTTAGGTGTTGAAAAAATTAGTCTAATTCATAGCTACCGCGTAGATAAAAGTTATTGGCAAACTCCATTTTTGCAACAACTCGACAACTATGTGACTTTGGGTCTTGAACAAGCAGGCGACACGATTGTTCCTGAAATTCACATGTACAAACGCTTTAAACCTTTTGTTGAAGATGTCCTACCCAGCTTAATTTCGAAAGAAATACCCGCCTATGTGGCTCATCCTTATGCTGAGCAGAGCATGCCTGTTAATATTCCACATACTTGTAGTGTAGTCGTGGGTCCCGAAGGCGGTTTCATTCCCTATGAGGTTGATTTGCTCACAAAAAACGGCTGCCAAGCTGTGAGCTTAGGCAACCGTATTTTAAGAACTGAAACGTCTATTTCTTATATTTTAGGTCGTCTCTTTAGTTGATGCTTCAGGGTTTAAAAGTGGCTGATTTGCGGCCATTTTTAATTCCTGAATTGGGTAAGGAATATTAATTCCGTTCGCATTAAAAGCTTGTTTGACCTGAGCTTGAATGGTACTCGTAGATGACGAAATATCAGTTTCAGTCGTATCAACCCACCAGCGTACAGTCAAGTTAACCGAGAAGTCCGCTAACGCTGTTACGTTAACGGAGAAGGCTGGCTGACTAAGTACATTTCGGTCATTGTTAAGAATATCTAAAATAATCTGCTTGGCTTTTTGTTCGTCATCGTCATATCCAATTCCGACTACAAACTCACAGCGACGTTGTTGATAAGCTGTATTTACAGTTAAGGCACTCGTATAAACAGTTGCGTTTGGAATAACAATGCGACGGCCATCTGGTGAGCGTAAGAATGTTGCACGAATTTGAATATCTTCAACAGTTCCTTCAAGCGAATTTACAACAATGGAATCGCCAATACGGAATGGTTCGCTTAATAAAATTAAAATACCTGACAGTAAGTTCTGAAAGATATCTTTGAATGCGAAACCAATTGCGACAGAACCAATTCCAAGTGCACTCATGAGTTGCCCTGGCGTAAACCCCGGAATCGAGATCACTAAAGCAATTAAGAAACCAAAGAATAAAATCGCTGTGCTGCCTACACGGTTTAACACCAAAACTAGGTTTTGACGCGTATAAGAGCGGTTTTCCAATGTTTTACGAACAAAGAACTTAAATAATTTGGTCAATAGCCAAAAAATAATAAAAACGATAATCGCAATACAAATATAAGGCACACGTTCCCAGAAGCTATCCACGATTTTGTCGATAGTGGTATAGGCATCATGATACTTTTCAGTATGGGCTAAAACCGTTTGAGTGGTTTTAGTGCCTGCTTCTTGTAAAAGTTCGCCAGTATTTTTTGCGACATCCGTTAAGGATTTTTGTTCATCAGCCACGACAAGTCTCAATTAAAAAAAAATATGAAAGCGATTTTCAGCTTTCATCATAGTAGGAGATAAAATGTGCGCCTACTATAATGAGTTCATCTGAATAATAAAGTGTTTTTTAATTAAAAGTATTCCGTTCCTTTTTGTAAGATTTGTGTCGGTGTTTCTAGGGTATCAGTCCCTGAGAAATAATAAAAAATTCCGGCTGTTGAAATGAGACTAACTAAAATAGCCACTAAAATAAGCCAAGCCATGAGTTTTTCTATAAACGTTGATGGTCGAACAGGACCGTAGTCGTTTGGACCGGCTGTACCTGAAGCAAGCAGTAAATAAATCATAAAAAAGAACTGAACAACCGGAATGAACAACAGTAACCCCATCCACCCACTCTTATTTAAATCGTGCAGACGTCGAACAACGAGAACAATATTTAAATAAATTAAAAACAGTGAGAAAGCCCAGACCACTAAAGCGCTAGGACCAGAAAGAGAGCTATAAAACTCAAAATCAAATAGATTGCTTGAAAGCTGATAACTTCCAAGAAATGAGGCCAAAATGAAATAGCCCACGAGGGTAACTAAATAAATCAGTCCATATCCACCTAAATAGCTCATACGATTAAAACGCCCATGAATCGAAAAAGGACTATCTTTAAAAGGGAGCTGGGGTGGGCGTGAAGAGTTTGTTTGGGCAAACATATTATTTTATTCCTGTGTTGCGTATGAGAGACAAAATAATCTTTGTTGATGATCAAAACCATCAAATCTTGAAAAAATTATCTCTGTACACGACAAAAATAGATAACTCATTGAAATAATGTCACAATAATTGTTTTCTAACGACGAATACTATGACACATCTCAATGAGTTAT
>NZ_AMSS01000053.1 GCF_000313935.1 Acinetobacter sp. WC-141 | reverse complement strand
CTAATTTTTCTCTGTACACGACAAATTTCACAGAACCCTTATCCTATCAGGATTCTGCTTTCTTAAAATTGCCAAAATTTCCTTAAACTCTTCTTTTTTCCCAAAACCAATTAAACGCTGAATCGCCATTTGAACATAGTCTAAACCATAGCGAAATAAACTCATTGAGAGTCGTCCATGCTTCTTTATTTTTATCGCTTTTTTTTGATTATGTTGCCTTCACCCGTTAAGTAACACCAACAGAAGCTTATAGCTAACACCGCAATCAATTTTTTCACTCGTCTAGGGTCTGTCAAGCGCGTATTTTCAAGATTAAACCCGCGTCCTTTGAGACAACTGAATAAGGTTTCAATTTCCCAGCGTAATGCATAATCCTGAATAGCATTGGCATTAAACTGAGGAGAAACGACGAGTAAAAGCTCTCCATTTTCTAACTGTAGTGCACTTATATATAGTTTCACCCGACCAACCAAAATCCGTCGTTTACGACATTCAATTTGACCAACTTTAAGATGGCGAAATAAATCACTAATTTTATGATTCTTTCCTAAATGATTGGTGACAATGAAGTTTTTTTAACACGAATGCAGAAGTTGATGTCTTGTTCAATTAACCATGTAAACCACTGCTCACCGATAAACTCTCTGTCTGCGAACACATTCACAATACGGTCTTTACCAAAAATGGCTATAAAGCGTTGAATCAAAGCAATACGCTCTTTCGTATCTGAATTTCCACGTTTATTAAGCAATGTCCAAAGGATAGGTATCGCTATTCCACGATAAACGATTGCGAGCATCAGGATATTAATATTTCGTTTTCCCCATTTCCAATTGGTTCTATCTAAAGTCAGTTGCACTTTGTCGAATGAAAACATATTGAAAATCAACTGAGAAATTTGACGATAATCAAAATACTGACCTGCAAAGAAGCGCTGCATACGTCGATAAAATGATTGTGGTAAGCACTTGATGGGCAAGGCTTTAGATGCAGAAGAAAGATTACATGTTTGCTTTAAAATGATCACAAGCATGATGAGCGCAAAGCACTTTAAATGTGACTTGTTCCATTTTAGAGATTTGTTTAAGATAAGATATAACTCATTGAGATGTGTCATAGTATTCGTCGTTAGAAAACAATTATTGTGACATTATTTCAATGAGTTATCTATTTTTGTCGTGTACAGAGAACTTATTTATACTTTCAACGTGAGGTATTACTCTGTAAAAACTTCTCGCTGTAAATACGGTAGTTTTGCAAAGATTGCTCATCTAACCAATTTTTCACGGCTTCAATCATCGGTGGTGGGCCACATAAATACATATCAAAAGCTTGTTCAGCCAGTTGATCTTTATTTAAGTGCTCATGAATATAGCCCGCTTTACCTTGCCAAGCTTCGGTTGCTTTAGTCACAATCGGGTGATAACTAAAGTTTGGTAGCTGTTCAGCATAGGCATGTAAACGCTGTTGTTCACACAAATCAGTTTCATTATTTACGCCGTAATACAACTGAACGGCAGGTGAGTTAGGCTGTTCAACCAAGTTATCTAGCATTCCCAAGAAAGCTGATAATCCTGTTCCACCTGCTACAAAAACCAGTGGTCGCTGTACTTCACGTAAATAGAAACTACCAAGCGGTGCTTCAATAAGTAGGCTTTGTCCGACCTGACAACGATCACGCAAGTAATTACTCATAACACCGTCTGGCAAGAGACGAATTAGAAATTGCAATTGATTGGTTGCATTTGGTCTGTTTGCAAAAGAATAAGAACGCCAGTCTTCAGTATCTGGAATTTGTAAACGAGCATATTGACCTGGCAAAAACTGAAGTTGTGCAGCATGACTGCTCGCATCAAGATGCAAAATTGCAGTCGTTTCAGAAACCAGCTCAACAGCGGTCACTTTGGTTTCAATTTTTAAAGTATCACCAGCGTTACAGATCACAGAATCATGATCGAAATAAAAAGCTGCATCAGATTTCACGCGGGTCTGGCAAGCTAACATTTTTCGCTCGGCCAAATCACGTTCACTTAATGCATCTTCATCGACATATTCTTGTTCATAAATCCCAGTTTCACATTGTCCCTGACAGGTACCACAAACACCTTCGCGGCAGTCTAGTGGTAGGTTAATTCCCTGACGAACTGCTGCATCAAGCAACAATTCATCGTTATTTACCGAAATGAAAAAGGTTTTGCCATCGGCAAAGTTAAGTGCAACTGAATGTCCCATTTTCATTCCCCTTAAACGTGATAGAAGTCTAAAACGGAATCAATTTTGTCATTCAGCAAAATGCTGTGCTGACGACGAATGCGGAAACCATCTGCGGTTTGACGTAAAAGATAAGTAGCATGTCCGTAAAAACAGCCTTCTAAGCCTTGACGGTTATATAGCGTTTGCCATGCAACTTTTGCTTCAATTAGTCCGTCATCTAGTGTTTTAACTCGAATGTTGTTTATGCTGTGCAAAGTACGTGGTAACGGAGTTGCAGAAGCCGCTTTTCCGGTACGAATACGGAATACACGGTCTTCGAGTCCAGTACGGTCTGCATAATAAATATAAGACAAACCCTGATTTGGATCTTGAACATAGTTATGGTCATCAATCCACTGTGGAATATGATATTCACTATCTTCGTCGTAAAGCTCTAAATAGGCATCCCAGTCATAAGCATCACAAAGTTCTGCTTTTTTGTACAAAAACTGAGATACAGCAAAATGTAGTTCTTGTGACATGGTTACACCTCATCCATTACGGCATTGTTCTCAAAAGTAATATCCTGCATTTTCAGTGCTTTCTTATTTAAGCCATCAAGCATTAGACGTTGCCAGTGTCCATGCTGGTTTACATAGAGTCCTTCGTGGGTAAACTCACGGCCAGTAATGACGGGTTGAATGCCTAAATCTTGTGAATTTTTGGTCGCGCCATATTCCCAAGACTGATAGCCACGAGAAATATCGCTCCAACGTTCAAGTCGTGCTTGGAAACCTTTTTGCTGTTCACGGAATTCAACTAAATCATCTGGTGTACCAAGGCCTGATACGTTAAAGAAATCTTCGAACTGGCGAATACGGTTACGGCGTGCTTCAGCAGATTCACCTTTAACGCCAATACATTGACTGATGACTTCGGTTTTATTCCATGCCACTGGACGAACAATACGAAGCTGAGAACTAATTTGGTCCATAAAGAATAGGCTAGGGTACAAGTTCAAGTTTCTTAAACGGTGCATTGCCCATTCAGCATATTTGTCGCCATATTTTTCGACCATATACGGCATAACCGTGCTGTAACCCGGACGAACTGTTGGATTTGGCATGTCACTAAATAAAACACTATGGCCATTTTTAAAACTAAACCAGCCATCGTCAGTTTCTGAGTCACCTGCACCTAACTTACTGTAGTCAAGTGTGTCGAGTTCTTCACCTTTTGATGCATTGACTTGTTGGCGGTGTTGAACTGTAGAGACATAGTTATAGTGAACGGTACTTACATGATAGCCATCTAAGCCATTTTCATTTTGTAGCTTCCAGTTACCTGCAAAGGTATAAGCTGACTTACCTTGAAGTACTTCGAGCTCACCTGTTGGCGACTGATTAACCATTAAATCAAGGAACAGTTTTGCATCGCCCAAAAAGTCTTCTAGAGAATCTGTTGCTTGAGTATCGAGGCTTACAAATACAAATCCACGGTAGCTTGCAATACGGCCTTGTTTTAAGCCACGGCTTGATTTATCAAAATCTTCACAATATTCGCCAGGTGCTTTGACTTTAACTAAACGGCCATCTGACTTATAGCACCATGCGTGGAACGGACATGTAAAGGTTGACTGGTTGCCTTTAGCAACACGGGTTAAAGTCGCTCCACGATGCTCACAAGCATTGACCATCGCGTGTAATTCGCCTTTACCATCACGGCTCACAATAATCGGTTGGCGACCAATTTGAACTGTTAGGAAATCATGATTGTTTGGAATCTCACTTTCGTGACATGCATAAATCCAAACCTTTTCAAAAATAAGTTCCATTTCCAAGTCAAATAGTTTAGGCTCAGTAAACATATTACGTGCAATACGAAACACGCCATCGTTAGGACGGAAGTCGATACATCCATCTACAAAATCATTCCATTGTTTTAAATTAGATGAGGTCATTTGCTCAATCCTATTCATTCAGCTTTTAACTGATTGAACCGCGATTAGGCTTTGGCCTCTATCCGTTTTTTCCAGATCTTTATCCACTTTGTGCAGTTTTGATTTTTTAATAAGACTCTTTTTAAGAGCTCATCGAGATTTAAATTTGTATATGTCTTAGCTTGTTAAACTTCCCTATAATGTTAACGAGCATAAAATAAACTTTTGTGAACTAAGTCTATGAAAGAACAAAACTTAAAATTAAAGATTAGAATTCTTTTAGAGCAGAATATTGCATTTGGTCCGGGTAAGGCAGACTTACTTGAAGCAATTGAAAGAACGGGGTCGATCTCACAAGCCGCAAAATCTATGAATATGAGCTACCGCCGTGCGTGGCAGTTGGTAGACACCATGAATCAGTGCTTTGAAACAGCTTTAGTTGAAACTCAAACGGGTGGAACACATGGTGGTGGGGCAGCTGTTACAGCTTTAGGCCAGAAAGTTTTACAACATTATCGCCAAATGGAAATCAATGCTCGACAAGCCTTAGAACATGATTATCAAATTATGAGTAGCTATTTAAAAAAATAAGATGAGTATTATTTTATAAATCAAAGAATTTAAGAGCGAATCAATTTTATCTCCCTATAGTTTTCAGTTGCTCAGAAAAAATATCTATCTGCATAAATAATTTCTACTTTTCATTGTCGATGCTTATCGCTATATTCTTGGGTATATATCGCTGCAAAAAACGACAAAAAGGTAAATATAATGGTAAGTGATACGAAGATAAAAAAGTTGGCTTTAGCCTGTTCGGTGCTTAGCATAGGCTTGGTCTTTAATGTTCCAGCTGAGGCTGAATCGGTTACCGTTTATGCAGCAGCGAGCTTAACCAATGCAATTACTGATTTAGAAAAAATTTATGAAAAACAAAATAAAGTAGAAGTTAAAACTTCATATGCAGGCTCATCGACATTAGCGAAACAAATTGAAGCTGGGGCACCAGCCGATGTATTTATCTCTGCTGATATCCAGTGGATGGATTATCTGCAAAATAAAAAACGAGTTGCAGCAAATGACCGTATAAATTTATTAGGCAACCGTCTGGTTCTCATTACCCCTAAAGATCGACCGTTAAGCATTAAACTAGATAAAACCACCGATCCCAATAAAGTATTTACAGGCAAGATTTGTACAGGGGATACCAAAAGTGTGCCTGTAGGCAAATATGCCAAACAAGCTTTTACCAATTTAGGTTGGTGGAGCCGTATTGAGCCAAAGTTAGTTGAAACAGAAGATGTGCGAGCGGCATTAAACTTTGTTGCGCGAGGTGAATGTCAGGTTGGCATTGTCTATGCAACCGATGCTGCGATTAGCAAAGACGTGAAGGTAGCGGGTATATTTCCGGAAAATACGCATTCGCCAATTATTTATCCTGTAGGGATGATTAAAAAGAACTCAAACTCAGCAAAGTTCTATCAATTTTTACAGAGCAATCAAGCCAAAGCTGTTTTTAAAAAATATGGCTTTAGCGTGTTGGCTCCAGCAAAACCATGATGTTCTCTTTAACCCCAGAAGAGCTCAGCGTGCTACAACTTTCTTGTAAGGTCGCAGCAAGTTGTCTTGTGGTCAGTATTATTCCTGCAATTTGTGTAGGATGGTTTTTGGCACGTAAAGAGTTCTGGGGGAAGTCATTCATTGAAACATTGGTGTTTTTACCTTTAGTGCTACCACCAGTGGTGCCTGGTTATTTGCTTTTACAAGTTTTTGGAAGCCGCGGCATTATTGGACAATATTTGGCACCGCTCGGAATTGATTTTGCATTTAACTGGAAAGGTGCCGTTCTTGCCTCGGCAGTAATGGGTTTTCCGCTATTGGTACAATCTATTCGATTAGCAATTGAACTAGTCGACCAGCGTTTGGAAATGGCAGCAAAGACATTGGGTGCCTCATCTTTAGGGGCATTTTTTCATGTCACTTTACCACTTGCCAGCAGTGGTATTTTAATTGGTGCTATTTTATGTTTTTGCCGCAGTTTAGGTGAGTTTGGGGCAACCATTACCTTTGTGGGTAATATTTCAAATGAAACACGTACTTTGCCTTTGGCCATGTATAGCCTAATGCAACAACCCGATACAGAAGCAGCTATTCAAAGGCTTATCGTTTTATCGTTAAGTGTGGCTTTTTTAGCCCTATGGTTTGCACAGTGGTTTCATCGTTATCAAAAGAAGCGCTTAGGACGGTAGAAATATGTTAATTGAATGCCGTTTTCAGCTGCAAATGGGTCAATTTCATATTGAACCTAGTTTCCAGTCAGATGCTGCTGTTATTGGGTTATTTGGTGCCTCAGGGTCAGGTAAAACATCGATTTTACATGCTATTGCCGGACTAAACACACCGCATAGTGGAGTCATTAAAATACAGGGCCAAACATGGTTTGATTCAGATCAAAAAATTAACTTGAGCATGCAAAAGCGGCATGTTGGATTGGTTTTTCAAGATGCTCAGCTTTTTCCCCATAAAACAGTAAAACAAAATTTATTATTTGGTCTTAAGCACCTGTCCCAACAAGAACGTCACTTTGAAGCAGATTACATTATTGAATTATTAAAGTTAGGGCACTTATTACAACGTATGCCCATCAAACTATCAGGAGGGGAAAAACAGCGCGTGGCACTGGGTCGAGCATTGTTATATTCACCTAAGCTGTTACTACTTGATGAACCTTTATCGGCACTAGATGCAAACCATAAAGCTGAAATTATTCCTTTTTTTCAGAAAGTAAAAGAGGAAATAAAAATTCCGATGATTTATGTGAGTCATGATATTCAGGAAATTAAACAACTGACCGAAACAATGTGGGTTTTATAATTTTTCATATTTCACACATTATTTCAGTCTTGTCGATTTATGGTTGTTAGCTAGCCCATAAACTGCCAGTTGGAGCAGATTTTAGGCGGTCTTGGGCTTGTTGATAAAAACGCCAAAAAGCGAAAGCAAAAATGATAGCTAAGAAATCAACCACTAAGATTTCTCCACTATGTACCCATAAGCCACTTTGAGGAATGAAGTAAGCTAAAAGGGATGTAAGCGGAATCGCAAATAACACTAAAACCAAGGTTAACAGCAGTTGTGGTAAAGCTTTTGCATAGCCAATCACAAAGGTATAAATCAAACTCAGTAGGAAAATCGCATAATAACCATACATAAAGAGGTGATTCATACTTTCAATGTTAAGCGCTGCGAAGAGCCACCGACTGGCCAACATTGTACCCACGACTGCTAAAACACACCCTAAACATGCACCTATCGTTAAGTTCGCAAGGAACACCACATCTTTACGTTGAACAGGAACAGGGTCTTCAGCACGCTTTTGTTTACGTGCACGAGTTTCAACCCAAAGGATGTTACCTGTATAAAACAAGAAAGCACCACCGACACCTAATACAAAATAAATCCAACGTACGCCCGTACCACCAAAACTTCCAAAATGTAGACTAAACATGGCGTTGATTAACTTATTCCCGGCATCAGTCTGTGTGTTAATACCTTTATGATTAAAGTGCTCAACTGCATATGGGTTCATACGCATAAAGTCATGATTTGCACCGCGCAACATCTGATCTGAACTATAGAGGGCAATACGTGCATTGGCTTTTTCAGGTTTATCTAGGCCACTAAACTGGATATAGTCAACTGAATATTCAGGTGCTACTTTTTTAGCTTGAGCTAATATTTGCTGCACATCAACCTGTGTTTGTTTAGGCTGAATAAGGGCTGGGGGAGAACGCTGAAAAACAGGCTGTCCTTTGAGTGCAAGTTGTCCAATCGCATCATAAAAAAAGTCATGAAAAGCAAAGACAATAACGCTAATACTAATAATGATGTGGAACGGTAAGCTGGTAATTCCAATCACATTATGCGCATCTAGCCAAAAGCGCTTTTTATTTTTGCCAGGCCGAATGACAAAGTAATCCTTTACCAAGGTGGGTAAAAGAATAATCACTCCTGAAAGCAGGGCAAGAAAATATAAAATTGAAACAACACCCATCACATAAAGACCTAAACCGTGATGGCCTGCCATGCCCGGTATGCCTGCTGTTTCATGCAACTGTTCAATTAGCCAGCCTGCTTTAGATAAGTTTTCTTGAGCAACGATTAACTGACCTTTATCGTCTAAGCTTGCCATCCACGTGGTTTGAGCAGCATTAAAACCATCGCCACGTTCATGTTCGCTCCACGTAATGGGTGCATAGTGAAATTCATTGGACGATAAATTTAGTGTGAAGTTCTTTTGCGCAGCAGGATAGGCAGCCTGAACTTTTTGAATAAGCTCATTATATTGATCGGGTGAGACTTTCGGTAAAACTTGCTGTGTTGGCGTAGCCCATTTACTAATATGGTGCTGAAACATGCTGAGCCCACCAGCAAAGAAACAGATAAAAAGCAAAATCCCAGCACATACACCCACCCAAGTATGCATGCTTTTTGCTAATTTCATGATGTCTGAACGTACTTTCATGTTTAACCCCGCAATACAAAAATACAGCTATACGCTAGGGCATTGGCAGTCAATAAATAGATAAGCGCTTTTCGTCCAGTCGTAAAAAAATAACTGCCAAACATAATCGGCATCCAAACCCAAGGAACACTCCACATACCCACTTGTACCAATAAATCCATGGCGACATAAGGTTGGCCTAATAAAACAATCAAATTACCAATAGCGATAGAAAGACTTAGACCTAAAACACCACCTGCAAACGTTTTACTCCACCAGTCTGGCTGGATTGGAGACTGAATTTTAGCTTTCATGAAACCAGTTTCCGTTTAAAAAGCGCCATAAAAGGGAGGAAAGACCACGCAAAAATGATGAGCATGAACCAGCAAAAAGCGGCAACCACTTTCGGTAAGCTTGCAAAGAGCGCAATAAATCCAATGCCTAATAGCAATAGACCCAAATACTTAAAGAGAGTAGGAAGATGTTGAGACAACAGATTTTGGTTGCTATGACTACAATAGATACTGACCGCTCCCAACAGGGTCAAAAAAAGTCCTATAAGTTTCATAATCGCTGTTTATAAGTAAATTAAAGTCAAAATTTACCCAACAGTATAAGTAAATAATAATTATTATCAAATGATAAATATAATTACTTATAGAATTGCAGTAAGTAAGTTAAGATAGGAGATAACTCATTAAAAATATTTATTTTGAAGTCGAATACATTGAGTCATTATCTATATATTCCTGAACAAATCAGTAAATCAATTTATGAAATATCGAGTCCTATTTTTCTTACATCAGAGCTATTTTGTTATGGGCTAGATTTATCGCAAACAACGCATTTGCATCTAAACCAACAATTAGAGCATCCCCTAAAAATTGCTCAAGCGTGTGTCAAACGTAAAAATGAGTACTTATGTGGCAGGGTATTAGTTCAAGCTGTTTTAAATCATCATTTCGGTTTAGAGCAGCCAATAACCTCGATGTACGAACATTTGCCCATTTGGCCAACTCATGTTTTGGGGAGTATTAGTCATTCACAAAATAAGTTAATTGTTGCGCTATCTAACCATGCGGTTTATTTGGGAATTGATATTGAGCACTGGGTGACCTCAGAATTTGCTCAAGAGAGCGCACATCTTATTTTAACGCCATCTGAGTTTAATTTATGGAAAGGTAAAGCGGCAGAGTTTTTTGATTTTGCCCGTTATGTGAGCTTAATTTTCTCTGTAAAAGAAAGCCTATATAAAGCGGTTTATCCCACTGCAAAGCAATATATCGATTTCTTAGAAGCATCTATCGTTAATATTGATTTTGAAAATCAAACATTAACACTAACTTTTTTGCCAGAAATTCAGCAGCGCTATCAACTCTTAGAACAATATCAAGGTGGCTGGGCTGTAGAACAAGACTATATTATGACTTGGGTTTTTCAGGCACGAAATTTTACTTAAAGCAAAAGAAGGCAACGAATTGCCTTCTTTTTATTTAGGATTTAATTTTCTTGTAACTTAGGATCTTGGAATCCTGTTTCACGCATATCTTGAGAGTTGAATAGGAACATAAACCCTACTGCAAAGCTTAATATACCAAAGAAGAGGATACTTCCTGATATTGGTAAAAAACGCGTTAAAAGACCTAAAGTTGTAGTGGCAATCGAATCGCCTAACGCATCTTGTGCGAGCCAGATTGAATTAATACGCCCTAAATATTCATCAGGTGTATGTCCTTGCACGATGCTGTATTGAAGCAAGTTGGCAATCGACATCAAATATCCGAAAACACATAAAATTGGTAAAGTCACGATGAGCCAAGGTGAAAGTCCAATCATAATCATGCAGCTAAAAACACCTAAGCACGTATAGAGCATGACTAAGCCGGGTTTGAGTAACTTTGTTGTCCATCCACTCAGTAATGCACCTAAAGTTGAGCCTAAAGGCACGGCCGAATACATAAGTCCGAGTTCAAATGCGCCGCCGTGAAAAATTTCATCTGCCATTTGCGGAAAAATAATACGAATAGCACTGCTAAAACTGAGCAGTGTTCCAATTAAAATGGTGCTACCGACTACTTTATTTTTAAAAACAAATTTAAACCCTTGAGCTAATTGGCGAAGAGGACTTTCGCCATTTGATGCATGTTGTGGTTTAAGCGCAGGTAGCCCCATCAATAAAAACACAGTGAGTAAAGTACCCACCGTTGAGACCCAATACACAGTTGCTACACCACTAACCGCAATTAAAATACCGCCGATTGCTGGTGAAATAACAGTTGCAAGACGTACGGATACCATACTGATCGCACGGGCTTGTACGATATTTTCGCGCCCTACAATCACAGGCATGATCGCCATCATTGCCGTTACACCCAGTGCACCAAAGAAACCATCCCATGCCGATAAAAAATAAATCGCATAGAGTGAAGGGTGCTCAAACATGGCGTTGATGGCGAGGCCAGCAAAGCCTAAGCCACACACACCACGTGCCAATAAAATCAGCCATTTCCGATCTTTGCGATCTGACAGCAAACCGCCAAGTAACAAGCCAATAAACATAGCAATGCCTTCAAAAGCCATTGCGACAGCAACGTTAAGCGAGTTACCCGTAATGTCATAGACTTGTTTTGGAATAGCCACGACCAACATGCCAATTGTTAACAATGACAATGTGCGGGCAATAAATACATGTCGGAAATGAGCATTACGTTTTAAAAGACTAAAATCGGTCAATACAGATTTGAAGCTCATGGCGTGTGCTCCTCTAAACCGCGTGCCTGACAGATCATGCGGTTTAAAATCGGGCCAAGTGTTTCAAGTTGCTGCGGAGACAATATATCGGTATGGTCAGCTTCACTTAGTCGAACAATATTGAGTTTTTTAACTAAAGGTGACCATTGTTGTTCTGGTTGGATATACGGCAGTAAGTCTTTTTCAGCGACAACTAAGTGTAGTTCACCATTAAACTGCGGCATTTTATACGGTTTTAATAAACGGACGGCATCGCGATAGTTTGCAAAAATATCTTCTTGTAAACGACGGGTTTCTTCATTTAATGCCGTATCTGCATCGGCTAGAATATCATTGAAGAACTGAAGCTGTTCTTGCTCAGCTTCAGTATTCATTTCTTCTATCGATAAATCTAACCATTGATGAATTTCAGCAGGATAAGTGTCTAACAAGCCAAGATAATCAACTTTTTCACCTTGTTCAGTGAGCTTCGCTGCAACTGCATAAGCCACAGTGCCGCCAAGTGAATAACCTAGTAACGTATAAGGTCCAGTTGGTTGTTGGCTGCGAATAATCTCAAGTTGTTTTTCAACCAGTTCGTCCATATTAGCGCTATTTGCCAATAGGCCATCTGGTCGAGGTGACTGCAACCCAATAATGGGTAAATCAGAATGTAGATAACGATTCAGCACCGTATATTGCCATGCCGAACCAGAACCTGGATAGAAACAGAACAATGGATGCCCAGAGCCGGAACGGATGGGTAAAATTGGTTGCATGCCAGTTTGTTCAACTTCTGCCAAACGTTCTTGTGTAAGCAGTAAAGCTGCTAAACGTTGAATCGTGACATGACTCATCAACTGGCCAATTGGAATGGTCCGCTTGAATACTTTTCGGATTTCAATTGCGAGTTTCATCACCAAAATGGAATGTCCACCAATCGCAAAGAAATCTTCGTTCACGCCAATATTCTGATCGGTGTTTAAAACTTGCTGGAAAATACGTGTCAGTTCGTGTTCAAAAGCAGTGGTGGCGCACTGTTTTTCTATATTTGAAAGAGTAAGGTGTGGTTGCGGCAGTGCTTTACGGTCCAGCTTACCATTATGACTTAATGGGAATTTCTCAACTAATACATAGTGTGTAGGAACCATATAGGCAGGAAGCTGTTTCACCAATTGTTTCTTTAACTGCTCAATATCCACAGGTGCTGTTGTTTGCAAGTAAGCAACCAATTGAACATCAGCTTTATTTTGCTCAGAAGAGATAGGATGTACAACCACATCAAGACCGCTGATTAAACGTAATTGCTGTTCAATTTCACCCAGTTCAATACGTTGTCCACGTATCTTTAACTGGTCATCAGCACGGCCCACATATTGAATACTGCCGTCTGCATGCCAACGGGCAATATCACCAGTGCGGTACATGCGTTGACCTGCTGCAAATGGATTTGCCACAAAACGTGTTGCTGTTAAGTCTGCTCGATGCAAATAACCCATGGCCAGTTGATGGCCTGCCAAATAAAGTTCACCGTCCACTCCAACAGGAACAGGGCGTAAGTATTGATCTAAAATATAAAGCTGGGTATTCCAGACTGGATATCCAATTGCAACACTACTTTCTTCTGGGTGTAATCCTAGTGTTGCATCCATATAACTCACATCTACCGCAGCTTCTGTTGGGCCATATAAGTTATGTAGCTCACAGCTAAAGTGCTCAGTAAATGATTTTGCTAAAGCCGTTGGTAATGCCTCACCACTACAGAACACTCGGCGGATTGGTAAACTTTGACGCTGAGCAGATGACAAAATTTCGGTAGCAGCATTTTCAAAAACAGCCAACATTGACGGTACAAAATGTAATGTTGTTACCTGATATTTTTGAATGAGGCTTAATAATGCCAATGGATCACGGTGTGCATCCACAGGAGCCATAACCAATCTCGCGCCCACTAAGTATGACCAGAAAAACTCCCATACAGAGACATCGAAAGTACATGGCGTTTTTTGCAAAATCGTATCGTTGGCTGACAGTGGATATTCTGATTGCATCCATAAAATACGGTTCACAATGGCTTGGTGAGAAACCATGACACCTTTTGGCTGGCCTGTTGTACCTGATGTATAGATTAAATAGGCCGGATGCTGTGGGGTAATAACTGTCGTTTTATAGCTGCTTAAATCAATCTTTGTTTCATCAAACAATTCATTAAAAGCAAAGATGGCTATTGATGGAGGGGCAATAGCAGCTAGATCTTTTTGTTCACCAATCACAAGTTTAGATTTGGCATCCTGCAACATAAATTTGATGCGTTCAGACGGATGTTGTAAATCAATAGGTAAATAAGCTGCACCTGCTTCAATCACCGCTAAAATAGCGATACTCAGTTTGACTGATCTTGGTAGAGCAACCGCAACAATATCTCCAGCCTGTACGCCCGCTCTTTGCAATTGCTGTGCTAAAGCACAAACTTGCAAACGCACTTCACTAAAACTGAGCTGATGATTTTCATCAGATAACGCCGTTTGTTCAGGCGTAATTCGAGCTTGTTCTCTGAGTAATTGTTGTAATGTGCTCTGGCGAACATAGTATTGGGTTTGATTTGTTTTCTGGATTAAATCGCGTTCTTCGGCCAGTTGTAAGCGATAGTGAGCTAGAGAAGTCTCTGGTTCATTTAATGCAATTTCAATCAATTGAACCATTCGCTCTAAGAAATGTTCAGGTTGATCAATTACACCACGCTGTTCGAGTAATAGTTCAATTTGATGATCAGGAATAACTAACAAAGCAAGCGGGTAATGGCTATAACCACGATTTGTGAGTTTTGAAATCGCAGCATCACCAAGTTTTTGCTGTAAATACTGATTATCAGGATAGTTTTCTACGACTAACAAACTATCGAAAAGATTGCCTTGCCCCATTAGTTGCTGAATTGCACCCAGACCTAAACCATCATGTTCTAAATGTTCAACATGCAATTGTTGTAACTGAGTCAATTGCTCCCAAAGTGTTTGCTGCATGTTGAGCTTTACACGTACTGGAATCGTATTTAAAAACAATCCAATCTGCTGCTCTAAACCATTGATAGGTGCTGAACGCCCAGAAACAGGAGTACCAAAAACAATATCTTCACGATGAGCATAAATATTTAAAGTCATTGCCCAAATCATTTGCATGAAGACATTGAGCGTGATGCCTTGCTGGCGTAATTTGTGTTGAAGTTTCGCGCCCAACTCAGCACTTAAACGATATGAAGTTTCCTGTACAGCTTGCTGGGGTTGATTAAATAAAATAAGTGGCTGTAAATCTGCTAAATCACGTTGCCAAATTACTTTCGATGTTTCATGGTCACGTGCAGATAAAGCTTTAATTACTGTTTCATAACTATATTCAAGCACAGGCAATTGTTGATTAGTTTGCTGATAGGCTTTAATAAAGTCTTGTAAAAACAGCGGAGTTGACCAACCATCTGTTAACAGATGATGCACCATAATCAATAATTCGGATTGTTCTGGAGCATGTTGAATTAAGGTTGCCCGAATTAAGCCATAGGGTTGGTCGAGATGAATCGGTTGCTGCAATGTTTCTTGAATGGTTTGCTCAAGCAGATCGGGAGTGACTGAGCAAAACTGAACTGGCCAAGCTTGAGTAGGGTGTAATGAATAGATAAAAACAGGTTCTTCAGCTAATTCGCTATCAAAATGTCCGCCTAATTGAGGGTGACGTTTTAATAAGGTAATCAACGCTTGCTGCAAACGTACCGGATCAATGTCTCCATTTAAACTAAGACGAGTAAAGGCATTATAGTTCGATTGATTTTCTACTTGAGATAAAAATAGCATGCCTTTTTGCAAAGGTAGCAAAGGTAAAATAGTGCTGTTTTTTCCATATTTTTCTTGAACCTTTTGTTCTAGGTCTGCTGAAAATAACGGTTTTGAAACAGCCGTTTGTTGTTCATCTAAACGGGTGAGTTGCGGTGCCATAGCGGCGACTGTTTTACATTGGAATACATCACTTGGTCTTAAGCCGTAACCACGTTGGCGTAATTGAGTACAAAGCATAATGGCCGAAATACTATCGCCACCTGTCATAAAGAAGTCGTCATCAATTCCAATTGCGTCAAGCTTAAGAACAGATGCAGTAATTTGACATAAAAGTTGTTGTTCAGACGTTTCGGCCATTCGGCTATGGGTACGAATTTGAGGCTTTGGCAGTGCTTTTTTATCGACTTTGCCACTTACATTTCGTGGAAATTCGGACATAACAGTCAGGGCAGAAGGCACCATATATTCAGGTAAGTTTTGACGTAACTGACTTAAATATTGCTGACTTAATTGCTCACTGGTTTTTTCATCGAGTTCAATGTCTTTGACCACACAATAACCGAGTAAACGATGACTGTTATTAATCGGTTCTGCAATCACGACTGCGCTTTCAACATTGGCTAAAATCGAAAGCGCATTTTCAACTTCACCAATTTCAACTCGATAACCACGAATTTTAATCTGGTCATCACAGCGCCCCATAAATTCAAGTTTACCCGCGCTATTCCAGCGGACTAAATCACCTGTGCGGTACATGCGCTGTCCATGTTCAAATGGATTCGCTACAAAACGGGCAGCACTTAAGTCAGCTCGACCTAAATAACCATTGGCGATCCCAAAGCCAGAAATATAAAGTTCACCAATCACGCCTGTTGGGCATCGTTGCAAGTAGCGATCTAGTACGTAGGCCTGTGTATTACCAATAGGGTTACCAATGACAGGGCGAGCTGTTTGCTTTAATTCTGCTCGGAAAGTATCAACCGTATATTCTGTTGGGCCATACAAGTTATGAGCAAAAAGTTCTGGCTGAGCATTCAGCTGCTGCCATAAAGCTAACGGTGCAGCTTCACCACCAATCAAAATAAGACTTGGTTGATGTTGATTTTCAGCAAATAAACCATTCGTCATTATTTGCGCACAAAAAGATGGCGGTAAATCGAGTGTATCGATTTGTCGTTGTTGAATTTCTTGCACTAAGCCAAATGCATCACGACGCATGTTTTCATCAAAAATATGTAGCTCTTGGCCCCATAACATCCAGAAAACTTGCAACCAAGATGAGTCAAATGAGAAAGAGTGTGTATGCGCTGCACGTAACGGACGCTCAGGGAAACGCTGATTTACAGCTTCTAATACAGGCCAGTAAATAGTTGGTTTATGCGACAAAATGAGGTTGCGTAAAGAACCATGTGTATTCATTACTCCCTTAGGACGACCAGTACTTCCTGAAGTAAAAATTACATACGCGACATCTTGAAAATCAAATTTACGATTTTCGGTAGGAATATCACTCGCATCTTGCTTGCGAATTTGTGTTTGAACATCTTCATGATCAAGATATAGCTGTTGAATATTTTGTGGTAGTTGCTGTGCAAGTGCTTGTGTAGTTAATACAAATAATGGATTGGCATCTTCACACATCATCTGCATACGATCGATTGGGTAATCTAAATCGAGAGGCAAGAAACTCGCACCAGAGTTTAATACGGATAACATCACCACAACTGAGTCAATTGAACGAGGAATAGCTCCAGCAATGACAGTTTGCTTTTTGGCTCCATTTTCTTGTAAAAAACGAGTCAGTTGATTCACTTTTACAGCAAGCTCAGCAAAACTGAGATGCTGAAGGTTTGGACGTTCACCACTCACAATGGCGGTACGTTCAGGATATTTTTTCACTTGCTCATAAAAAATATCTAAAACATTATTATATTTTTCAGGGTGACTAACACGCGGACCAATACCACTTTGGGTCAGGGCAGCAAGCTCTTGTGATGTTGTAATATTAAAATTGCTACATGGCTTTTCTGGACGAATCAAGGCTTGTTCGAGCAATAACGTTAGGCGTTGACCATGGTTAAATAGCTCATCTTGTGTATAACGCTGCGAATCCGCACGTAGTTCGATAATGAGTTCATGATCTTGAACAATAAAGGAAAACTCAAAATCATCAATTGGTCCTGTAGAAATATGGTGTGTTTTGACCTTTTCACCATCTAAAACCAAGTCTTGGTCAAAAGCTTTATAATTTAAAATAGGACCGTACATTCGTTCATGAATATCGATACTATTTAAATCTCTTAAAATTTGTTCTGCATCGTATTTCTGATGCGGACGAATTTCTCGTAATTGCTCTTGTACATGTTGAGCTAAGCTCACCCAACTGTCTTTTTCAGCAACTTTAAACTTCACAGGCAAGACATTTACCGTAGGTAAGGTTGAGCGAATCGCTTTTGAACCTAAACGGCGCATAAATGGAATACCGTTAACCAAAGCAGCTTTATCGGTCATTTTGTAAATATAATGTAATGACAATGACATCATCATGTCATTCAAAGCTAATTTAGTTTGTGCAGCTAAAGCTTGAATTTGCTCTAAAATTCCTGTCGAAAAACGCAGCTGATGCTTAATAAATGTTGCGGTTGTTTTTGCCGCTAAATGATGAGTACTTAAACTAACTGGACTAGGTAAATCTTCACAATAAGCTTTCCAAAAAGCCTGATCTATTTTAAATTGATGGCTATTTTCATAAGACTGACGTTCCGAAATAACATCATTCACGCCAATGAACGGAGAAACCGAAAGTTCTTTTCCTTCTTGTAATTGTTGATATAGCTCAACAATACGTTTGGTTAGGTTAATCATGCTAAACCCATCAAGCATGATGTGGTGATAACGTTGATACCAATATACTTTGTCATGCGTCGTAAAGAGCACTTGACGGAACAGCTGAGATTCACCAGCTTTAAGTGATTTGGCACATTGACGGTCTGATGGCATCCAGTCCCATAAGCGTTGCTGAGCTTTTTTAGGCGTTAAATGACAAAAATCAAATTCTTCGATTTGAAACTGAACTTGGTTATTAAGCTCAATAAACGGTTGAGACGGGTCAGATGAATATGAGGCATTGACCGTATCGGCTTCATTTAAGCCGATCTGAATCGCTTTTTTAAACGTTGGGATATCGACAGTTTTTGGTAGTTCCAAACAATGCGCAATGGTATATAAATCTTCAATTGAACTTAAATGATCGGCAAGAAAAATACCGAGCTGAGTAGAGGCCAATTCAAAACGAGCGGGTTGTGAAAGGTCCGGAGTAAATTCATTATTTAATGCCTGATTCATGACAATACTCCTTACGCTTGTTGAAAGGGGTTAATCGCAACCCAGTGCTTTTCTACATAAGCAATGCATGAAGACCGTGTATCAGGACCATGCTGCACATCCCATCCCGATGGCACCTGATGTTGAGCAGGCCATAAACTGAACTCACCTTGTTGATTTTTTAAAACCTGAAAAGACAAACTTTCGTTATCAAAGGGATTGATATAATTTTCCTGTAAGTTGCTCATGATATTGTTATCCTTGATGAAACAAATGGTTATAGTGAAAGAATTTTTTGCAATGCCTTAAGCAAGTCGGTACGCCAGTTCACGGCATCATGTCCGCCTGAAAAACTGTGAAAGCTCACTTGATTGAATGATTGCAATTGTTGATAAAGCTGTAGGGCATCGTCCCGCATATCGGTTTCATACGTGCCAGCACTGATATAAATTTGAGTTGTTTTTGATAATGGATGAGATAGGTTTTGAAGCAGTTCTAAAATATTACCTTTATGTTTTTTCCCTAAAGTACTGTTCGAAAAATCTGACCACCAATAAGATCCAGACTGTAAAATCAGAGAAGTAAAAATGGTCGGGAACAACAAAGCGCTATGTAAAGCGCATAATCCACCTAAACTTTGACCACATAACGTAATGTCTGTTTTAGAAATAAAGGAATATTCTTTTAGAAGCGTTTCAATAAGTTCATCAACCAACGCCTGACTAAACGCATCATGACAACCATAATCTCGTTGGCGTTGCTGAATATTTAAACTATGAATAAAAGCATAAACTGCTGGGCGAATCTTATTTGAATCAGTCAAATGTTGAATTTTGGGCAAAATTGAAAGCTCTCGACTCCAGATTTGTCCATCAAGCAAAATAACTAATGGCAGATTTTCTTCTGCTGATTCACCACTAATTAAAATATCGACCAAATAGTCCTGTTGGCATAAGCGACTTGACCATTGAAATGTCTTTGTAATTGGGCAATCGTCTATGAAAGATTTTGTGCTTTCGAGTTGAATTTGATTGATGTATCGAGCCAGATGTCCCGTGTAAAACCGATGATGATTGAATGGATCAATTTGAGCACTCTGTTTAAGCTGGGTTTGCCACCATAAGCGGCGTATTGCCGCACAATCTGTTTCTGGCGCTTCTTCACTAGCGGTCACTACAACATAACTACCAGCCCAAGCTAGAGGCAACTCTATTTCAAAAAAGTACACATCTGTCCCAGCTATACGGCTAAAACGATTCCACTTTTGATAGATAGAAGGGCTTTGTGAATAGATATCGATATAAACAAAAAAGCTTTCTTTGAGTTCAGAACTACGCCAAATAAAGGTACATAGCGCTTTATTTTTTTGTAGGTTGACCAGTGGACTACCTAGTTTTTTAACGGTATTCCACCAGACTTCACTCCCAATATTGAGTTTTTGAAATAGGGGATGTAAGGGTTGAGAAAATGGCTTCATTTTGAGTCCATCTCGACAAGAAAGCGCGGTCAAATTATCAGAATGATTCTCATTAGTAAATGAAAACAATTATCATTATAATCAATAAAAAAAGATGTGTTTTATTAAAGTTATTAAAAATCAATAAAATAAGTCAAATTCTTGGTTAATAAATAACTTGATTTAGATTGTAATCTTATGTTTGATATTTATCGCACTTGATAGTAATGATAATTATTTGCAATTATGTGGCGGAATTTACTATTCGAGTCAAACTGGAGTAAAACATGAGCTCTACCATCGTAGTCACAGGTGCTGCAAGAGGTATTGGAGCTGCTATTGCAAAAAAATTATTGCAGCAAGGGTATCAAGTGATCGGCATCGACCGACAGGAAAATCCTGAACAATGGGAAATTACACAAAAGATAGAAAGTAGTGAAATATCGCGTTGGCAAGGCTTTCAGCAAGATATTACTGATCAAGAAACAACAGCGAAGCTCATTACAGATATTTTAAACAAACATAGCGTAACGGGTTTAGTGAATGCGGCAGGCGTTTTGATTATGCGTTCTATGCTTGAAGCAAAAACAGAAGACTGGCAAACACTTTTCGCTGTAAATGTCATGGCACCTATTGCGATTAGTCAACAACTGGCCAAGCATTTTTGTGAAAAAAAGCAGGGAAGTATTGTCACGATTAGCTCGAATAGTTCACGTATGCCACGTATACAACTTGGCATGTATGCAACTACAAAAGCGGCATTGAGCCATTACTGCCGTAATCTTGCGCTTGAAATCGCACCTCACCAAGTAAGGCTTAATATTGTTTCACCAGGCTCTACCCTAACTCAAATGCAGCAGCAACTTTGGACAGATAATTCACCTCCACCTGCGGTAATCGATGGAGATTTAAGCCAATACCGTACAGGCATTCCCTTAAGAAAATTAGCCCAGCCTGAAGATATTGCCAATACGGTGAGTTTCTTACTTTCTGATCAAGCTGCACAAATTACCATGCAAGAAATTGTGGTTGATGGAGGAGCCACTTTAGGCGTTTAAACATTCATTCATTACAACAAAATAACTGTATAAGGAGTTGCGAGATGTCGGCACAGCATCCGTATTTTATCCAACGAGAAAATTTTACTGAAAGCCGCGTTGCATTAGCACAAGAAATTTTAAATTGTGGAAATGATGCAGGTTTTATTTTCACAACGCCAGAATACACCATCAATAGCCATCAAAAATTACGAGATATTCAAGTCGCTAAAAATAGCCTTTTAAAAGAGTGGTTAGATGAAGCACGAGCTCAATTACAGCTTGCAATAAATGACGGTTATAAAGACGTCAAAATTATGGGTGGACTACCATTTTGCTCGGCAGCCGATGTCAATTTAATGCTCATGCAAAATGCAAAAATCTATCAGAAAGTACTCTATGCACAGTCTGATATTGATTTTGGTTCTTTATCTTTAGAAAAGGCGGATTATTTCCCTTTAGGTGAACATTACCAACAGCAAGTTGAGTATTTAGTTCAGCAAATGCAAGCAAAAAAACTTGATAAAGCCGTACTTGCTCGTATTTTGCAACTTGAGTTTGAACAAAATATTCCCGTCTCGGACTTATTTTACAACTTAGCTAAGCATAATCCCGAAGGCTATAACTATGCAGTCGCGAGGAATCCTCAAAGTGAAGGGTGGTTCGTCGGTGCAAGCCCAGAACTCTTAATTGCAAAGCAAAATACAAAAATCTGGAGTAAACCGGTTGCTGGCACATTGGCTCGTGATGACGATCCAACCCTAGACCAAAATAACGCCAGAGCATTACTTGCTTCACAAAAAGATCAACATGAGCATGCACTCGTCATCGAAATGATTGCCGATGAACTCACGCCTTTTTGTAAGCAGTTAAAAGTACCTAAACAACCATCACTCATTCGTACTAAACGCCTTTGGCACTTGGCATCACACATTACTGGCGAACTTAAGCAAGCTGATACACATGTTTTTGACTTAATTGAACGTTTACACCCAACACCTGCAATTTGTGGGGAGCCTAGTCCAATTGCGAAAGACCTAATTCAGCAACTTGAACCATTTAATCGTGAATTATTTGCAGGAACTATGGGCTGGGCAGATGAACAAGGTAACGGTGAATGGTCGGTAACTGTCCGCTGTGCCCGAATCTATCAGAATATTGCTCGTTTATTTGCCGGTGCGGGAATTGTGGAAGCTTCTCATCCACAAGCTGAACATGCTGAAACTGCCGCTAAATTTTGCACTGTGCTGGACGGATTCCAGATTTCGCCCAATCAATTGCCAATACAAGGACCAAACATATGACAACACAGGTTTATCTGGATGGTGCCGTGCCATATCCAGCAGAATTTGCTGAGATTTACCGTAAAAAAGGTTATTGGCTTGGACAAAACTTGAGTGATTTCTTGCGTGAAAGTGCTCAAAAATACCCAGAAAATATTGCGGTATATGATGGTGATAAAGCTGTTAGTTACGCTGAGTTTGATCATTTAGTTGATTACTGCACAAGCCACTTATATCAACATGGACTAAGAGCTGGTGATAAAGCGGTTGTACAAATGCCAAATCACTATCAGTTCTATGTTTTATTTTTTGCACTGATTCGGCTTGGTGCTTTACCTGTGATGTCTTTACCTGCACATCGCTATGCAGAACTCAGTAGTTTTTTTAAACAAACTCAAGCAAAAGCTTATTTCTGTGCTGATTTTGGTGCACAAAAATTTGACTACCGAGAGCTTGCCGAAAAGCTTCAGCAAACTGCTCCTTGCTTACAACATGTATTTGTACTTGGGAATGCCGACAAATTTGTAGCTATTCAAGATCTATTAAAAGAAACCCATATTTTAGATGAAGCCATCTCACCGACTACGGCAGATCAAGTTGCTTTCTTACAACTTTCAGGTGGAAGTACTGGTGTTCCTAAACTGATTCCACGTAGCCATGATGACTATCTATATAGCGTACGTGAGAGCGCAAAAATCTGCCGTCTTAATCAGTCATCACGTTTACTCATGGTTTTACCTGCGGCACATAACTTTTCAATGAGCTCGGCAGGTTCTTTAGGTATTTTTTATTCCGGCGGAGCTGTGGTTTTAGGCACTGACCCAAGCCCTGAAACTGCTTTTTCATTGATCAAAAAACACGGTGTGACTGATGCTTGCTTGGTTCCTGCTTTGGTTCGACCTTGGATGGATAAAGCGGTAAAAGATCAAGATCCAATATTGTCGACTCTACGTTGCTTACAAGTCGGAGGAGCACGTTTACCCGATGCAGTTGCCACACGCTTGATTGATGAGTTCCATGTCAATTTACAACAAGTTTTTGGCATGGCTGAAGGGCTGGTGAATTACACCCATTTTGACATGACAAAAGAGCAAATTATTCATACCCAAGGTTTAAAAATTTCACAAGATGATGAAATTTTAGTGCTGGATGATAATGATCAGCCAGTAAACGCTGGAGAGGTAGGGCATTTACTCACTCGCGGTCCCTATACCATTCGTGGCTATTATCAAGCACCAGAACACAATGCACGATCTTTTACACCTGATGGTTTTTATCGAACAGGCGATTTAGTACGTATTCGAGAAGATGGCTGCATTGTTGTGGAAGGCCGTTCAAAAGAACAAATCAATCGCGCTGGTGAAAAAATTGCGACCGAAGAGGTTGAACAAGCTTTATTAACTCATCCACAAATTCGCCTAGCAGCATTGGTTGCTATGCCTGATGAAATCATGGGTGAAAAAAGCTGTGCTTTTGTTGCATGGCAAGTACAAACCCATGATCCGAGCCCAATTCGTCTTGCAATGTCAGTTCGTCAACATCTGAAAGATTATGGACTTGCTACCTACAAAATTCCCGATCGAGTCGAATTTATCGAGCAATTTCCATATACAGCCTTTGGAAAAATCGACAAAAAAAGATTACGTCAACAATTTGAAACCAACACCAATGTTCTTGCTTAAAGATAAAAAAGGAAAAATTTGATGAGTATTCCTAAAATTGCCGGTTACAACATGCCACAAGCGCACGAATTTACTGCGAATAAAACGCATTGGCAGTTGCATACCGATCGCGCCGTTTTATTGGTACACGATATGCAGCAATATTTTTTAGATTTTTATGATCAAACTCAAGCGCCTATTCCAGAGCTTATTAAAAATACCAAAGAACTGATTGAAACTGCGCGTAAGTTTAATATCCCTGTGGTCTATACTGCACAGCCGGGTAATCAGACACCTGAACATCGCCAGTTATTAACGGACTTTTGGGGAACTGGTTTAAAAGATGACCCATATATTACCCAAATTTTGCCGGAAATTTCTCCTCAAAAAAATGATACTGTCTTAACAAAATGGCGTTATAGCGCATTTAAGTTTTCTCCACTTGAACAACTCATGCGTGAGTCAGACCGCGACCAGCTCATCATTTGTGGTGTTTATGCCCATATTGGCTGCCTCATGAGTGCCGCAGAAGCCTTTATGCTAAATATTCAGCCTTTTTTATGTGGAGATGCACTGGCTGACTTTAGCCGTGAAGAACACGATATGGCTTTAAAATACGTAAGTACACGTTGTGGGCAAGTCATGACAACTCAGCAAGTCACACGAGCTTGGGCGCTTGAACAAGCGGCATCACCACTCACTCAAGAAGGTATTGTTTTGGCGGTGAGTGAACAGCTTCAGATTCCTGCATCAGACATTCAGTTAAATGATGATTTACTCATGCTTGGACTTGATTCGGTTCGACTCATGACATTAGTGGGTAAATGGCAGGCTTACGGTGCACAGGTGAGTTTTGAAGATTTAGCTGAACAACCAACCCTAGAAGTTTGGATTGAGAAGCTAGTCGCTTAAATTGAAAGAATAAAAAAAGCAGATTTAATATCTGCTTTTTTTATTTTAAGCTTTAAAAGAATGTATTGTCCTTTTTAATACGGCTGTTAAATCTCAAAATTCTACTCAACCATGGTTTGCTTATTGACCACTGAAAACTCGGTAAACTATGAACCCCAACAAAGAAGAACACAGTAAATAACGGTACCAGTAATGTACCAAAAACGACACTACCAAATACGCTCATTCCAATTTCATATCTACTCGTAGCGCCTGCACCAGTTGCAAAAATCAAAGGAACCACACCCGCACCAAAGGCAAGAGATGTCATCAAAATCGGACGTAAGCGTAGCTTTAAAGCCTCCCTTGCAGCATCGATTTTACTTTTCCCTTGTTTGAGTGCTTGAGTCGCAAACTCAACAATGAGAATTGCATTTTTACAAGATAAGCCAATACCTGTTAATAGGGCAATTTGGAAGTAAACATCGTTAGGTAACTTAAAAATCCAAGCAAAAATAATAGTGCCTGTAATGCCTAAGGGAAGCCCTAATAAAATAATAAAAGGAACTTTCCAGCTTTCATACAAGGCAGCCAGACATAAGAAAATAAACAAAATAGAAATGAGATATAAATAGATCGCTTGGCGGCTAGATTGTTGCTCTTGTAAAGAAAGGCCACTCCATGCGACATCTATACCAGACTGTTTACCGACCATATCACTTAACTGTTGCATTGCCTGACCTGAGCTAAAGCCTGAACTTACATTGGCTTCAAGTTGAATGGCAGCTAGCCCCATAAATCGAGTAAGAGCTTCTGGGCCACCAGTCCACTGACTTTGAGCAAAATGGGCGAGGGAAAGCATGCCACCTGAGTTATTACGCACATGCCAGTAAGCTAAGTCTTCGGGTTTAGAACGAAACTCTGAATCACCTTGCATAATAATTCTCTTAATTCGACCTCGCTCAACAAAATCGCCAACATAGTTTCCACCCCAAGCAGTCGATAGTGTTGAACGAATTGCTTGTTGGTCAATTCCTAACATTTTGGCTTTATTTTGATCGAGTTGAATAAATACTTCGGCTTTATCTTCATTCACAAGAGGACTTAGATTTTCAAAGGCTGAATAATTTCGAGATTCTTTTTCTAAGGCTTTATATTGTTTAATTAATTCATCGCGCCCTTGACCATTTACATCTCTAAGCCAAAGTTCTAAAGCATCAGATTGACCTAAACCAGATACACTTGGTGGCATTCCTACCATGACTTTAGCCGGCAAGTTTTTATGTAAATATGCTTGGGCACGTTCACGAATAGCACTCGCCGTATTGGCTTCTCCTTTACGCTCATTCCAATGTTTAAGCGAAACAAAGGCCATACCTAAATTTGGACCGCTCCCTGAAAAGTTTTGTCCATTTACGACCAGTACGGTATTAATATTTTTGCCTTCATGTTCAAAGAAATAATTATTGACGAGTCTTCCAACTTCTTCGGTTTGGCTCATTGAAGCACTGTTATGCAAACTATAGGGAACAGCAAGTAATCCTTGATCTTCATTTGGAATAAAGCTTGTAGGCAAACTGCGGTAAATCATAAATAGAATAACGGCAATCCCCACAACCAACAGACTGGAAAATACTTTAAACTGGATTAAACGAACAGATAAAAAACTAAAAGCTGATCTGATTTTTTGAAGAGCAAGCTCAAGCATTTGACCCCATTTTGGTTTTTTATTATGTTTTTTTAATAGAACTGCGCACATTGCTGGCGTGATGGTCATAGCTACAAATAGCGATAACAACATAGCTGCTGCTAATGTAATAGAAAACTGATGGTAAATCATACCCGTCGAACCACTAAAAAAAGCCATTGGGATAAATACCGCGGTTAATACCAGCGTAATACCCACCAATGCGCCGCTAATCTCTTGCATCGACATTAAACAAGCTTCACGTACACTTAGCTGTTGTTCGTGCATAAGCCGTTCAACATTTTCCACGACTACAATGGTGTCATCAACCAATAACCCAATCGCTAAAACTAGAGCAAATAGCGTAAGTGTGTTAATGCTCATTCCAAACAAATACAACACCACAAATGTGCCACTAATGACGATGGGAACCGTAATGGTTGGAATAAGAGTTGCACGCCAATTTTGTAAAAAGAGATACATCACAATAACAACAAGCACGATTGCTTCAAGCAAAGTGATCATAACCTGCTTAATTGACTCTTCAATAAATGGTGTATTGTCTCGTGGATAAACAACTTTATATCCAGCTGGTAAATGCTGGCTAAGCTGAGCCATTTTTTCTTTAATAAGAGCAGAAGTCTCGATTGCATTGGCATCAGGGCTTAGAGAAATCCCTAAACCTGCCGATGGGTAGCCATTAAGCGTATTAATACTTTCGTAATTTTCTGCCCCTAATTCGACTCTCGCGACATCTTTTAAATAAACAAGGCTACCGTCAACATTTGCTTTAACCACCACCGATTTAAAGTCATCTATTGTTTTTAATCGTGAACCTGCTTTTACTTTTGCATAAATATTTTGGTCAGAAGCAGAGGGCATTGCACCAATCGAACCAGCAGCAATCTGGGTATTATAATCTTCGAGGGCCTTTTCAATATCACTCGGTACAAGTTGATAATTTCTAAGTTGGTTTGGATTTAACCAAATGCGCATGGCATAACTTGAACCAAAAACATCAACTTCACCAATTCCTTGTAATTGACTTAAAGGTTGTTCAAAGTGATTTACCATATAATCAGACAAATCAATATTGCTGGTTTTTCCTGTTTCATCATATAGCCCCACAATCAGCAGCATATCGCCAGTGGTTTTCCATATGTTTACGCCTTGTCTTTGAACTTCCTCAGGTAAACGGTTTAAAGCACCATTAATTCGGTTTTGTACTTGGAGCTGCGCTTTATCGATATCTGTGCCAATTTTAAAATGAATATCAATGCTACTCGTTCCTGATGATTCACTATGTGACGTAAAGTACAGCAAATTATCCAGACCTTTTATTTGTTGTTCTAAAATTTGGGTCACGCTTTCTTCTACAGTATCAGCAGCTGCACCACGATAGTTTGCAACAACCGTGACACCGGGCGGTGCAAGGTTTGGATAGCGTTCGACAGGCATGGCTAAAGTGGCAAAAAAACCAAAAATAAGAATAGTGATTGCAATGACACAAACAAAGATAGGGTGGTAGATAAAAAATCGAGAGAGCATTGTTATGTCTACTTTAAGATTGTTTTAAATAGGTTTTTAGGCACACGAAAGTGTAATGGTAACGCTTTTTTAAACTACAAACAATAATGATTATCATTATATAACTAATAATTATTTTTATCTTGATCAGTAAAAGTCATGCGTATATGATGCTCGGCACATCATAAATGATAATAATTATCATGTGGTAATCATTATCCAGAATAAGGGCCGAGAAATGACGTTAACGAAAAAGGCGCTGGTGGTCGCCATCTCAACACTGCTTCCTTTCGCCGTTCAAGCAAATACAGATATTGAACAGCAGGGTAATAGTGAACCAGTTCAAAAACTTAAAACTATTGTGGTTTCTGCTGCATTAAAAGAACAAGACGTAGATAAAGCACCCGCATCTATTAGTGTGATCACGAGTGAAGAGATTGAACGCAGTGCGGCGCTGAGTCTTGCTGATGTTTTACAAAAACAAGCTGGGGTTTATAACTACAATAGTGGGCAAGATAAAATCGTTATACGAGGAATGCTCAACACATCGGGAAACTACACACTCATCCTACTTAACGGTAAGCGCATGTCATCTAATGGTGCCATGTGGCGTGGTAATGACTTTGACTGGAGTGCAATTCCTTTAAATAGTATTGAACGTGTTGAGGTCATTCGCGGGCCAATGTCATCGCTCTATGGGGCAGATGCCATGGGTGGCGTAATTAATATTATTACCAAAAAAGCTGAAGACGGACAACTTCATGGTTCGGTCTTTGGGCAATATAACCGAGCAGACCGTGGGAATGGTAAAGATCAATTCCGTTACGGATTCAACTTATATGGCGTCTAACCGACAATGTAAGTTTTACTTTGGCCGGAGATGCTTATAACCGTGATGCATGGTATCGAAATGGTAAACCAGATCCAGATGGCGCTTACTTTGTAGAAAAAGACACCAAAAACGTAAATGGTACTTTAAGTTGGAATATTAATGACCAACAAACTTTAGACCTAGATTTAGGCTATAACAACGATAAGCGCCCACTTACTCAAGATGCTGCGACCTCAATTCAAGAATCGGAAATGAAGCGTACCAATGTAGGAGTTGCTCACCGAGGAAAATGGAGCTGGGGGAAAACAGAAGCTTATATTGGAAAAGAAACTGCTAAAATTTATGACTATGACAGCGAATATGATGCACCACAAAGTCGTAATTATAAGCAAGAAAACTTAATTGGCCGCGCTTTCGCGAACTTTGACTGGATCATGAATAATGCGACAGCTGGTTTTGATTATAAAGATCAAAAAATTACAGACGTTGTGAGTTATATCGGCACAGGGAAAAACCAGCAAAAAAGTTACGGTGTATTTGTTCAAAACGATACCCATATTAATGATGCACTGACCTTAACTCTAGGTGGCCGTTACGACGACTTTGATGACTTTGATGGTAAATCGACTGGTAAAGCTTATTTGTCCTATGAACTCGCTGAAGGTGTTGTCCTAAAAGGTGGTGTAGGCCAAGCTTATAAAGTTCCGGCTCCTGCTCAGTTAGACATTAACTACTCAATGATTTCATGTGGTGGTAGTTGTCACATTCGAGGCAATCCCGACCTAGAACCAGAAGAAAGCACTAACTACGAAGCATCTTTAATTGTAACCCGTCCAAACTGGAATGCCGGTGTTACCGTTTTCCAAAATGATGTAAAAAACCTGATTGAAGCCATTACCTTAAGTAATGGAGACCCACGTTTAGTGGGTGATTTTAGAAAAATCTGGACCAATGTAAGCCGTGCAGAGCTTAAAGGAGTTGAGCTTACAGGTGGTTATGATTTCACGGATAATTTAGGTGTTAAGGCAAACGCTACTTACTTAGATGCAAAAAATAAAACCACAGGTCAAGATTTAACTGAACGACCAGAATGGCTGGCTAATGGTTCAATTTCTTGGGCACCCGTTGAGGACTTCCGTGTAAATGCAGGTGTAAGCTACGTGGGTAAGCAAATGTACTCCGCAACTAAAGAGTTACCGGCCTATACCACTTACGATGTGACATTTACTTCACCACTTTCACCACGCTTAACATTGGACTATGGTGTGAAAAACCTGACCGATGTTGACCTTGAAGATAAAAACAAAACCTTTAACACCAAACTCTATGGCCGCAATTACTTTGTAAAAGCGACTTATAGTTTCTAAGTTAAAACTAAGCACAAAGCCTATTCGTAGGGGAATAGGCTTTGTTTTTTATTAAACAAATATCCATAATTTTCAAACCAGTATAGACAAAATAATTTTAAGAATTTCTATACTTTTCAACTTTAAGGCTAATTAATTATGACGGCAACTTCAAAATCATTATTAAATGGACTACCCATAAAAAAATCGAGAATACAGGTTTTTGAAATTTTAAATCAAAATCCACAAGGCTTAAGCGCGGTGAGCATTTATGCACAAATTAAAAATGAACATAAAATTACGCTCGGAACAATTTATCGAATCTTATCTGAATTTGAAAATCGCAAGCTCATCAAAAGGGTGTTCTTAGGAAAAAGTAAAAGTATTTATAAGATCAGAAAAGATAAAATGAGCTGTAACTTGATTTGTCTTAAAACCGCAGAAGCAACTAGCTATGAACATGAAAAAGTGAAAGAGCTACTGCATGAAGTCATAGATGTTATTTTTGCGAATACAGGGACTAATATCAGCAGTATTGAACTTAATCTTTATACAGAATAAAAAGTTTAGATAGAAAAAGGGACAGCCTAAACTGTCCTTTTTTTATTAAAGTTGCTATTTGATAACTTTAATTCGAGTAGTCGCTGGAATAATTAAAGGTGAATTCTTAGCGACATAGCTTTCAAGGGCATCAATATCTTGACCACCACCTACACGGTTTTGACCTTCTTTTAATACTGTAAAGTTGTCACCACCATCTGCCAAGAAGCTATTTACCGTCATGCGATATACTTTACTGTCAACCAACGGTGATCCAGCAACCATAATGTTGCTTGCTCGTGGGGAAACAGACGTATTTGTCGTATATTGATAAGTTAATTCTTTAGATGGTTGTAAAATTCTAGGTGAGTTTGCATTTGCACCAGACCATTGCTGTTCAATTACATCTCGAATCTGCTTACCTGTTAAGCTCAAAGTCACAATAGAGTTACCGAAAGGTTGCACCGCAAAAACATCACCAAAGGTAATCTGGTTACTACTGTTAATGAGCAGATCAGCACGGACACCGCCTGGATTCATTAACGTAAAATCAGAGCCTTGGTTACTTGCTTTTAGGGCAGCCGCTTGCTGAGCATCAGCAATCATAATACCTAGCGGACTTTCCCCACTTTCGACTTGAGTACGACTTACCACTGCTGTTGCAGTTCCAACCACACGGCTTGAAATGGTGGTCACAGCTTGGCGGTATTTATCTAAAATGGCTTCAATACTTGGGGTTTTATTAAATTTTTGATAGAGGTCTGTAAGACTTACAGTAGTTGTACCAGACGTATAGGCCTCACTTTGTACAGGAACTTGTTTGGCATCTTTTTTAATTACATCACCAGTTTTACCATCAAGTTCAACCTTGATGTCAGTAATGAGGGTGCCATATTGTCCAGCTGAGGTAAGTAAGAACGGTTTTGCCGGATTTTTGGTTGCATAGTCACAAATATAAGATTGATGCGTATGGCCTGAAACAACAATATCAACTGCTGGATTAAGCTTATCCAAAATTCCTAAAATCGGGCCGCTTAAGCCATCACATGTTTTTTCATTAAACTTCGTACTTGGTGCTGCACCTTCATGTACCACCACTACAATTGCTTCAATTCCTTGTTTTTGTAACTCAGGAATCAAGGCGTTTACTGTATCTGCTTCATCACGGAACTCAACATCTTTAATGCCGGCAGCAGAAACAATACTTGGCGTTGCTTTAAGGGTTAAACCAATAAATGCGACTGGAATTCCACCATAGGTTTTAACTTTATATGCAGGAAAGATCGTTTTGCTGGCATCATTTTTCATTGCTACGTTAGCTGCAAGGAAATCAAATTTTGCACCGCTAAAGTTTTTATTAATTTGGCAAGGTGCAGTACTTGTATATTGCTGACATCCGCCGTTCTTTAAACGGCGTAATTCATCTGTACCACGGTCAAATTCATGGTTACCCACAGCATTAAAGTCAATTTGAATATCATTCATCACTTCAATGGTCGGCTCATCTAAAAATAAAGAAGAAGTGAGCGGAGAGGCGCTAATTAAGTCGCCTGCCGAAACCACAGCATTATTTGGATTTCCTGCTTTAAGTTTTTTAATCGCATCGGCAAAGTAACTCACTCCACCCACAGGAATACGAACAGATTGAGCAGCATCATTTGGATTTGGTGCCTCAATATAACGCTTAGGCGGCTCAAGATTTCCGTGAAAGTCATTAAAAGCTAAAATATTTACGGTTTGATTGCTTCTTTGAGCAGGTGGTGCAGTGTCATTATCATCATCGTCATTACATCCCGCCAATAACGCTACTGCCAGAGAAAGTGTTGTTACTTTAAAAAGTATTGTTAAATTTTTCATTTTTTTATCATTTGATCAATTAAGACGGATAAAAAATACGCTTTTAGTATGAATGTTTGATGAAACATCCAATAAGCAAATATGTTCGAAATATTAAAATTTGGACAAAAAACACAATTATCGAACAATATCTTGGCTAGGGGTGGTCTACAAACCCGAATTTTTTATTTAGAATAAATTTTTAATGACCTTATAAGATTTAATCAAGTGATTCATTTCACGAGATTAATATGAACCGGAGATAATTTATGCAATGGACTAAACCAGCTTTTACTGATTTACGCATTGGTTTTGAAGTTACGATGTACTTCGAAGCGCGTTAATCAGTTTCATCCAAATATGTCATAAGCCCTAGTCTTGTTCTAGGGCTTATCTCTTTCTAATAAGATATTAATTTTATGTATATTTATGTTTTAGGTTCAGCTGCCGGAGGCGGGTTCCCGCAGTGGAATTGTAATTGCCCGAATTGTCATGGTGTACGCACAGGTACAATCCAAGCCAAAGCTCGTACTCAATCATCAATTGCTGTTTCTGAAAATGGGACAGACTGGGTTTTATTAAACGCATCACCTGATATCCGTCAGCAACTTTTCGAATTTAAAGCAGCTCAACCAGCGCGTAAATTGCGTGATACAGGAATAACAAGTGTTATTTTAATGGATAGTCAGTTAGACCATACGACTGGACTTTTAACCTTACGTGAAGGTTGTCCAATGAATGTATGGTGTACAGAAATGGTCCACCAAGATTTAACGAGCGGCTTTCCAGTATTTAATATGCTCAAACACTGGAATGGTGGTCTTCAATACAATGAAATTAATCCTAAACAAGCTTTTAAAATTGATGGTTTCGAAAATTTAGAATTTTTACCTTTAATTATTAAAAGTGCTGCGCCACCATATTCACCGCATCGAAATGACCCACATGACGGCGACAATATTGCTTTAATTATCAAAGATCATAAGACACAAAAGCAGTTGTTCTATGCGCCGGGTCTTGGAAAAATTGACGATCAAATCATGCAGATTATGCAGAGTTCAGATTGCGTTATGATTGATGGTACGCTTTGGACAGACGATGAAATGCAGCAAACAGGGGTTGGAACTAAAACTGGCCGTGAAATGGGACATTTATATATTAGTGGCGAAGGTGGTTCATTATCTTATTTAAATCAGCTGAGTACACCTAAAAAAGTGCTGATTCATATTAACAACACCAATCCAATTTTAAATGAAAACTCTATTCAGTTTGCTGAGCTTAAAGCAAATGGTGTAGAAGTTGCCTATGACGGCATGCAGATTGAACTCTAAGGTGAAACATGACTCAAACACCTGAAGCTTTAACGACCGAACAATTCCAACAAGCCATTATCGATAAAGGCCAGTATTATCACATCTATCATCCATTTCATGTGATGATGTATGAAGGTCGGGCAACTCAACAGCAAATTCAGGCTTGGGTGGCAAACCGGTATTACTATCAAATTAATATTCCGCTTAAAGATGCGGCCATTATGGCGAATTGCCCAGATCAGCGAGTCCGTCAAGAATGGATTCAACGCATGATCGATCAAGATGGTGAATATCCTGATGGCGGTGGTCGAGAAGCATGGTTACGCTTAGCCGAAGCTGTGGGCTTGAGTCGCGAGCAAGTGATTTCTGAAGAACTGGTATTACCGGGCGTTCGTTTTGCAGTAGATGCCTATGTGAACTTTGCACGCCGTGCTTCATGGCGTGAAGCAGCCAGTAGTTCTTTAACTGAACTTTTTGCGCCACAAATTCACCAATCACGACTTGACTCATGGCCGCAGCACTATCCATGGATTGATGATAAAGGTTATGAGTATTTCCGTTCTCGTTTAAGTCAGGCACGCCGTGACGTTGAACATGGTTTAACAATTACGCTTGATTCATTTACAACTTTTGAGCAACAAGAACGAATGCTTGAAATATTGCAGTTTAAGCTGGATATTTTATGGAGCATTTTAGATGCTTTAACTTTGGCATATGTTCACAACGAAGCACCATATCACAGCGTAACGTCTGATCGGGTTTGGCATAAAGGACTATTTAAATGAATAAAGAGCAGTTTGATTTAAACCTTGTGCCGACATGGCGACAGGGTTACCGTTTTCAGTTCGAGCCAGCTCAAAATGGTTTTGTGATTTTATATCCTGAAGGCATGATCAAGTTAAATGAAAGTGCAGGGGCAATCGGACAATATATTGATGGGCAGCAAAATGTCTCTGCAATTATTGCGCAGTTAAAGCAAAAATTTGGTGATATTGCTGAGATTGATCAAGATGTAGTGGATTACATGCTCGTTGCCAAGCAGCAACACTGGATTGATTTAGTATGACAGAAGGTGTTGGCCTGCCTTTATGGTTATTAGCGGAGTTAACTTATCGTTGTCCGCTACAATGCCCATATTGCTCAAACCCATTAGATTATGCTCAGCATAAAAATGAGCTAACCACCCAAGAGTGGTTTGATGTTTTTGATCAGGCACGTCAGATGGGTGCTGTTCAACTGGGGTTTTCTGGCGGTGAACCATTGGTACGTCAGGATTTAGAACAGCTTGTTGCACATGCTCATCAACAAGGGTTTTATACCAACTTAATTACCTCAGGCATGGGGCTTACCGAACAACGTATTGCTGATCTAAAACAAGCGGGTTTAGATCACATTCAAGTGAGCTTTCAAGCCAGTGATCCTGTTGTAAATGATGCCTTAGCAGGTTCAAAGCATGCTTTTGAACAAAAGTATGAAATGTGCCGACTGGTTAAGAAATATGATTATCCAATGGTACTTAACTTTGTTATTCATCGACATAACATTGACCAGATTGAACAAATCATTGAGCTTTGCCTAGAGCTGAATGCAGACACAGTCGAGTTGGCAATTTGTCAGTTTTATGGCTGGGCTTTTCTAAACCGCCAAGGTTTATTACCAACACAAGAGCAACTGACCCGTGCAGAACGGATTACCAATGAATATCGAGAAAAATTAAAAGCGCAAAATCATCCTTGCAAACTTATTTTTGTAGTGCCTGATTATTATGAAGAACGGCCAAAAGCTTGTATGAATGGCTGGGGTAAAATCTTCTTTACAGTTGCTCCAGATGGTATGGCGCTACCTTGCCACGCAGCAAGACAATTGCCAATTTCATTTCCAAACGTCCGCGAACATAAATTGTCAGATATTTGGTACAAATCAACTGGATTTAATCATTTCCGTGGTGATGCATGGATGCCAGAAGGTTGCCGTAGTTGCCCAGATAAAGATCGAGATTTTGGCGGATGTCGCTGTCAGGCCTATATGTTGACTGGAGATGCAGCTAATGCCGATCCTGTATGTGGAAAATCGCCATATCATCAAATGATTGAACAAGCACGTACAGAAAGTCAGTTGGCCGCACCACTGCAAAATTTAGTATTCCGTAATAGTAGAAACTCCAAATCTTTAAGCGCCACACAAAATATTCCGGTCCACACGATTACCGATATATAGCAATCAATAGGGATACTCATGAAGCCTAGCCATATTCCAGTTTTTGATGGGCATAATGATGCTTTAACGCGTCTATGGCTAAGTGATCATCCAGATCCTGTACATGCTTTTATTCATGAACGTTTAGCGGGTCATCTCGATTTAAAACGCTGTCAAGCAGCTGGTTTTGTCGGGGGAATGTTTGCTATTTTTTTACCGCCATATAGCTATGTTCAACAGTATCATCCCAATAAACTCTTTGATCCAAATGCTACTGATTTTACCCAACAGCAAATTGAACAAATTTGCTTGGAACAACTCGATTTAGCTCACCAACTCGCTGAGCGCTCTAAAAATATTGAAATTTGCACATCGGTTCAAGATATTCAGAGTTGTGTAGATACGCAGAAATTAGGCATTGTATTGCATATGGAAGGTGCTGAAGCTTTACAGCAAAATCCGGATTTACTCGATGTGTTTTATGAAAGAGGCCTGCGTAGTATCGGCCCACTCTGGAATAGACCTAGCCGCTTTGGACATGGTTTAAATGCTAAGTTTCCTCACTCACCTGACACAGGAGCAGGTCTCACGAGTCATGGCAAAGATTTTATCAGACGCTGTGCCGATAAAAAGATAGTGATTGATGTTTCACATATGAATGAACAAGCTTTTTGGAATACGGTTGATATATTGCAGCAACCAATTGTAGCAACACACTCCAATGTGCATGCGTTATGTCCCCAAGCACGCAACTTAACTAACCACCAGCTTAAAGCAATTCGAGAAAGCAAAGGTATGGTCGGGGTGAATTTCGACGTCGCTTTTTTACGTTCGGATGGACAACGAAATGCGGATACATCTATAGATGTAATTTTAGATCATTTAGAGTATTTGATAGATCACTTGGGCGAAGAACACGTAGGTTTTGGTTCTGACTTTGACGGCGCACTGATTGGTACAGAGCTTGATGATGTTATGGGGCTACATAAACTTATTAATCGCATGCAACAGAGAGCTTACTCAAGCAAACTTATTGAAAATCTATGTTTTACTAACTGGCTAAACGTGCTTTCTAAAATTCTTGAAAAATAAGTCCAAATACCTAAATATACTGAAATTAATCATTTCTTGGCATTTTTTTATTGACCGAAATGACTAAAAAAAATGCAAATAGATTAATTGTTAACCACCCAATACATTCATTACACTCTACCTTACTGAATGTACGAACATTTAGTATTTCAGGTTTTTTGTGGTTTTCACATTACCCATTTCTTTATGAGAAGTAGAAATGGGTTTTTTCTTATCCTAACCAAACAAACGTGATATTCATCACAATAATCACTAATTATTGGTAAACCCCCTCAATCCTATCTTGACTAAAAGTTCAGCATTAAATACATTTGTAGTGTATTTAAAGATAATAAGATTGCTTAAAGCAATTCATAATACTGCTTAGTCCTGAAATACAGTAAAAAGCCTATTCAAAAACAGAATAGGCTTTTTGCTTTGTATCAAAATTTATTTTTTTAACTATTACACTCTTCAATTAACATAAAAATTAAATACCTTACAAAAGCGGAGCAAATGAACGCCGTTAAATAACAAATTATGTGCTATTAATTTAAGCTGATTTCTCAAAAGTTACTCCGTCAATCGAAGAGGTGCAAAATGTTAAAGTCAATTTTAGTGATAGGAACAGGTATTGCGATTGGGATGTGTATGTACAAGAAAAAGCAGAAAAACAGTAAGAGTTTTAACACAGATAGCGATACTGACTCAGTGATTAGTAAAGACAGTGCTAAAAATCAAGATGACGGTTCAGTGGATAATGCTGTACAAGTTTAAGATTAAATAAAAAGGGTTCAGATAATGAGCCCTTTAATTTTTATTAAGACTTATAATTATTTTGTATAGATTAACTTAAAGATAAGATTTAAATTAAATAATTACTCAACTATTCATTTAATTATTACAAAAATGTGATTAAAACAAAAAAAACACTTTCATTATTAAAATTTACATATTGTATCAGTGGAGTCCTTATTATTATCGATGCGGATAATAAAAAAATGGAGACTAGAATGTCAAAGCGCCATATTTTAAAAGAAGTAAGTGCCAAAAGTATGTGTGGTATGGAAATCGTTGTTGAACAAATTTATGAAAATATTTATGAAAAAAACTTTGTCGAAGCTGGAATAGAGCAAAATTGGTTGCCACTATCTAAAATTGTGATTTCGGATAAAGTCATTAATTTAGATCCAGATAATACTTTTGCTCATCCAAGGACAGGGAAGGTCTTTAAAGTCCTTAATTCTTAATCGATTTTAATCCTTTACACACTTTGTAAGTTAGTAAGGTGATACTTATAGGGGTTCGCCTTACTCTATTTAGTTCAGAGCTAATTTTCTTTCTTTAACGCTTTAATCATGAGAAATTGCATTTCATGACTCGTGATTAACAAAAAAATAGGTTAATTTAATTATAAATATTTTAAGTAACTACTGATTTTTTATGATAATCGAGATAGAAACACATCCACTTGAACCATTTTTGCCAGAGAATGCCCGTTTATTAATGTTAGGTAGCTTTCCACCACCACGTAATAAATGGAAGATGGATTTTTACTACCCGAATTTCCAAAATGATATGTGGCGAATTTTTGGTTTGATCTTTTTCCAAGACAAAACTTACTTTTTAAGTGAAAACCAAAAAAACTTTAATGAAGAACGTATCCGAAACTTCTTAATTGAAACTGGTATTGCGATTTTTGACACGGCTTACCAAATTAAGCGATTAAAGGGAAATGCCGCCGATAAATTTCTTGAAATCGTAACGCCAACAGATCTTGCTGTACTGCTTCAGCAGATCCCGCTCTGTCAGACCATTATGACTACAGGCGATAAAGCCACTGACACTTTAATTTCTGTTTTACCAGAAAACACTGAAAAACCGCTTATAGGGACATCTACGTCGACTTACTTTGCAGGACGGGATATTAATTTATATCGCTTACCATCTTCTTCTAGAGCTTATCCATTGGCACTAGAGAAAAAAGCAGAGGCTTATCAAAAATTCTTTAAAGAGATTGGAATTTTATAAGCTGAGCTAGAGCGCTCCTACATCATCCATTCAACGGGTAAATATGAAACCGCTCTAATCATTGTGCGTTGGAACAGGCTCGTATCCGGGTCTTTTTCATATTCAACAATTTTCCCATCCGACTGATAATCTAACCAAATAATTTTTCCTTCACTATTTAACTTAAGTTGATAAGCAACTTGTGGTAGGTGCTGATCGAGCATAACCGAAACTTGAGCCTGTAATTGACTCGATTCAATCACAAGGCCAACCTCAGTATTTAAAAAAGTCGAACGTGGGTCAAAATTAAATGAACCAATAAATACTTTACCGTCTACATCAAAAAATTTGGCATGTAAACTTGATTTATTTTTACCTTTTGCGGGAATAACGCTTCCGGTCACTACCTCATACCATGTTCTACGTCTACGTTCCAAAAATGGATTAAACTCAAATAGTTCTACACCGCTTTTTAGCATTTCAACTCGATATTGACTATAGAAAGCATGCACAATTGCCACGTCATTTGCAGCAAAAGAATTGGTTAAAACCCTGACTTTAACTCCTTGTACCTTTAGCTGGTTTAAATAGTAAGCTCCTTGCTGTGTAGGAACGAAATAAGCTGAAGCTAATTCGATATGTTGCTTTGGTTCCCCCATAATGGCCATGACTTGCCCATACAGCATCTCTTCTTTAGAGGCTTGCCCTAAGATTTTTTTAGGCGAATCTGCAACAAAATACGCTTTTGACCATTGAATTGGATAGTGTTCTAAAAGTTCTTTTAAATAACTTTGCGCATTGTAAAGTTTATCTTCGGTTTGAGTATGATGTTCATTTTCATGAAGCAGGTCATGATAATGCTCTCGTAAAGATTGCAGGTGGTGGACAGCACAAGTTCCGATCAGCTCAGTTGCGTTTTGGCTTAGCTCACTTTGCCAAAAATCATTAAAAACCGCTTGAGCGTGCTGTACCGTATGCCCATAAAATAAAATATCTAAATCTGTAAACTGAAACTTACTGCTTGCGTCAAAATACTCACTACTGATATTTCGGCCGCCTGTTACTGCAATCACGCCATCAGCAATAATTAATTTATTATGCATACGATGGTTTACTTTTTTGAACCGAAAAATATAGTCTAAAATTCTTAAGTATCTAAATTTATATGGGTTAAATAAACGAATTTCGAAATTAGGGTGGTGGAGAAGGCTTCTTAGCACACCATCAAGCTTTATTCCATTTTGATCGTCAATGAGCAACCGAACTTTTACACCACGATCTGCCGCCGTTAACAACTCGTGCAGCATTAAATTTCCAACAAAATCATTTGTCCAAATATAATATTGTAAATCGATTTTTTCTTTTGCATTTCTAATCAAGTACATACGAGAAGCGATACTAATAAAGGCATCATCTAATGCCACAAAAGCGGTTAATCCTTGTTTAGTTTTTTCTGTAGCTTGCTCATCATTCAACCAATTAAATCTTTTCGTCACTATTTCATTCTCATCAGGGTCGTATGTACCGTTATACGAAGGTGTATGTGTAAAGCCCCAAGCATTTAATGCCATACTACTGTACTGCTGATAGAGTTGATTAATCATGTAAGCTTTTAAGTCGCATCCAAGATAAACACATCACAGCATTTTTATATTCAATTTATATGTCAAAATTCATATTAAACAGTATAAGTGCATTCTGCCAACCCTCAACTCTAGCAATTCCTTATTTTTATAGACCTTCTAAAAGAAAAGATATCTATTTAAAATTTGAAAGTTAAATTTAACACTCTTAAGCCAAATGCTATATTCGATATTATTTTTCACAGGATGCTCGAGATGAGTCATGTGGGTTCTTGTCTATGCAATGAAGTCAAATTTTCTATAAATAATGAAATAAACACGGTCTATCATTGCCACTGTAGTCTATGCCGTAAACAAACTGGAACAGGAGCAAATGCAGCCACTTTAGTGAGTAAGGATAAATTTGAATGGCTATCAGGTTTTGAGTTGATTCGGACTTATAAAAAAGAAACAGGCTTCACATCATCATTTTGTAGTAAATGCGGATCGTCAGTACCCAACTTAGTGGGAACTACTCATTTTATGTGGATTCCATTGGGTTTATTAGATGAAGATATTACTGTGCTAAAAAAGCTCAATTTTTGTATGATTTCAAAGACAAACTGGGCAAATACAATAGATGCAGATCAATCTTATTCCCAGCTTCCAACTTTAGATGAGCTAAAATTATTTTTTGATTAAAATAAATTTTCAAAAAAATGTGACTCTGTTTGCATTAATTTTATTTTTTTCGGATGGTTATGCTTGCAGGTTTCACAAAAACACATTACTTACAATTGGCAGCACAACAATTACATTAGAAAACATGATATCTATCATACTTCCTTAAAAGGCTGAGTGAGTAGCTTGACAATAAAAGGGAGAAAATAGAAATGCCACAATATTTAATCATCGCTGAGAACGTGTACAAAAAGATTGAGGACAAAAAATTATTTTCTGAAAGCTCAGCAGAGAATTTAAATCATTTAGTGAGTACTATTCGTAATGAAATTAAAGGTACCAAATTTAAACTTAAATATAATTTTATAGATTTTGAGGAGTGCTTAACTAAGCCGCTAGAGGAATGTGCGATTAAGTTGGACATGAGCCTCATGCCTAAATATAAAAATAAAGATGAGTATATACTCTGGCTCGCAGGCTTTATTGAAAGAATTACGACAGGAGGAGAGGCTAAACTTCCACCCATCTCAAAATTTATTCCGCCAGACTTTAAATTTAACTATGACGAAACTCCTAAAGTGCCACCCGCCACAGGTGATGATGGTGAGATGATTATTAATTATTTCAAATCAGATGCTTTTACTAAAATTATAAAAGAAGAAAAATAAGTTTATAAAAAATATAGAAGTGATCGTCCACTACACTTCTATATGTCGCTGTAAATTCAGCAACCGCCTTCTGGGGCGGTTTTTTAATTCAACCCGCCTTATTTTTATAAAATATATTGTTATAACCTGTCACAAAAGTTTGCATAACGCACAGAATCAGCCTGAATGGCCTAAAAACAGATACATCTTTCAATGTTAATTTTAAATTTACCTAACTAACTTTTGGAGATACCGATGTTCAAAGCTATATTTTTCTTTAGTGCTGGTGCTGTTTTTGGGTATTGCTGTAAACACAAGGATGAGAAAGCTAAAGAGGAAAATTCATCAAAATAAGCGAAGTACATTCCTAAAGAACTTGCTGATGAGTTGGTTTTTTATAAGGAGGTGTCTATGCTCAGCAATCTTAGACAAATTTTCTGTATTCACATCTGGGAATATGATTTTGATATTGCCCATGACGAAATTAAAGAATGTAGAAAATGTGGAAAGATTCATAAAATGAAAAGTTTCCAAAAGCTTACTTAAGATTTTGCCTACTTTCCATCTTAAGTAATATTAACAAATAAATAGGCTTAATAATTTAAGTATATTGAGCCTATTTAATAAAATTTAAATCTGAGTGCGGCAGTTGGTATTAAAAAACCTACTGTTTTAATCAGAAAAATAATCAAACTAAATCACATTTTAAAGAAATAAATAGTGAGATTCGGCAGAATTTACCAATAAAAATTAAAAAAATAGAAACAATTTAATTAAAATTAAATACTTATTTTTATAACTTTAAACTTATACTTAAATTCTATTAATAATTAATTTAATAAGGAGATAGAAATGCCAAAATACTTATTATTAGCAGAAAAAATTAATAAAAATATTAAAAGTAAGTCTTCAAACAATCACTTTAAAAACTTAAATAATCTCATTATAGAAATTAAAAAAGCCATTACGGGTACAGAATTAAAATTTTTATATAACTTTGTAAATTTTGAAGGTACAGTTGTGAGTGTAAAAAATGAGTTACCCATTAAATTAGATATGAGCTTGATTCCAAAACATAAAAGTGAAGATGACTTTATATTTTATGGTTAGCAGACTTTATTGATCGAATCACCATAGATACAAGTAAAGAATCTATTAAGTAAAAGGTGCCTTCAAGGCAAGAGCATTTGAATACTGCCATCTTTAAAATATTTTTTAACTTTCATACCAAGATGGATAAAGTATTTAAGGTTCTTGCCTAGGCGCTGAATTCATATCATGTCGAACTCTACTTATGTTTTCATAAATAATTTTACGCATTCTATTTACTGCACCCAAGGGTTTATGCTCAGGAAGGGCATGCCACGGCGTAAAAGACAGATTTTCACAGAATTTATTTTGCTCAGGCGTATCAAAGTCCTGCTTTGGTATATGAATAGTAGCTACTTGATAAAAAGGAGCTGCATTCTCATCCCATTCTGTCATTGAATCTTCTACTAACATTTTATTTGAGGTTCTTGGCTGAATAAGAAACTCCATACATGCATCTGTTTGTTGCAAAGTAGTCTTTAAAGCCTCTCTTAAAAAATCATGACTAGGGTTTTTAGGTAGATTATTTGGTGTCACTGAACAAGCACGAACTGAATATTTAACTGCTTGTCGATCATTACCAAGTCCTAATTGATAAGGAACCATAGACCAATAACGCGCATAGAGTGGATTTGCAATTTGTGAGTTACGTGCTCCGAGTGCATTCATTGTTCCTTTAAAACTTAAGGCAAACGGAATATGAAGTTTTCGAATCATATTGTGGCTATTCACATCATCCATAAATGAAAGATATCGTTTAGCATTGTTGGCAAAAAAGACCGGATGATTAATCATAATAAAGTCTTGGGTAGTTGCTTGCTTTTCACTTTCTAAAATTTTCTGCCCAGATACACCTAAAAGTTTTATCGCTATGCCACGTGCATCTTTGTCAATGTCGGCACTAGAGGCATCCTTAGAAGCATTGGAAAAGCGAATCCATGCTCGATAACTTTGATCTGGAATAAAAACTCCTTTAGCTAGCTGAGCTGGTATATTTTTTGAGACATGAAACTCGGCTCGAACACAGCCATGTGCTTTAGGATGTGCATCACGTAAAGCATTTCCCGCCGTATATTGTTCACGAATTGACTTTTCAATGACTTGAGCTATGTTCTGGGCTAAGCCTTCTTCATTAGGCTGTAACTTTTCTCCTAAAAAAGTATCAACTTTTGGATAAGCGATATTTTCTGAAGATAGCTTTCTTGGTGTCATTCTTTGGGAATGTAAAGCTTCACTACAACCTGTTAGTGCAATCACAAGAGGAGTAAATACAAACAACGCCCTAAAGTATATAGGCTGCATAAAACTTGACATTTATTATCTCCATAGTGCAAAAATATTTCAGGATAATATTAGGTTTTCTTCTTTAATATTATTTTGATCTTTATAAAAAATATTAACTGTAAATAATTTAAACGTCCTTGTTACTTATCCGAACAATAAAGAAAGAAGAATTATTTAATATGAAACCTCTTAATACATTAAGAGAATGACGACATGATAACTAATCGACAAAATGTGCAAAATAATTCTAATTCATCACCCCATCCAATCACTCAAAATACACTTATTGATCGATTTAGTCCTATTTATTGGAGAATAGACGGTCCACAAACCATGTCTTTTGCCATTACAAATTATGGGAATGGATTTGAGGCATCTTTTAGATCACGTATGGCAAATGACTTAGTAGGAATTAGTTGGGATTCTTCCGATACTAAAGACCATAAGTTTTTAGCGTATGAAACCAAATATAGCTATGCAGGGGTAGTTTGGGATTTCGATATTGAATTATCTGCCTCTATGCCAGTGCTAAACAATCCGAGTTTAACCCCGACTTTAACGGTGTACTATAAAGATAATGGTGTAGATAAAGTTGCTTATGTTGTCTTATTTAATTACGCAAATAATCCTTCATCTCGCACGGCGCATATCCATATTAATTGGGATACAGTAAAAGCTGGTTTTTCTGCTACAGACAGTTTTCCGGTCACGAACATTCAGCGCATCTCTTTTTCAGGTTTCACCAGCCATTATAATGGCCAATCAGCCACACCTTTAAGCCAACCAGAAGACGGTTACATTCGTCTGACCAATTCCGCTGTAACCGGCACCAATGCAAAGTTAAATTTGAGCCGCGTTGTTGTACCTCCGCATAATTATGGTATCTGTACAAGCTATGACAACCATTACGATTTAAATCCACAGCGCCTCGTCAATAATATGGCTGCTTTGGGATATCAAGGTTTGGTTAATCACTATTGTGGAATGTCGCATTATCCTGAAATGACATGGAAAAGTGATATTAATAAATGGCAAATACCAGATACGTTGGTAACAGGTGAGGCAGTCGTTAACTCATGTACCCGTAAATGGCATGAGAAATATGCTCAGGCATTACATAGCGCAAGTATGCAACCCATCTTTGGGGTAAGCTTTGAAATGTATTCCTTGGGGGCCAATGAATATTGGGCACAGCGTGACTGGAATAATAACTTAGGTCGTACAGGTTACGAGCCTCCCAGTTATTTCTTTAGTTTAAGTGACAAAAATGCATTGGCATATCTACATAAAGTCTTTATTGAATTTGCAGATACAATGGTTGCAGGGGGATGTGATGTAAACATGCAGATCGGTGAACCTTGGTGGTGGTATAACACTGGCACAAATCTACCTTGTGTATATGACTATCCAACTAAACTGGCATTTAATGCTGATACAGGTTTATATGCGCCCGATTTAGGCACAATTTATGAGGCAATGAATAAAACAGGCACGCCTTATGATGAGTTTAAAACGTGGCTTAGAAATAAATTAGGACAAACCTGTCAAGACATTCGTACCGTTATCAAAGCAAAATATTCTAGTGCCAAAGTGAGCCCACTCATTTTCTTTCCTTCCATTCAATCTCCAATTCAGACATTAGCAACTTATATTAACTATCCAAGTCAACATTACGCATATCCTAACTTTGATTATATGATGACAGAAGCCTATGACTGGCTATTAGAAGCTCGCTTAGACTTGGCACATCAGGCAGTTTCCCAAATCCCTATACAAAGTCTAGGTTATCCCGCAAATAAAGTCATTTACTTATCTGGATTTGTTCCCGATGCCTCTATTGCTTATATTTATGGGTTCGACAAAAACAAACCTTATCGCACACCTATCTGGCAAAGAATTTTTGGTGACATGAAAAACAATATTTCTTTAGGTTTAATGAAGCAATTTATCTGGGCATATCCACAAGTTATGTATGATTCAATTACCATCGATACCACTCAAGCCCCAAATGGCTTCTTTGTTGAAAATACGTTGTATTCGCCAATTAGCGATAACACACCATATCCACCAGATATTTACCTCTAAGTAAACATAACCCTTTTATAAAATAAGTGATTTGATAAGAAACCTCTTCAAGTAAGAGGTTTTCTTCTTTTTTAAATGTAGGCTTGCTTAGACGTACTTGACTGGCTATGCTGTGATGGATTGTCATGAAAGCCAATTTTAATTTAAGCAAAATTAAGCTCTTGTATTACTGTTACATAATTTATTTTGCTCGACTATAAATACCGAATGATTTAAAGGAAACCCAAAGATGAAATCTCGTGCAGCTGTCGCCTTTGCCCCAGGAAAACCTTTAGAAATTGTTGAAGTTGATGTTGCACCACCTCAAGCGGGTGAAGTTTTAATAAAAATTACCCATACAGGGGTATGTCATACCGATGCTTTTACATTATCTGGCGATGACCCAGAAGGTGTTTTCCCAGCGATTTTAGGTCATGAAGGCGCAGGTGTTGTGGTTGAAGTGGGTGAGGGCGTAACAAGCGTTCACCCAGGGGATCACGTGATTCCACTTTATACAGCTGAATGTAAAGAATGCTTATTCTGTAAATCTGGAAAAACCAACTTGTGTGTTGCAGTACGTGCAACCCAAGGAAAAGGTGTCATGCCAGATGGAACCACACGTTTTTCTTACAATGGTGAACCGATTTACCACTACATGGGTTGTTCAACCTTTAGTGAATATACAGTAGTTGCGGAAGTCTCTTTAGCTAAAATCAATCCTGAAGCGAATCACGAACAAGTTTGTTTACTTGGATGTGGCGTGACGACTGGTATTGGCGCCGTGCATAACACAGCAAAAGTACAAGAAGGTGATTCTGTTGCCGTATTTGGTCTAGGCGGTATTGGTTTAGCTGTTGTACAAGGTGCACGTCAAGCGAAAGCAGGGCAAATTATTGTGGTAGACACCAACCCAGATAAATTTGAACTCGCTAAGCAGTTTGGTGCTACAGATTTCTTAAACCCTAAAGATTACGATAAGCCAATTCAACAAGTCATTGTAGAAATGACAGGTTGGGGTGTAGATCATTCGTTTGAATGTATTGGTAACGTCAATGTTATGCGTTCGGCTCTAGAGTGTGCACATCGTGGTTGGGGACAATCCGTTATTATTGGTGTTGCGGGTGCAGGTCAAGAGATTTCAACTCGTCCATTCCAGCTAGTTACTGGCCGTAAATGGTTGGGTACTGCGTTTGGTGGAGTAAAAGGTCGCTCACAACTTCCTAAAATGGTCGAAGATGCTATGAAAGGTGAGATTCAACTTGAACCTTTTGTGACTCATACTATGCCTCTACAAGACATTAATACCGCTTTTGATTTAATGCATGAAGGTAAATCAATTCGTACTGTCATTCATTTCTAAATGAAATAAAGAAGGGCTGTGATTCAGCCCTTTTTTACGACTTATAGTTTTATATCTTAAATAGCATTACCACACATGTCAGTTGTGCCTTGAGGGTAACTAAACTGTAGCGCATTACGGTCAGTAATGAGTTCGTTAGACAACTCTTGTCCAAATAAATTCGTAGAAAGAATATTTATATTTCCATTCATTGAGAAAGCTATTTTCTGTAATGCACCAGGTAATTTAAATTGATATCCTTCATCAACGCCATTAGAAATAAATCCGACTTGCTTAGTATCCTGATTAATGTAAACACCTAAGCGTTGATATTCATTTGTATTATCTGTCATTTGCTTGTTTTTAAAGTACCTATCGATAAGTTCATAATCTCCCACTTCCGATGATAAGCTATGATATAAACGAGGTGGATTCTCACCAAATTCAAAATCATGAGCACCAATATCAAAATGATAATTTGATCTAATTGTATAGCCATTATAAGTTACACCATTAAAACTAATGTCGGCTGAGTAAGAGGAACTGCTCGAAGAAAGGGTGGGTACTTTAAGCTCCATCTCAAAAGCAACAATACCTTTACTAGGTAATAAGAAATCACCTTCATAACTCGTTGAATTCACTTTTGCCTTACTTTTTGCATTGTAATCAAGATAACCGTAATTATTTTCAGTGACAGGCTCTACTTTAAAACCAAATTTTTGACCATTTATCAATGGAAATATTTGCATAGGTGGTCGATCTGGGTCCTGAGTGTTCAATAGATCATAATCTTCTTGAGTCGCATCAAAATTGTATTTGCAGACTGGGGCTGAAGAATTAAGGGAAGTAGTTTGAGCCAAAAGCATTTGAGGTGCTAATTTTTCATTCTTTGCTGTTGATGAAAAGTTTTTAGATGTGACTTTTTGGCTAGATTCGTTACGTCGTACTGTATTCGTATTGTCAGAAGTTACCTCATACATTGCCCAACATAATGTCACTGCACTAACAGCAACTATACCTATTTTTTTCATAAATATTCCTATTAAGTTAAGTATTAAGTTTTTAGAAAGTAGTGATAAAGTAAAATTTATTATTAATATTTATGATTTTGAATTTTATTCCACTTAATAACGATTCAATATGATTAATCATATTGAATCGTTACAGTAGCCATTGCACGAACTTTCCCAGCAGTCACATTTGTTGCTGTTTGATAGTAGCGGGCAGTCATCGGTACGTTATACTGAATTGTCTGGTTAGAAGACAATGTACCTAGTGCTAATTTGTCACCTTTTTTGATGACCTGATTCTTATTTTGATAGTTCCAAAGTAACTGTACACCTACGCCGTTTGCTTTTTCAGATGTCGGAGCAGTATTTGCCAATACCTGATTATTTGTTCCGTCTTGGGTAAAGTCGTAAGTTAAGCTAATCAGGTTCTTCTCTTCATAACCTGTTGGATTAATACCACCATTACAGAGAATGTTCATATCGAAGGTTTGTTCGCCTTGAGTTGAGCCAATGCCTTTAAAACCAGCCTTGGTAACTGTTGGCAATTGTACAACTTTATTAATATTACCTTGAATTTCACATGAAGAAGAGGCGATGGTAATTGCATCACCGTTAACTGTACTGGTTAAAAAAGGGCGGTTCATATAACCACTTACATAGTATCGACTATATAAACCAGGCACTAATGCACCCGAACCAGTCTGTGCAGCAGTTTTCACAATTTCGACAACAAAATATCCCGAAGCAAGAGTATAATAAGTGCTTGGTGTTAAACTACGAGTATATGGATAATACCCTGAAAAGTTAGTTGCATTTTCCGCTTCACGGTAAAGACGAATACCAATCCCAGGAATGTTGGTAGAATAGATATTATTCCCTAGTGGGCTTAATGCATAACCTTGAGTAAGTGCGGCAGTAATAGTATCACTATAAGACGTACATTTAGCTCTTGAACCATTGTCGGTAATTGGAAAAGTTGCTTTTCTTAAAACCATTCCAACAGGATCACTTGGTCTTACCACAACGCGACCTACGGCCATGGAAATGTCAACCGTGCTAAATGAGCCTCCATTCTTATTGTCTAAAGTACAGTAAGCATTAGCTTCGCTATACACGCCAAGGCCAGCCGTAAATATAGCACCCGTTAATAATATTCTTTTCATTTGCAGACAGCCTCAGTCATTACCATGCTTTGTTGCTTACTTTGCAACTGATTACTGATGTTGTACTCAACCGAACAACGCTCATTACCTTCATCGCCCCATTTTACATAGAGACGATCTTGAGCAAGTGGGGTACGTAAGTAAATCATACTACCTTGCGCAACAATACCTACAGCTTCATCTTTTTGGTTAAAGACTTGAGCTGCAAACGGTAAACTGTTGCCATCAGCAGTTTTACTATTAATGTAGACTGCATAACCTGTCTTAGTCGCAAAATCTACTTTCGCAATTGCACCAGCAAAAGGTGCGATACGTTGACTAGTTTCTTCAAGCTCTACTTGGCTCGACATTTCTTGTGGGTCAAGCGTAATATCGTTTAGGCGATAAGGTGTAACATACGGGATAACCGCATAACCAGCCTTATTTACACTTAAACCAACGGTATTATTAACTTTTGCCCCAGCTGCATCAGGTGCATGTACAAGTACCATCGTTTGGCCTTGCTCAGGTCCAAATAAAATACCATCTGAATGTGCAACCACACTACCACTTAAGCTAACCATTGCTTGTTGGTAAGAGTCAGCAATACTATAAGAACCACCAACAGTTGCATAGTTAGTACGGTAACGTCCATTTGCGTTAAATGATGGATTTGCATAGTCCTGATGCGACACAGAGGCACCATAACTAAAGCGATCACCCACCATTCCGCTTGCGCCAACAGTACGGCTATCTTCAGAAGCAGTAACGTTGACGTTAACTGAGTTCTTCTTAAAGTTAATTGGGAATGAAAGCGTCATTAAATATTCAGTATCATGAGACGTATCATTTGAACCGTACTCAACTTTACGGTTAATTGCAGACAAACCATAAGTTAAACCATGGTAGTTATTGCTATAACCAATTTGGTACTGTTTAGTACTTTCACTACGGTTCCAATAGTCAACCCATGAACCCACTACATAGAAGTTACCCCAACCTTCAGGAAGACCTTGGTTTAAAGTAATTTGGAATTCACTACGCTGATGACCCGCAGCAGCATAGGTATTTACGCCTTTTTCTTCTAAATCGCGAATAAGCAGAGCATCACGTAATTTATAGAAGTTTTCTGTCGAATAACGATAAGCTGCTAGTGTTAAGTTTGTGTTGGTCGGAGAGATCAACTTACTATAACTTAAACGGAAACTTTGCCCAGATTGTGATGACTGCTTTTCAAAGTCAGCTTCTGAGTGGGTAACATCTAACGCGACGGCACCAATTGGTGTAGCAAAAGCAGCACCTAATAAGACAGCAGCATAGTTTTCCGTTGCTTGGATACCTGTGTAACCTGTTAGGTAGTTGTTAATCCCTTGTTGATATTTCCCTTGAACAACCCAAGGATTAATATCAATATCTTGATCTCGGAACTGACCTACGGTTAAAGAGTAACGGTTTACGCCCGGACGGAGCATCTGTACAACTGAAGCATATGGAACAGAGAATTTTTGTACTTGGCCATTTGCTTCAATAATAGAAACTTCAATTTCTCCACCAAAACCAGTAGGGTAAAGGTCATTAATCTCAAAGTTACCTGGTGCAACAGTTGTTTGATAAATAAGTTGGCCTTGTTGACGAACTTCAACCTTTGCATTGGTTTTTGCATTACCACGAATACGAGGGGCGTAGCCCAACATACTATTTGGTAGCATGCGATCATCGCTTGAGAAATCAATACCGCGATAACCAATAGAGTCAAATACTTCACCGTTGGTAAAACTATCACCTAGCGTTAAAACACCACGGTATTTAGGGAAAGCTCTTTGTAAGTATGTACTTGTTTCTTGATAATTCGATTTTGATTGATTTTCAGCAGGGGTATCTTGCCATTGCCATTGGCCATTATGACGTAATTGCCAGCCAGCAATATTTAAACCAGCTGTAACGCCCATAAATGCGTTTGTAGTTTCGCTTCGGTCACCAGACTGATTAAATGTTTTATAGGCACTACCACTATAAGATAGAAAACCAGCATTAATGCCTCGATCCCATACGCTTGGGTCGACATAGCCTTGCGCATTTTTTTGCAATGCAACTTGTGGAATAGAAATATCTACACGTAAACGAGAGGTATCAAATTCATAAAATGCATTTTCAACCCACTCTTCAATTTTATAACAACTATTATTTTCTTTTTGAAGGGTCGTGTGCTTAGACAAAACGTCTTGTTTAACGCCGTACTCGAGGAGGTTCATTCCTGTAAAGCAAGTTACTGCATTTTTATTTGGGTCTAAGGCTTTAAAGACCATGCGGCGTTTACCGAACCATTGACCGTTTACATATAGATCAACGTTGTATTCGCCCGGTAAAACCGGGTTACCATATTTAAAACGAGAAATGTCAACTTTTTGAGCATCTCCAATTAAAAAAGCAGAATCAAATTCAGCCTCTACTGGAGCACTCGTAGTTGTTTCTTCAGCATGCACGAATACAGGCATTGTCATTGTGACAACACCAGAAGCCAAGTAGTAACAAATATGGCGTTTTAATAATTTATAAGATTCTTGCCTTTTTTTTGGCATAGCTAAGTCCGCCTACACATATAGGTGCTTAAATTTATTAAAAAGATAAATCTGATTACTGAAGTTTTATTGGGTGTTCGACTCGACCACCGTAGTCATTGACATTAATAAAACTCATATCTTGAAGATTGCCATTCTTAAGTTGAACTGACGCTTCAGAAAAAGGCTTAATCATTAGCCCTTGAGGTAATAAATCAACTTTTTTATCACCAGCCTTTTGGTAAACAGAAGTCAGCGTGATATGAAAAGGGGTAGGATTTTTTACCGTTAAACTTTGACCAGATTTAATCCATTGAAGCTTATCTGATGCTAAATTCGCGTCTTCTTTAATCGATGATGGACGATAGAAGAATTTAATCCGTGAACGAATTGCAAGTTGCAGGAAATTATCAGGTGTCGTATCTTCACTTTTTGAAGTGGGTCTAGGCGGAATATCCAAAATATTCAACCACAAAACCGTTTCTTGCTTCTGATTTAGTTGAGAAGCATTTGGCAAAGCAGTAATACGAAGGGTCTGACTTTTCGTTGCTTCAACACGAGAAATTGGTGGAGCAATCATAAAAGGAACTTTTGATTGGTCCGGTGTACTTTTTGGGTCACCTTCATCAATCCAAGCTTGGACAAGTGCTGGCTTTGAACCGTTATTGCTAACTTGTAGCGTAACTTCTCTAGCATCCGACGGATAAATTACACGAGTGCCATGAATTACAATTTCTGCTTGAGTAGCAGGTGCGACAACTGCTGAAGCAAATGCCAAACCTAACAAAAAATTATAACTGTTCAATTTCATTTTTCGAGTTCTCAACCAAGAAAGATTCGGGAAAGCGGTACACAAAAAAACAGGGTTTCCATGCGGACATAGAAACCCCGCTATCAATTAATTATTGATAGATAATTGTGTATTGAACAGAAGTAGTTACTTTACCAGCAGTAGAAGCGCCAGTTGCATAGTATTCAGCATAGTAGTTAAGGTCAGCACTTGCGCCTTCAGCTACGTCAACCCACTGAGAGTTAGCTTGAGCACCGTTTGCACCCGCAGCAAGAACTGGGATGAAATTGTTGTTGCTACCTAAAAGTTGAACGTTAACGTTTTTAGCACCAGTAGCGTCTTGGTTAAGTAAACGACCAGTATTAAAGTCAACAGTTGCACCTGGTTCGAAGTAAGTAGCTACTTTACCTTGTGAACAGTTAGCTAAGTTGATTTGGAAAGGAGTACGACCAGCAACATCCCCAGCAACAGCTAAAGTTTGTTTAGAAACAGTTGGAAGAGTAACTGTGAAGTCTTTACCAGCAGGGGTAACGATGTCACAAGTTTTGTCTGTAACTAAACCATTAATTGTAATTGTACCATCAGCAGCTTGAGCATTCGCAATCCCTACAACCGAAAGAGCAGCGATCAAAGCAAGTTTTTTCATAGTGTTTTCTCAAAAGTCTGGATAAAAGTTTTAATTCCTTACTTTTCCAGTGTTTGACATCTTGAAAAGTAATGCGGCGATATTAACACTTCTTAAACAAAATGCAAACTAGATCACATTATTTTTTAATAATTTTAATTGAACCACATTCTTTATTTAGAATGCAGAGTGGGTAATTACAGCTTATATAGCTGTTTATGAAAGTTTTTTTGTTTTATGAAAAAGAAAAGCTATGAAAAGAAGCAAGTTACATAAGAACACTATACAAATAGAAAAGAATTAAACCATTTATGTGAAAAATGATCTTAAATTCTTAGAATACAATTATATAGAATAAATTATGCATATGTATACAGAAGAAATAAACAAATAGTCATTTTTTATAGAAAAAGAGCGATTCATCTATTTCATCAAAATATGCGATGAGTTCGACAAATCACTCTTTAATTTTGAGCTTACTGCAGGAATAGCCTCAATGATATGCGTAATAAGTTAATGATAGTTGATAAGTACGACTTTGTGATTTGAACCTATGCTTTCAATGCTAGTGTCCATTTTCTCAGTATGTTGAGCCAACTTAAAAAGACTATCTCTATTTAAATATTCACTATCAAGTTTAATATTTAAATTGTTTACCTCAACACATTCTATTTCGCTATGTTGTGTTGAACATGTATCTTCAACAATATTTCCTCTTATCATTATTGTGTTATTTGCATAACAAAATAGTGGGGAAGTGGAAACAACCATCAGAATAAGAAGTTTAAAAATATTATTTTTCATTTTATATGCCTATTTATAAAATAGTTTATATATTTGATACAATATTTTTAATTTAAAAACAATAATTAAGTTTAATTCAATAAAAAATTATTAATTTTCGCGTGATATAAATCACATTAATTGTTTTAAATAATGTAATGGTTAAAATTTCTAAACCATATTAATAAATATAATAATCATAATGACGTAAAATTAATCACACCAAATTAAGTTGTTGATATTTAATTAAATATAAAAACAATAGCTCAATATTGCAACAGAATAAAATTAAAGGACCAAATGATATATAGTTTAATATTTAAATAATATGTAAATTATATATTGAGATTTTAGGTTTTGTATTACAAGGCTATTACAGAGATATAAGATACTTATTTAGTTTAAAATGTGATTAATTATACTTTTTATTTTAATTTGTAAGTTAAATTCACCTTATTGGTTAAATATGTGAATGTTATATCTTATAAATTGAAATTCATCACATACTTTTAGTATTTAAATATACGGGGACACTAAAAGAAAGCTAGTTTTAGCTTCTAAGATTTCTTTAAATTTTTATGCAGTCAAACATGCACGATATTTTCAACATCAAACTATATCAAGTTGAAATATGAGCTAGAGAAAAAGCATAGTAATATTCAAATCAGATGAAGATCACCATTTACTTAAATTTTATTTGGATGATGAAGTCTTTATTCTTGATAAAAATTATCTTAGGAAAATAAACATCCTTTAAAGCTGTCATCGACATACAGCATTGCTTAAGCGCTAGCACGAGAAAAATAAGTATTAGAGTTTAAGTAAAGCGTAGTACTAAGGGCTTATTACCGAATTATATAGCTGTTCGTATAATGTATATTATGTTAAATAGAAGATTTGGAAACCTACCATATATAAGGCCCTGGCTACTCTGTATTGTTACTACGCTATATCTATCTATGCTTCATTACACTGAATTGTTAAAAGCTTTCCCAACTGTATTTGTTGCTCAAGCAACTTACTAAGCTGTGGTACTCTTAACGGCTTAAATTGATTTAACCCTATTTCTAATCTTCGCCGGAACAATTCTCTAGGTAATTTCCGATAAGTTGTAATTGCATTTTTATATTTACCCTAGTGAACTGCACATCACCTTTACGAGCTGTATTTTGTGACTACTACTGGCTGCCATATAGATTTCTTTTCTAAATCGCCTTTTAAACATCAAAATTATTAACCTGCCTAAGCTCTTATTTAAAACTCATATAACCACTTATCCCATTGAAATTTAATTAAAAAAATAAAAAATACTGCTATGCATGCTTTTGAAAAACTTATATAATTTATGTGTACAGCTATTCTTTAGATTTCCATCCCCACAATACATACAACATTTCAAATACTCACACTAAGGCATTAAAAAATATTCCAGAAATCTTTCTCTTTATCTGGCTTGTTTAAGTCTAAAAACTAAAATCAGCCAGTTTCGATAATCAATTACAACCTAATAAGCTTCGGGATGTGTTTCCGCAATCACTCTCACTTTCCAACTAGCTCAGGTTATAATAATGGACTCCCAAAATATTGTTGATCTATTATGAACGCCTCCAATGACCCTTTACACGGCAAAAAACTTGCTGACATTTTGGATGAATTATTGGATTACTACGGTGGATTTGAAGGCTTAAGTCGTAAAATTGAAATTAGATGTTTTTGCATAGATCCAAGTGTTAAATCCTCATTACGATTCTTACGTACCACACCATGGGCACGTGAAAAAGTAGAAAACTTATATTTGTATGTCTTACGCCAAAAAAACAAACAGAAATCCTAGCCTCAGCATTTTAATGAGTGGTGGACCACCACCGCTCTCCTAGAAAAAATTAGTCTATTCTTAAGACCTTTTTAGTAAGAAAATATGTATTCAATAATTCTCTAGACAGCGTACTAACAACTAAGCCCTATAAGTTAAATATTTAAACTATTTACTTAAGAAACATATACATCGGTAATCCTCCCATAAATAACCGAAGTTAAAAGTAGAGGTTAAGCAGCCATTAGAGGTGGCTTTCCTTTGTTAGCTTGATGTGGTCTTTCATGGTTGTAATGCCACAACCAGTTTGTTGCATAATCTTGTACTTCATCCAAAGTATCAAATAAATGCTTGCTCAGCCAACTATAACGTATGGTCCGATTATAGCGTTCAATATACGCATTCTGCTGTGGCTTACCCGGTTGAATATATTCAATACGAATACCGTGCTCAGTAGCCCAGCGCACAAATTCGTGACTGATAAATTCGGGACCATTATCGCATCGGATCACTAACGGTTTTTCTCTCCACTCCAGCAATTGATTCAACGTACGAATAACCCTGATTGTGGGCAATGAGAACCCTGCTTCAATGGCTAGGCCTTCGCGGCGGTAATCATCAATCACATTCAATAATCGAAACTTGCGACCATCGGAAAGCTGATCATGCATAAAATCTAATGACCAAACCTGATTTTCTCGGATTGGTTCTTTCAATGGTTCAGGCGCATGCCGTTTTAGTCTTCTTCTCGGTTTAATACGCAGATTCAGTGCCAACTCACAGTAAATGCGGTAAACCCGCTTGTGATTCCAGCAGCAACTCTCAACATGCCGTAAATACGAGAAGCACAAACCAAAGCCCCAATCGGAATTTTCCTCAGTGAGTTCAATGAGCTGTTCAGCAATGAGTGCATTGTCATCGCTGAGTTTGGCTTGATAGCGGTAGCAGGTTTCACTAATGCCAAATGCTTTACAAGCCAAACGAATACTAATGGCATGCTGGGCAACTGCCTGTTGTGCCATCTTACGCCGGCAAGATGGCTTTACCACTTTTTTGCCATCGCTTCCTGGATGATTTCGGCCTTTAATCGCTCTTCCGCATACATCTTTTTAAGTCTGGTATTTTCGGCTTCTAGCTCTTTCAGTCGAGCCATTAATGATGTATCCATACCACCATATTTGGCACGCCATTTATAAAAGGTAGCATTACTCATGCCGTGTTCACGGCAAAGGGTCGCTACAG